>NZ_CP023540.1:323287-646575 GCF_003692615.1 Chryseobacterium sp. 6424
CAGTCGCCCACGATTAACGGCACCGGCGATTATTCACGTGATTTCACCTATATCGACAATGTGATCCAGATGAATGAACGTGCGATGCTGACCGATAATCCGGAAGCGGTCAATACCGTGTACAATACCGCTGTGGGAGACCGTACCACGATTAATGACATGGCCCGGCTGCTCAAAGAGTACCTGTCTGCGTTCGATCCCAAAATCAAGGAAGTGGAAATCCTTTATGGGCCGGTACGTGCCGGTGATGTACCCCATTCGAAAGCCAGCATAGACAAAGCGGTCCAACTACTCGGTTATGCACCGAGCCATTCTTTCGCAACCGGACTTAAAGAAGCGGTGAACTGGTACTGGGATCAATTGAAGTAAAAAATTTCCCTGCATTCCATTCCAGCCAATACCTAAATAAACACAAATATAAATAATGACTTATAAAATCGCTGTGATCGGCCTCGGATATGTTGGCCTGCCGCTTGCCCGACTGTTTGCCACTAAATTTCCGGTAGTGGGTTTCGACATTAACCAGAGCAGGATTGATGAACTCCGCAACGGGACAGACACGACCCTCGAAGTCGAAGATGATCTCCTCCAGTCAGTCCTCCTCAACGAAAACCCCTTCACTGTCCTAGCGGGCACCGACGGTGTAGCGCCCAGTCATGGCGGAGAGCAGCCCTCAGGCATGCACAGTCATTGCGAAGTGCGACCGAAGGAAGCACTGAAGCAATCCCAGCAATCAGAAACCCCTATCCCTTGTCATGGCGGAGAGCAGCCCTCAGGTATGCACAGTCATGGAGAGGAGAGACCCGAAAACATAGTTAGCGACAAGCAATCATCGTCAGTCCCAACCCTTTGTCATTGTGAGGTGCGACCGAAGGAAGCGCCGAAGCAATCTCAGCAATCAGAAACCCCTGCCCATGGTCAAGGCGGAGAGCAGTCCTTAGATATGCACAGTCATTGCGAGGTGCGACCGAAGGAAGCACTGAAGCAATCCCAGCAATCAGAAGCCCCATCCCCCTGTCATTGCAGAGAGCAGCCCTCAGGTATGCACAGTCATTGCGAGGAGCGACCAACGGGAGCGAGGAAGCAATCTCAGTCCCAGGCGAAGCCAGGACTGTACTGTTCCACCTCCCTCACCGACATCGCCGGGGCCAACACCTACATCATCACCGTACCGACTCCCGTTGATAAAAATAACCGCCCGGACCTTACACCGCTGTACAAAGCCAGCGAAACCGTAGGCAAAGTCCTTAAAAAAGGCGATATCGTCATCTATGAATCGACCGTATATCCCGGAGCCACCGAGGAGGAATGCATCCCGGTACTTGAAAAAGTAAGCGGACTGACGTTCAATGAAGACTTCTTTGCCGGCTATTCCCCGGAGCGCATTAATCCCGGCGACAAGGAACATACAGTGGAGAAAATATTAAAAGTAACCTCCGGCTCCACGCCGGAGACCGGGAAGGTGGTCGATGGACTGTACCGCTCGGTCATTACCGCGGGTACCCATCTGGCTCCGACCATTAAAGTCGCTGAGACTGCCAAGGTCATTGAAAATTCACAGCGCGACATCAACATCGCTTTCGTCAACGAACTGGCCAAGATATTCAACCTGATGGACATTGATACCGATGCCGTACTCGAAGCGGCGGGCACCAAATGGAACTTCCTGCCCTTCCGTCCGGGATTGGTAGGCGGTCACTGTATTGGGGTGGATCCGTATTATCTGGCGCAGAAAGCCCAGGAGTACGGCTACCACCCGGAGATTATTCTGGCGGGGCGTCGGCTCAATGATTCCATGGGCGAGTATGTGGCATCACAGGTGGTGAAATGCATGATCAGGAATGGGATCAGCGTAAACGGTGCCGAGGTACTGATGCTGGGCATCACCTTCAAAGAAAACTGTCCGGATGTACGCAATACCAAGATTGTGGATGTGGTGGCTGCGTTGGAAGATTACAACGTCAGGGTGAGTATCTGTGATCCGTGGGCCAATCCCGAAGAGGTGAAACACGAATACGGCTTGGACTGTCAGCCTGAACTTACGAGAGAAGCCATCTACGATGCCATTGTACTCGGAGTCGCGCATAGGGAATTCCAAAACCTGGATTTGGAAAACCACAAAAAAGAGACAACAGTCGTCTATGATGTGAAAGGGATATTGGCGCAGGCAACCGCCAGATTATGATTCAGTCATGCCTGGTCTTAAGGAATGAGTAAAGTATCAGACAAGACGGAGAGGGTGAACACGATTCGATACGCGGCATCATGTTGAAAAAGGCGATTGCCGATAAATTTCAAACATCATGGCGTTATATGAGGAAGAGAAGCAATCCTCCACCAAATTCATCTGCGAACCCAAATCCATTATTCAGCACAAACCAAGGAACAAAGCGGGTGGCGTTAAAATACACAGGGGATAGAAGGAGAGGTGCCACCACATAACGAATTTTAATTATCTTTGCCCCCAATCTGTACTTATGAAACACGGCTTATTTTTACTTCTTATCATACTGGGGCTGGCTTCGTGCAAGCCAAAACAGAATATGGTATATATGTCCACAGGAAATTCCTCTGAAGAGATTGCCCAGGCAAAATATGAAGGAAACAGGATACAGGATAGCGATGTGCTGCTCATCATGGTATCTGCGCTGGATGAGCTGGCGGTAAGGCCCTTTAATCTGAGCACCATGACGGCCACAAACACTGAAGGCGGCGGGGGCGCTGGAGCTGCTCCAAGTGAGTATATAGTGAATGCGGACGGTTATATTCACTTTCCTGTTCTGGGTTCAATCTATGTAAGGGGAATGACCCATCAGCAGTTGCGTACCGATTTGGAGGGAAGGCTGAAGCGCTATCTGACAGAGCCCTTGGTTTCAGTCTCTTTAAAGAATTTTAACATCAGTGTTTTGGGCGAAGTAAAAAACCCTGGGCAGCATACAAGTACGACCCAGAAAGTGAATGTTTTTCAGGCCCTGGCACTTGCCGGAGACCTGACTGATAACAGCGACCGAACCAAAGTGAAACTCATCCGGGCCCAGGAAGGCGCGCCGGATCTGGTGGTGAACCTGGATTTGTCCAATGCAAATATTACCACCTCTCCTTACTACTACTTGCAGCAGAATGACATATTGTACGCGGAACCTGATACCAATAAACAGATTGCTGCCAATACAAACCCAAACAGGAACCTCTGGTTTCAGATAGGCGGCGCTGCTTTAGGTCTGCTCACGCTAATCATCAGCATAACCCGTTAGAATTTTATGGAATTACTTGAGCCAGTAAACGCTGCTAAAAAAAGTCCGCTGAATTTAAAAAAAGAAATCGCGAGATACCTGAAGAAATGGCCCTGGATGCTGCTGAGCCTCCTGTTGTTCTACATCGCGGCTAATGTATATTTACGCTACGCCACCGATGTCTATCTTACAAAATCCAGTGTACAGATTGAAAACATGGAAAAAGGAAGTCTGGGGGCCATTCAGAATATGGGGGCCGTACCGGTAATGTCGAAACAGGGTTCCGGGGTGGAAATCCCAATCATCCTTTCACGGCCCATCCTGTACGAAGTAGTAAAAACACTCAATGCCGATGTGCGGTTTACAGTAAAAGGTCAGGTAAAAGAAGTAGAGTTGTATGAGGAATCCCCAGTGGAAATACGCATCCTGAACCTTAAGGATGCGGCCGGTTTTAGCGGCCAGACTTTTACTTTTACCGCTAAAGGGAACACCTCTTTCGAATTAAAGTCAGCGGAGGGCAAGGCCTATCATTTTCCTTATAATACCGTATGTACACTGGATTTCGGAACCTTTACCGTAAAGCCGAAAGCAGGTTTCCGTGCGATACAGCCGATGCAAGTGCACTTTATGAACGCCATAAAGGTGGCCGAAGGTTTACAGGGTGCCATCACCATTACCGAAAATGAGCTGAATACGGAGATTCTTGAGCTTGCCCACAGAACGGAAGTGCCGGCCAAATCCCGCGAGCTGCTCAATACGCTGATCATGCAGTACAACAAAGCCGATCTGGAGAATAAAAGAGAACAGTCCAAAGTATCGCTGGCCTTTATTGATGAAAGGCTGGAGGTACTCACGCAGGACCTGGGCGGTATTGAAAGTCAGAAGGAAGGGTTTAAACGCCAGAACAAGATTGCCGATTTAGCGGTGCAGGCAGAAATGTCTTTGCAGAATGCGAACGAAAACACCAAGGCGCTGTTAGAGCAGGCCACCCAGTTGGAAATGGTGAATGCGGTGCTGAATGCGGCCAACCGAAGCAGCCGCGAGCAGCTGCTGCCGGCAGGTGTGGGACTTCCCGATGGCGTGGATCAGGCTGTTACCCAGTACAACGACCTGATCATCACACGCAACAGGACCTTAAGGCAGGCCACACCAGCCAACCCGGCGGTGCAGGAGTTAAATAAAGAAATCACCTCACTGAAGTCACTGATTCAGGAAAACCTGACGAAATCAAAGCAGTCGATTCAGATGAACATCGCGCGGCTGAACGGACAGCTGAACGAGTCCAAAACAGATATTGCCAAATTCCCTACCCAGGAAAAGATTTTCCGGAATATCGACCGGCAGCAGAACCTGAAGGAATCACTCTACCTGTACCTCCTTCAGAAAAAGGAGGAAACCTCCATTGCCATGGCGGTAACAATGCCTAAGGTGCGCGTCATCAATCCGGCTTATACCATTTCAGGCCCGGTGGAACCCCAAAGCCAGCAGATACTGCTCGGCAGCCTTTTGGTGGGGCTTCTTCTTCCGGTTCTGGTGCTGTACGGTATATTTGCCCTGGATACTCAGGTGAAATCCAAAAACGACATTACCGACCAGATGCCGGACCTGGCTGTACTGGCAGAAATACCGACCGTGGGCAAAGACGAAAGCGACCTTATTGGGAAAAATGACCTTTCTGTGTATGCGGAAGCGTTCCGGATACTGACTTCCAACCTGAAATTCATGGTGAAAAAGCAGGACATTGCTCCGGTATTTCTTTTTACCTCATCCGTAAAGGGAGAAGGCAAAACCACAATTTCCATTAACGCTGCCATGGCGCTAGCGTCCAATAAGAGAATTATCTTCATTGGGGCGGACCTCCGAAATCCGCAGCTGGGACGCTACGTGCCCAAAACCTATCTCGGGTTGTCGGATTATCTTGCGCAGGACGATCCGGAAAATTACCGTAAATTTATCCGGCAGTCCGACCTCCATGCCAATCTGGACATCATGCAGAGCGGCAGTATACCGCCCAATCCTACCGACCTGCTCGAAGATGAAAAGCTGGGTCTGCTCCTTGACAGGCTGAAGAAAGAATATGATTATATACTGATAGATTCGGCGCCGATGATGATGGTCAGCGATTCCTTCCACATATTGCGATTTGCAGACGTGGTCATTTATGTGGTTAGGGCAAACTATACAGAGAAGGAACTTCTGAATTATGCCAAAACTGTTGCTGAAGACGAAAATGTGAAGAAGATGGCCTTTGTCCTGAATGACGTTCATAAGAATGAAATGCGCTACGGCTATGGCGGAAAATACAGTTATGGTTATACCGCGGAAAAAGAAAGAAAAGGTTTTTTTGATTTTCTCAAAAGAAATAATTAATGAAAAAAGTACTCGTTACCGGTGGAGCCGGTTTCATAGGTTCTAATTTGAGTGAAGCTCTCATTACACAGGGTTATCAGGTGAGATGCCTGGATAATTTTGCGACCGGTAAAAGGGAAAATTTGACAGAGCTTCTGAAATCAAAAAGATATGAACTGATTGAAGGGGATATCCGCAATTTTGAAACATGTCTCCAGGCCTGTGAAGGGATAGACTATGTGCTGCACCAGGCCGCACTGGGTTCGGTTCCCCGCTCGATCAATGATCCCATTACAAGCAATGAAGTTAATGTAGAGGGATTTCTTAATATGCTGAAAGCTGCATCCGAGAACAATGTTAAACGGTTTGTCTACGCGGCCAGCTCGTCCACCTATGGAGATTCCACCGCATTGCCGAAAGTGGAGGAAAAAATAGGCAAGCCGCTGTCACCGTACGCGGTAACGAAGCTGGTCAACGAAATCTATGCGGATGTGTTCCATCGTACTTACGGAATTGACACCATCGGACTTCGCTATTTTAATGTTTTTGGCAGAAAACAGGATCCAAACGGCGCTTATGCGGCGGTTATTCCCAAGTTTACGATGCAGCTGATGAACTATGAATCTCCGGTAATCAATGGTGACGGCACTTATTCCCGAGATTTCACCTATATCGATAATGTGATCCAGATGAATTTGCTTGCGATGGAAACGGATAATACAGAAGCACTAAACGAAGTTTACAATACTGCTGTTGGCGACCGCACAACGATTAAGGATATGGCTGAACTGCTGAAAAAATACCTCAGTGAATTTGATCCGAAAATTGGTGAGGTGGAAATTAAAAACGGTCCTAACCGTCAGGGAGATGTACCGCACTCGAAGGCAAGCATCGAGAAAGCCCAGCAACTCCTCGGCTACCAACCCAGCCACAAATTTGCAAAAGGTTTGAAAGAAGCAGTGGCGTGGTACTGGGAAAATTTAAAAAAAGTCTGACCGTTCGAACACTGTAAAAACACACGGTCATTTCTTTCCCATAAGTAAGACGTGAAATTTTCAAAAAAATAAAAAAAACAGGAATGAACCATAAAATAGCCGTCATCGGTCTTGGATATGTTGGATTGCCACTGGCGCGACTGTTCGCGACCAGGTTTCCGGTCGTAGGATTCGATATCAATACGGAGAGAGTACAGGAACTGGCAGACGGGCATGATGCGACGCTTGAAGTTTCAGACGAACTTCTCCAGTCTGTCCTTCTCGCAGATAGTCCTTTTAATTCCGGGAAAAACGGGCTTCTTTGCTCTGCAGACACTGCGGATATCGAAGATGCGGATATCTACATCATTACCGTGCCTACTCCGGTGGACAAAAATAACCGCCCGGTGCTTACCCCTTTGATAAAAGCCAGTGAAACCGTTGGCAAAGTGATAAAAAAGGGCGATATTGTGGTGTACGAATCTACAGTTTATCCCGGAGCAACTGAAGAAGACTGTATTCCTGTCGTGGAAAAAATTTCCGGCCTGAAATACAATGTAGATTTCTTCGCGGGCTACTCCCCCGAAAGAATTAATCCCGGCGACAAAGAACATACGGTAGAAAAAATTCGGAAAGTCACTTCAGGCTCCACGCCCGAAATCGGGAAAGTGGTGGATGATCTGTACAAAGCAGTGATTACTGCCGGAACGCATCTTGCGCCGTCCATCAAAGTTGCGGAAGCGGCTAAGGTGATTGAAAATTCCCAGCGCGATATCAACATTGCCTTTGTGAATGAGCTGGCGAAAATTTTCAACCTCATGGATATTGATACCCATGCGGTACTGGAAGCAGCAGGCACCAAATGGAACTTCCTTCCTTTTAAACCGGGCTTGGTGGGCGGTCATTGCATTGGGGTAGATCCTTATTATCTGGCACAGAAAGCGCAGGAGTACGGTTACCACCCGGAAATAATTCTCGCGGGAAGAAGACTGAACGACTCCATGGGGAAATATGTGGCAGAGCAGGTTATAAAGACAATGATTAAAAAGGATATTCCGGTGAAAGGAGCCGGGGTGCTGATGCTGGGGATTACTTTTAAAGAAAACTGTCCGGATGTCCGGAATACCAAAATAGTAGATGTCATTGCAGCGCTGGAGGATTTTGGAGTGAAGGTTACCACTTATGATCCATGGGCTGATCCTGCAGAGGTAAATTATGAATACGGTGTGCACAGCTGCACAGAAATACCTCAGCATACATTTGATGCAGTGGTATTAGGCGTAGCTCACAAAGAATTTGTTGATCTGGATATCAGTTCCCTGAAAAAGCCGAATGCTGCAGTCTTTGATGTAAAAGGCATTCTTAAAGAGAAAGCAGATGCAAAATTATAAGATGGAACCTAAACTGATTGACCTTCCCAAAATTATTGACAAAAGAGGTAATCTATCATTTTTTGAGCATCCACAGCAGCTTCCATTTCAAATTACCAGAACTTACTGGATTTATGATGTGCCCGGTGGAGAATCCCGCGGAAGCCATGCTTTCAAAGAACAGCAGGAATTTATTGTAGCATTGTCCGGAAGTTTTGATGTCGTGCTTCACGATGGAAGCCGGGAAATAAAATTTTCATTAAACCGTTCCTATTACGGACTTCTTGTACCGAAAATGTACTGGCGCCGCGTGGAAAATTTTTCAACCAACTCTTTGGCGCTGATTGTTTCAGATAAAAAATTTAACGCCGGAGATTATATCCGCGATTTTGATGAATTTAAAAAATTGAGATATGTTCACCGTTGAAGACTGTAAAATTGTAGAGCTGCCTATCGTTCACAACGATGCCGGCAATATTACGGTTCTAGAAAATGGAGAAAATATACCATTTGAAATCAAAAGAGTATATTATCTCTACGATGTTCCGATGGGGGCGGAGAGGGGCGGACACGGACATTATGAGCTTCAGCAGTACATTATTGCGGCCAGTGGTTCCTTTACCTTTGTGTTGGACGATGGTAAAAATAAAAAAGAAGTTTTTCTGAACCATCCGAATAAGGCGCTGCATATTGTTCGGGGAATCTGGCGCGAAATGAAGGATTTTTCCAGCGGAAGCGTCTGTTTGGTACTGGCTTCTATGGAATATACCGAAGAAGATTATATGCGAACTTATGATGAATTTTTAAATTACAGAAAAAATGGCTAAAATTCATCCTTTGGCAGATGTGCAGACGGAAAAAATTGGTGAAAGTACCTCTGTTTGGCAGTATTGCGTCATTCTGAAAAATGCAGAAATCGGCGAAGGCTGCAATATCAACTGTCAGGTTTTCATTGAAAACGATGTGAAAATCGGTGATAATGTCACTATTAAACCCGGTGTTCAGATTTGGGATGGTGTTACTTTGGAGGACAATGTTTTTATCGGTCCGAATGTAACGTTCACCAACGATCTGATGCCACGTTCTAAAGTATATCCAGAAGTCTTCGCTAAAACCTTGGTGAAAAAGGGCGCATCCATTGGTGCCAACGCGACCATTATTGCCGGAAATACTATCGGTGAAAATGCCATGATCGGAGCCGGAAGCGTAGTAACAAAGGATGTTCCTGCCAATGAAATATGGATGGGGAATCCCGCGAAATTCTATAAAAAAATTAATTAAGAACTTCTTCTGATATGGCTTTACGACAAGATTTCCGTTACGACATTTCTTTTTTAAGAATTATTGCGGTATTTGCTGTCGTATTTTTTCATTTTCAGCTGCCTTTTTTTAGTGGTGGTTTTTCGGGAGTGGATATCTTTTTCGTGATTTCGGGATTTCTAATGACCAAGATTATTCTAAATGGTTACGACCGGAATAATTTTAATTTACTCGCATTTTACGGTAAACGGCTTCAGCGTATTTTTCCTGCATTAATAGGAATGGTTGCCGTGTTTTTTGCAGTAGTTTACTTTCTTACACCTTTGCAGCTACTGGCATACAGTCGAACGGCAGTTCAGAGCCTTCTTTTTATTTCGAATATATATTTTTATAATCATACCGGTTATTTTCAGGAATCAGCTCATAATAATTATCTGCTACATACCTGGTCGCTTTCGGTAGAATGGCAATTTTATCTGATTTATCCCCTAATACTTTTGCTCGTACAGAAATCAGGTAAACAAGCAAGACTTCTTTTTCTTTTATCAGCTTCCCTTGTTTCTTTCTTAATCATGCTGTATATCGGAAGGTATGACAAAAGCCCTGCATTCTTTCTTTTACCGGCACGCGCGTGGGAAATGATGGCGGGCGGAATTGCTTTACTGGTTTCAGATTATGTAAAAAAACTGCCTAAACCTGTGCTTTATACGCTTTATTTTGGCAGTTTTTTAACGCTATTATATTTTGTTTTTAAAGCCAATTCTTTCTTTTGGCCGGCTTATGACACACTTTTTCCTACCTTAGCTACTGCATTTATTATCAGTGCGGATCTGGATTTTAAGATTCTGAGAAGCAAAGTTGTTAAATATTTTGGAGATATTTCTTACTCGTTATACCTTTATCATTGGCCTCTTTTTGTATTAAGCCTGTTTCTTGGCAAGAGTTTCCAGTTAACGGATAAGGCATTTTTCATTGGATTGTCCATAATTGCTGCTGCCATTTCTTATCAGTTTGTTGAAAAAAGAAATTACAGTAACTGTAATAAAACTATTTTAGCTGTTATAACGGTTCTGGTTCTGTTCTTCCTGCTTTTTACTCCTGTTACAAAACAAATTCTAAAGGACAATTATACGCTGGCTTCTGTTGAATTAGATTATCCAAAAAGTGACGCCGCAAACGAACAGTATCTTATGGAAAAGCGACATTTTATGAGTACACAAACTCTATCCGAATTTCCATATGATGAACTTGAAAAGCCTTCCAAAAGTAAAAAAAACATTATTCTTTTAGGTGATAGCCATGCTGGAATGTTTTCACAGACCGTGCGTAAGATTTGTGAAAAAAATAATTGGAATCTAATACAGATTACGGCAGATGCGACTTATCCGATGCCAGAATCTCCAAGCCTTTTTAAAGGTCCTGTGGAGTATTTCAATTGGTTTTATTCTTCTTATTTACCAGTCAATCAATCTGATATTGACATGGTTTTAATGAATATTAATTATGTTGGGTATAGCAAAGAAGATATTTTAAAAAAAACAGCCAACACTTCTTCATTTTTTACACAAAAAAATATCCCTGTTATTTATATTGGTCTTACTAAGAGGTATGCTATTTCGTTTCCTTCATATTATTATGCCACTAGAATTCAAGATAAATTTTTTGGGAATCAAAAAATTTTTGACAAGAGTTATTCGGAAACTAATGCTGCCTTAGCAAAGCAGTTTAATGATTATTATATCGATATTTATAGCCGTCCTGTAAAAGAAATATCACTAGATAAAATACCTTACATATATGATTCCAACCATTTAACTTTTTATGGTACTGAACTTTACAGTAGTATAATTGAAGGCAGGATAAAAGAATTTTTTAAAAAACAGAATAATGAAGCAAATTAAATTTCTCGATTTACAGAAAATAAATCTTGCACATCAGCAGGAAATTGAAGAACGCCTTTTAAATACCTTCCAAAGCGGTTGGTATCTTTTGGGGAATGAAGCGAAAACGTTTGAGGAAAACCTGAAGAATTATATAGGAGCAAAAGATGTAATTGGAGTGGCCAACGGTCTGGACGCGCTGCGCCTTATTTTGCGTGCTTATATGGAAATGGGCGTGATGAAAGCAGGGGATGAAATTATTGTGCCTGCCAATACTTATATTGCATCAGTTCTGGCTGTTTCAGATAACGGCCTCGTTCCGGTTTTTGTAGAGCCTGATGATTCCACATTCAATATCGATCTGAACAAAATTGAAGAAAAGATTTCGGAAAAAACAAAAGGCATTATGATTGTGCATTTGTATGGTCGTGCAGTATTTTCTGAAGACCTGAAAAAACTGGCCGAAAAATATTCCCTGAAAATCATTGAAGACAATGCACAGGCAATTGGAGCCGTATGGAACGGCAAGAAAACCGGAAATCTGGGCGATGCTGCCGGTTTCAGTTTTTATCCTGGAAAAAATCTGGGCGCTTTGGGCGACGGTGGCGCGGTTTCCTGCAACGATGAAGAACTCGGTAAAACCATTCGCGCTTTGGCTAATTACGGCTCCAACCAGAAATATGTGAACATCTATAAAGGTTTGAATTCCCGTCTGGATGAAATTCAGGCGGCCGTATTAGATGTGAAACTAAAATACATCAATGCGGAAAACGACAGTAGAAGAGCAATTGCG
The DNA here is from genome assembly GCF_003692615.1 of Chryseobacterium sp. 6424. Classification (NCBI taxonomy): domain Bacteria; kingdom Pseudomonadati; phylum Bacteroidota; class Flavobacteriia; order Flavobacteriales; family Weeksellaceae; genus Chryseobacterium; species Chryseobacterium sp. 6424. Next base: position 335,147 of record NZ_CP023540.1, read on the forward strand.
GAACGCTATATCGCAGAGATTAAAAATCCAACAATCATTTTACCTGAACTTCCCGAAAATCCAGCAGAACATGTTTGGCATTTGTTCGTGGTGCGTTCGGAAAATCGGGATCAACTGATAAATGATCTTTTGGAAAAAGGCATCCAGACCTTAATTCATTACCCGATACCTCCGCACAAACAGAAGGCTTACGAGGAATATAACGGTCTTTCTTTTCCTGTTACCGAGAAAATTCATGAGGAAGTATTGAGTCTGCCGATCAGTCCGGTGATGTCGGATGAGGAAGTGCAGAAAGTAATTGCTGTGCTTAATTCGTTGTAATGTCCGACCAAAAATCCTCATACCGTCAAATTATGAAAGCAACCTCTATTTTTGGAGGGGTGCAGGTTTTTAATATTCTCATCCAGTTGGTGCGTTCCAAAGTAGTGGCGGTGCTGTTAGGGCCGGCCGGGATGGGAATCATGGGTTTGTTTCAGACTGCTTTAGCCCTGGTTTCGTCCGCTACCAATTTTGGTTTGGGAACCAGTGCTGTACGGGATATTTCCGAAGCAGCCACGTCGGATGATGAGGAGAAGATTGCCCAAACCGTCGGTGTTTTCAGAAAACTGGTATGGTTTACGGGCGGCTTAGGGCTGGTGCTCACGGCTGTGCTGGCACCGCTGCTCAGCAAAATCACATTTGGGAATTACGATTACACGTATGCCTTTATCATTCTTGCACTAACGCTGCTTGCGGGGCAGCTGTCATCGGGTCAGCTGGTTTTGCTGCAGGGCCTTCTGAAAATAAAGCTCTTGGCCAAAGCCAATATTATAGCTTCCCTTGCCGGGCTTATCGCTTCCCTGCCTTTATTCTGGTTTTTTGGAACGCAGGGTATTGTTCCTGCACTGGTTGTTATCGCGGTAATTACGCTAGCTATAGAATATTATTATGCCAGCAGGATTAAGATAAGAAGTTCAGCAGTTACTGTAGCACAGGCATTGGTAAAAGGAAAAGGGATGCTGAAAATGGGTTTCCTAATTTCACTCAGTGGTTTAATTACCGTTGCCGCATCGTATGTGGTCAGAATTTTTATTTCCAATACCGGAACACTCGAAGACGTAGGCTTGTTCAGTGCGGGTTTTGCGATTATCGGAACCTATGTAGGGTTGGTATTCAGTGCCATGGGCACAGATTATTATCCAAGATTATCGGCTGTAAATCACGACATGAAGCAGGCCTCCGAACTCATTATTCAACAGGCTGAAATAGCCGTCATCATTCTGGCCCCCCTTGTGGTAATATTTATGATTTTTATCGACTGGATTACTGTTCTTATCTACTCGCAAAAGTTTCTTCCCATCTCTGGCATGGTGCACTGGGCAATGTTGGGGATTTTGTTTAAAGCCGTTAGTTGGGCGGTGGCTTTTTTATTTTTGGCTAAGGCAGATTCTAAAATATATTTCTGGAACGAACTGGTTGCCAATATATATCTGTTATTGCTGAACTGTGCGGGTTATTACTGGCTGGGGCTCAAAGGGCTCGGAATTAGTTTTATGGTCAGCTATTTACTGTACCTGATTCAGGTAGTTTTGATTACCCGGCTTAGGTATGGGATGTACATATCGCCACGTTTTTTTTTAATGGTTGCAGGATTTATGGTGCAGGCTGCATCTGGTTTTGCAATTGCGCATTATCTTGAAAGCTGGCCACGCTATATTGCCGGTATGGTGATTATAGGAATAACTGCAACTTTATCGCTGGTTCTGCTGAACCGCAGGATGCCCTTGTTGAATATGATAAAGACCAAAATAAAAAAATAATGAAAGACAGGAATCCTTTGGTATCGATAATTGTCGTTACCTACAACTCTGCAAAATATGTTTTGGAAACATTGGAAAGTGCAAAAGCACAAACCTATCCAAATATTGAACTGATTGTTTCAGATGATGGTTCTCAGGATAATACAATAAAACTATGTAAAGAATGGTTAAGGCAAAATGAAAAACGATTTATCTATTGTGAATTAATTTCTGTAGAAAAAAATACAGGTACTCCAGCAAATTGTAATCGAGGAGTACTTGCAAGCAGTGGGAAATGGATTAAAATTATTGCAGGTGATGATATTTTGCACAATGATGCAATTTCGTCACTATTAAATTTTGCGATTGTGAGCAAAAATAAATTTGTAGTTTCAGATGTAACCTTTTTTAATGAGAAAGGAATCATAGAAAAAGATATTAATAGCCGCGAAATACATCATTTTTTTTTCAAAGAAAAAGTAAAGGATAAGTACAAGAGTTTTTTGCGTTACAGTGTTTTTTTGCTTGCTCCCACTTTCTTTTATGCGAGAGAAGTTTATGACAAAAATGGTGGCTTCGATGAAGAATGTAAGCTGGTAGAAGACAGGTCGTTTATCTTAAAAACACTTGGAAATGGAATCAATATTGAATTCTTAAATAAAAAAACAGTTAAATACAGGGTATTTTATTCGGAAATGAGTCCTGAAAAAAAACGCTTGCTCGATAATGATCAGATTATATGTAATAATAAATATGTTCTACCGGTGTTGAAAAAGGGCAATATTAAAGATTCAGTCTTTTTTGCTGTTATATATTGTTTAAATTATGCAAAAAAAAGGAGCGATGGCAATATCACTTTTTTGGAAAAGTTAGTTAGTAAAATATATCACCATATTCGTTTTTTTAGTTAGAGAATTATGCAACCTCTAGTAACAATAATCACACCTTCTTATAACCATGCGCGATATTTAGAAAATACCGTGCAAAGCGTGCTGAACCAAACCTATCCTAATATAGAGTATATTATCATCGACGATGGTTCTTCTGATAATTCGCACGATGTTATTAAGGCATTGGCAGAGAAATATCCCCAAATAAAATATGTACTTCACAAAGAAAACAAAGGACACCTCCGCATTAATGAGGGTGTAAAGATGGCGCAAGGAGACTACATCTCCATCCTTTCATCAGACGACTGGTATCTGCCGGAAAAAATTGAAAAACAGATCAAAAAATTTCAGGAACTTGATGATTCGTATGGTGTTGTATATAGCGCTGGCTATCGTTATTATGAAGATACAAAAGAAATGCTGGAACCCTTCACGAATAAAATCATGAGAAAAGGTAATATCCTGAAAAATCTTCTGACGGAACCTTTTTTTATTTATCCTATCTCTCCGCTAATAAAAAAGGAATGCCTTGTGAAGTATCCTTTCCTTCCGGGTTACCGGGCTGAAGGTGAGGCTGTCTATTTTAGAATCGCAATGAAGTACAAGTTTGATTTTGTCGATGAACCATTGGTTGTTATGAGGGACCATTCAGGAAATACAGGTAAAGACTTATACAGAATGCATAGTGATAATATCAGTTTATTAACCAATTTGTCAAATTTGTCTGACTTTCCTACAGATTTACGAGGAGTTATTAATGACAAAATTGGAGATACTTATTTTTATAATGGATGGCAGATGCTCAGAAATTATAATGACAGGCATGGTCTTTCACTTATTTATTGTGCATTGAATTTCAATAAAGGTAAACTTATCAATCCACGATTTTTACTCTCTCATTTACTTTTTCTAACAGCGAGAAAGAAACTATAATGAAAATTCTATACGTGATAGAATCTTTGGGAAATGGTGGTGCAGAACGTGTTTTGCTCAACATTCTGGTTGTCCTGCAGAGAGAGGGGCACGAATGCCATGTTGCAACCCTATTTGATGATGATTTGCTTTTAAAGGAATTTACGGAAAATAATATTACAGTTCACGAGCTTAAAATCGGAAACCGGTGGAATATAGTGGCAGCACTTTCCGGCCTTAGAAATCTGCAGCATCAATATAAGTTTGATATTCTTCATGCCCATCTTTTTTTTGCTCACCTTTATACTGGATTACTGAAACGGCTATTTTTGCCCCGGCTTAAGACCGTGGTCACTTTCCATAATATGGGTTATGATGCAGATCCACCAGACAATTTGTACCGTAAAATCCGCCTTAAACTTGACTCGTATATTATTAACAACTGCTTTAATAGAAAAATTGCGGTAAGCAATGCCGTAAAATTACATTTCAAAAAGTTTTTAAAGTCAAAAGACATTAAGATTATTTATAATGCGTTCCCGATCAAAAATATGTTCGCAATGACGTCCGGACTTGCTGATTCTCCTGAAATATTCAAAAAATACCGGTTCAATATTGTTATTCCGGGCAGGTTGGTAAAAGAGAAAGGCCATAAATATATTTTTGAAGCGCTGCCTTTGCTCAATAAAAAGTTTCCGGATACAGGCTATTTCATAGCAGGTGATGGACCTTCACGGGGTGAGTTGGAAAATGAAGTACAAAAATTTGAAAATGTAAAACTTTTAGGGAGGCTGGAACAGAAAATACTCTTCGAACACCTGTTGGCAGCAGATTTGGTAGTAATTCCTTCTCTTTCTGAAGGTTTTGGGATGGTTGTTGGAGAGGCAATGGCATTGGGTAAAGCAGTTGTAACAACTAATGTTGGCGGTATTCCTGATATTGTGGATAATGGAATTAACGGCATAATGGTGAATCCCGGAGATGCTGAAATGCTGGCTGAAGCCATTGCGGATCTTTTGGACAATCCCGGAAAAATAAAAAATTTAGAGCGCGAAGCTTCTCTAAAATCGAGAAATTTTGATGTTGATAATGTGGCTGCGGAATTGATTAATGTATATGAAAATTTGATTCAGAAATGATTGCCATCTAAAAAACAACAATATTTTTTTAATGAAAATGCTGAAAAAGGAGATAATAGCATACGAAGATTTCAGGCGGGTAATTTTGTACTGAATATTTTTGTTTTTGTAAAATAAAAGATTTATTTTTTGGAATAATTAAAAAGGAAGCTGTTTATTAAGACTGATTACGATTTCCCTGTATTTCTCATAATATAGATTGCTTCGATTTATACATATTCCTACAATGAAAAAAAAATATTGAATGACAAATAAATATCAGCAGTGTACGCGCTGCGTAATGGATACTACAGATCCTGAAATTCACTTTTCAGAGGAAGGTTTTTGCAACCATTGTTCTGATTTTCTGACAAAAAGTAAAGAATTCGAAATGCGGTATAGCCGGAGTAGAATGGCGAATGTTGTTAAAGCCATGAAGAAGGCAGGAGCGAAATCAAAGTATGACTGCGTTTTAGGCATAAGTGGAGGAGTGGACAGCTGTTATACAGCATTAATGCTCAAAAAATTGGGAATCAGGGTTTTATTGGTTCATTTGGATAACGGTTGGAATGCTGAAAAAGCTGTTGATAATATACAGCATACGGCAGATAAATTAGGATTTGATCTTCATATTTGCAATGTTGACCGAGAATCATTTCGTGATCTGCAGCTCGCATTTTTAAAAGCGTCAGTGGTGGAAGCAGAGACTCCAACAGATATGGCTATTTTGGGTGCGGTGCATAAAGTTGCCCATCAAAACAATGTAAAGTTCATCATCAGCGGCGGTAATTTTGAATCCGAGGGTATTCTGCCAAAAAGCTGGCATTATAATGCAAAAGATATGAAATATCTCACGGCAATACACCGTAAGTTCGGCAACAAAAAATTAAAAGATTTTTATACTTTCGGCATCACCGATGAAATTTTTTATAAATTTTACAGAGGAATCAAAATGGTATATTTTCTTAGTTACTTCAATTACGATAAGGAAGCAGCAAAGCAAACCCTGCGCTCCGAACTGGGTTGGCAGGAATACGGTGGCAAACATCATGAATCGCTCTATACCAAGTTTATCCAGAGCTATCTGCTGCCCGTTAAATTTAATATTGATTACCGGAAAGCAACGTTCTCCAGCTTAATCTGTGCAGGGAAAATGACGCGCGAGGAAGCGATGGCGGTTCTGCAGACACCTCCATATGATAAAGATAACATAGACGCCCAACTGGATGCCGTCGCCTCAAAACTCGGTATTACCCGGCAGGAACTGGACGTTCTGGTAAAGGCTCCCGCTAAAAATTACCGCGATTACCCCAATGACGACGGAAAACTCAACCAACTCTACAGGATTTACAACACTTTTTTTAATAAACGCTTTATCCCAGCAACCTAAACGATGTGCGGAATAACCGGTTTTTTTGATTTTACCAGTACTGTTCGGGAACACGCAGCAGCAGATATGGCTTCTGCAATGCCGCATCGCGGACCGGATGGTCAGGGCCTGTTTTTTGAACATAACCACGGTACGAATATAGGTCTTTCTCACCGCAGGCTTTCAATTATTGATCTGTCCCACTCTGCAGATCAGCCGATGTTTTTTGAAAATTTCGTAATAGTTTTCAACGGCGAGATTTATAATTATGCAGAAATAAAAAAAGAACTTCTGGATTTGGGCCACACCTTTCAGACGTCTTCCGATACTGAAGTGATACTGCATGCATTCGCTGAATGGAAAGAAGCCTGCGTTCAGAGATTTATCGGAATGTTTGCTTTTGTAATTTACAACAGAGAGAATGGCGATATTTGGATGTTTAGAGACCGAACCGGCATAAAGCCGTTGTACTATTCTGTTACAGATAAGTATTTTATTTTTGCTTCGGAGTTAAAATGTTTTCACCAGTATCCGGACTTTAGAAAGGTTCTTAATCAGTCTGCCGTTGCAAAATTTTTGCAGTACGGTTATGTTTCAGGACAGCAGTCTATTTTCAGCGGTGTGGAAAAGCTGGCTCCGGGATGCTTTTTACATTTTAACTGTTCAGCACGACATGTTACCATAAAAAAATATTGGGATGCCGCTGCCTTTTATGAAAAAGAGAAACGCAATATCTCACTGGAGGATGCGGTACAGGAAACCGAAAGTATCATTGCGGATGCCTGTCGCTACAGGATGGTCGCCGATGTTCCTGTAGGCGTATTTCTGAGCGGCGGCTATGACAGTACATTGGTTACCAGTCTGCTCCAAAAAAACAATACGGATAAAATTCGGACGTTCACCATAGGCGTAGAAGATGAACATCTTAACGAGGCTGCTTATGCTGCTGAAATTGCAAAACACTTGGGAACCGAGCATACCGAAATTTACTGTACTGCGGAGGAAATGCTGCCGCTAGTGGAGCAGATACCATTTTATTTTGATGAACCGTTTGGCGATTCCAGTGCGGTTCCCACTATGCTTGTGAGCCGACTTGCCAGGGAGCACGTTACTGTGGCACTGTCTGCAGATGGTGGTGATGAGGTTTTTGGTGGCTATAACCGCTACGATTATACGCGTCATCTTCCAAAAATAAAGGCCGCATCATATTTGCCCTTGCCATACAAGTCTATTTTTTCTTTATTGAAAAAAAATTCTCAGGAGGCGGAACGTTTTGCCGCGATTATTAAAAATCCTGACGCTTATCACCTTGCAGATTTACTGAATGTCTCCGTATTAAATTCTGATATACACAGACTGTTTCTGAAAGACGTTGCAGATCAGAGTATAACGCCTTTTAATAATTATAATATTAAAGGTGATCTGTCGAAAATGATGTACTATGATTACGTAACATACCTTCCTGATGACATACTGACTAAAGTGGACCGCGCAACGATGAGCGCCAGTCTTGAAGGACGTGAACCGTTGCTGGATCATAGAATTCTCGAATTTGCGGCTACCCTTCCGGAAGATTATAAATACAGGGCAGGTGAGAAAAAATATCTTTTGAAACAGATTGTACACCAATATGTGCCGGCCAATATTATGGAACGTCCTAAAATGGGATTCGGTGTTCCGGTAAAAAGCTGGCTGGAAAATGCACTTTCTGAAAAACTTGATTATTACCTTAGTGAAGCGTTTATCACAAGACAAAATATATTCAGCTATCCGGAGATTACCGGTATGAGAGACCGTATCATAAGCGGAAAGGATAAGCATTATCAAAAATTGTGGTATATGCTGATGTTTCAGATGTGGTATGAGAAATGGATGAATTAAGATGAAACAGAAAATTCTCTATTTAAGTTATAACGGGATGATGGAGCCGCTCGGTGCTTCCCAGGTGCTGAGTTATCTGTACCATCTGTCCGCAGACTATCAGTATTATCTGGTATCGCTGGAAAAGCCGGCAGATTTGGCAGATAAGAGCGCTTTCCTGCAGCTGCGGACAAAGCTGAAAGAGGCCGGCATCGTATGGATTCCTATTGAATACAGAACTTCCAAAACCGGAAAAGCAATTAATTTTGTTAGATTTTTGAATACAGCAAAAGTTGCTGTGAAAAAATATGGCATCAGATTCCTGCACTGCAGAAGCTATCTTCCTGCTTTTGCGGCATGGCTCATAAAAAAAAATCATCCTGTAGAATATCTTTTTGATACGCGTGGTTTTGAATTTGACGAGCGTGCGGATGTTGGAAGTATCAGCCGGTCTTCCAGAATTTTCAAACTGATGAAGTCTCTGGAAAAGAAACTCTACCGCGATGCAGCTGGAATCAACAAGTTGTCGCGCCTCGGAAAAAAAACAATTGTAGAAAACGGACTGTTTAAGGGCGGAAATCTTTTGGAAGAAAGAATAGACGTTATACCAACCTGCGTGGATATTGGGCGTTTCCCGTATAAACCCCGCACTTATCGGGAACCGCTGAATATTGGTTATGTAGGTACTGCTGTTGGATGGTATGATTTTGACAAAACGCTGGATCTGGTTGAGGAACTCAGCAAAAATGTTCCCGTAAGTCTTACAGTCTATAACGGAAATGAACACGATTATATTCGGCAGAAAATTGCTGAAAGAGATATCACCCTGCACAATTTTACCTTGGAAAAAGTTCCTTTTTCTGAAATGCCAAAAAAAATGATGGATATTGATCTTGCAGTGTTCTACATCAGGCCGGTCTTTTCAAAAAGGGCCTCTGCAGCTACCAAACTTGGGGAGCTTTTGTCTGCGGGAATACCGGTGCTTACAAACGACGGTATCGGCGATCACAGGTTTTATATCGAGAATTACAGGGCAGGAAAAATTATTGATTTTGATCATTTGAAACAGTATGATTTTAAAAATATGCTGCAGGGAATGGTTAGTCCCGAAGTTTCACAAAATTGCAGGCACGTAGCGGAAGAATTTTTCTCTTTGGAAAAAGGTGTAGACAATTACAAAAACCAGTACAGAAAGTTTTTTGGTATATAAATGAAAAGAATACTGTATTTCACAAAATATACGCGGAAAGGGGCCAGCAGCAGGTTACGGAGTTTTCAGTATATCCCTTATCTGGAGGAAGCGGGTTACCGGGTAGAGATATTTCCGCTTTTTGATGACCGTTATCTTACCGATTTGTATAAGGGTCAGAAGTCACTTTCCAATATATGGTCAGCCTACAGAAGGAGATTCAGCGATTTAAAGAAGATAAAGGAGGGCGATACGGTATTTATTGAATATGAACTTTTCCCATACCTTCCGGCCTGGGCCGAAATGTGGCTGAGAAGAAAAAAATAAATTACATTGTGGATTATGATGACGCCATATTTCATAACTACGATAAGAGTTCAAACGGAATCGTCCGCTTTTTACTGGGAAATAAGATACCCCGGGTTATGAGAAACAGCAGCCTGGTTATTGCAGGAAACCAGTATCTGGCTGAAAAAGCAAAAAGATCCGGTGCCAAAAGAGTGGAAAAAATTCCTACTGTCGTCGATTTGGAACGTTATCAGATGAAAGAACGTTTTAGTTCGCAAAATGAGCCGTTGGTTATCGGATGGATCGGTACTTTTTCAACCTTTAAATATGTGAAATCCCTGATTCCGGTGTTCGAAAAACTGGCAGAAAAAATCCCCCTTAAACTCCACATTATTGGTGCAAAAGAAGATTTGGACACTTTTTTGGAAATCAAATTCATTGATTGGGAAGAACATCTGGAAGCTTCAAGCATTCGTACCTTTGATGTGGGTATAATGCCTTTGGAGGATTCTCGGTGGGAAAAAGGTAAATGCGGATACAAGCTGATCCAGTATATGGCCAGCGGAATTCCGGTGATAGCATCCCCGGTCGGTGTTAATTCAGAAATTGTAGAAAATAACATAAACGGCTACCTGGCAAAAACAGTGCAGGACTGGGAAGATAAAGTACTATATTTGCATGAAAATAGAAATCTGCTGCAGATTTTAGGTGCTGCCGGTCGAAAGAAAGTGGAGGAAACATACAGTTTGCAGGTTACTTCAAATAAGTTACTTCAAATAGTAGATGGATTTAATATTTGATTTTTTCTGGACACTCTTGTTTTTAGCTGCCGCCATGGTTTTGCCTAAATACATCGTCTATCAGTTTTCACCGGCCGACAGAAGAAATCTGCAGTGGCTGGCGGTTTATCATTTTGTATTTGGAATTGTATTTTATTTCTTTACCCGAAATGGAGGTGGGGACGCATGGACTTACTGGACAGCAGCCAAAGAGATGGCTCCGAAGGATTTCCGAAATTTTATTTTTACAGGTGAGGGTACACGTTTCATGGAAGCGTTTAATTATATCCCGGCGAATTTCTTTGGAATGTCTTTTTTTGCGAATACGATGTTGTATTCGCTGTTGGGATTCGTTGGTATATCCTGTTTTTATTCTATTGCAAAGGAATTAATCCCGTACAACAAAATCTTCTTCGGTTTTATTATGTTTCCGCTGGTTTTCTTTCTTCCAAATCTTCATTTTTGGAGTGCAGGCGTTGGAAAGGATACAGTCCTTTTTATGTGCATAGGTATTTTCGCTTACGGTTTGCTGAAACCGCAGAAAAGAATGCCGTTCGTATTACTGAGTCTGTTTCTGTCGGCAGCTGTACGTCCCCATATTGCGCTTTTTCTCCTGGTGTCTTTCGGTTTGGCATATATGTTCGGCGGTAAAACAACGCTTTTTCAGCGTGCAGTATTTTCCGTTTTTCTTTTGGGTGCAGGTCTGGCCTTATTACCCGTAGTTACAAAATTTATTGGTGTTGAAGAACTCAGCACTGCTGCTGTTACTAAGAAAGCCGAAATTCAGGTGGGTAATTTAAAGCAGGGCTCCGGTTCTGCAGTTGATGTTACAGGCTATCCGCTTCCGCTGAAAGTGGTTACATTTTTATACCGCCCGTTGTTTTTTGATGCTCACAGTATTGGCTCACTTCTATCTTCGGTAGATAATATTTTTCTTCTGATTCTGTCTTTTCTCGCCTTGAAATTCAGAATGGTGGAAACCTTTAGAAATGCACCTTTTATCATAAAAGGATTTTTGTTTTTTGGCATTCTTGGAACTTTGGCATTTTCCACTTCGCTTGGAAATCTAGGCGTAATGGTGCGTATGAAAAATATGTTTACCCCCGGAATCCTGATTTACTTTATGTGGTGTTACTCGTACCGTCTTTATCTGGAGCGGGTTGTCCCTGCTCAACTGCAGAAAATTAATAGGAAGCTACAAAAAAAATCATTAAAAAACCCGGAAATCGTTAATACCTAATCTATGTGCGGAATCAACGGAATCATAAAAAATAATACAGCTGAAGAACAAATCCTGACCGCGCTGGAGCTCATGAACCGATGCATCATCCACCGGGGTCCCGATGAGGACGGTTTTTACGCAGAAGAAAATTTAGGAATGGCGATGCGTCGGCTTTCCATTATCGACCTTAGTACCGGTAAACAGCCTGTGACTTCTGATCAGGGAAATTTGGTCATCGTCTTCAATGGTGAAATCTACAACTACCGGCAGCATCGTGACACGCTAATGAGCGAAGGGGTACAATTTAAAACCACTTCCGATACCGAGGTCATCCTGAAACTCTACGAAAAATACGGCACCGAAGCATTCGGTATGCTGGACGGGATGTTTGCTTTCTCCATTCTGGATAAAAAGAAGAACAAACTCTACATTGCCCGTGATTTCTTTGGGGAAAAGCCGCTCTATTACCAAAAATCCGAAGACGGCCTCATTTGGGCATCGGAACTGAAATCCATTATTAAAGTGCTCCCCCAAAAACCTCCAATTTCTCCCGAAGGGCTTAATCTCTATTTTCGTCTTACCTATATTCCCGCTCCCTACACCATTTATGAAGGCATAAAAAAACTGGAAGCCAATCATTTTATGGAGGTAGAACCCTCCTCCGGGAACATCACTCTGCATGAAATAAAAAGACAAAACGAATTTGAAAACAGACCGCACGGCACTTATCAGGATGAGACCAGATTTACCCACGATTTGGTGATGGAAAGTGTGGCCAGTCGCTCGGTAGCAGATGTTCCCCTCGGAACTTTTCTTTCGGGTGGGGTAGATTCTTCTATTGTTTCGCTTGCCCTGGCAAAGCAGACTGAAGCGAAAATCAATACCTTTTCCGTAGGTTTCGAAAAAAAGTCCTTCGATGAAACCGATAAATCGCAGACTGTGGCCAAACTCATTGGCAGCAACCACCATGAGTTTATCCTAAAACCCGGCGATTTGCAGGAGCAACTGCATGAAATTCTTCTGAACTTCGACGAACCTTTTGCAGATTCATCGGCACTGCCAACCTACCTAGTTTCGGAAAAAACCCGGCAGCACGTCACCGTGGCGCTAACCGGCGATGGAGGCGATGAGATTTTCGGTGGCTACAACAAATATTATGTCGGGAAACTGAACAGCCGTTATACCGCCGTGGTGCCCAGATCCTTGCATAAAAGCATGCAGAATTTCGGAAACACCTTGCTGGCAACCCGGGACGACAGACGCGGCAAACGCTTCCAGCTGCGTAAACTCCTGAATGCGGTAAATTATGAGGGAGATTTCTATTACAACATGATTTCCCTTGCCTTTACCCAGGACGAAAAGAGGGAATTACTGCAGCAAAACCTCCTTACTGCAGACAGTTTTGCGCATTACCGAAGCCGGGTATCCGGCTGTTCCACGCTTACGGATTTCAGGAATATCGACCGTTATTTAAGTCTGGAAGGCGACATGCTGGTGAAAGTGGACCGCACTTCTATGCTGGCATCGCTGGAATCCAGGGCACCTTTTCTCAACAAAAAACTTTGGGATTACACCTCTACGCTTCCCGAGAATTTTCTGATTAACGGCTGGAATAAAAAAAGAATTCTGAAAGACGCATTCCGCCATTATTTCCCTGAAAATTTTCTGGATAAAAGTAAAAAGGGTTTTGGGGTGCCGGTGGGCGACTGGCTGCGCGGGCATTTGGCAAATGAACTGAAACGGTACTCCTCCGCAGAAATACTTGTTCCGCAGAATATTTTTAATGCAAGATATATCCAAAAACTCGTAGGCGACCACCTCTCAGGCAAAGCCGACAATACGTTCCGGATCTGGACATTCTATTGTTTCCAGAAATGGTATCAGAATATATACAAACAGTAAGTTTTTGCACCAACGGATATGTACAGGCGTAGAACTTTTTTTGTCATTCTTTTTTTTTGGCATCATCTCATTGCTCTGGCAGCCTGCTACTATGTTCTCCAGAACGGCGGCGATGCATTACAATACTGGTTCACAGGCACTGACCTTTCTGCGGCGTCGTGGGGTGATTATCTGAATCCCGGCACCGATTTCATCCGGTTTTTTACCTTTCCTTTTGTGAAGTATCTGAACTTGCCGCTGTGGGCGGGCTTTCTCATGTTTTCGGTACTCAGCTTCCCGGCGGTCTGGCTGTTGTTCCGGATGCTCTGGCAGGTGGCAGATGGCAAAAAAATTCCGCAAGTCCTGGCAGTGTTGCTCATGCTGCTTCCTAATTTTCATTTCTGGACCGGCATTATTGGCAAAGAAGTTCCGGTGGTCACTGCACTGGTGGTGTTCCTGTATGAAGTGCACCGCCGGAGATACCGGAGTCTGCTGCTGATGCTTTCGGTGGTTGTCCTGGCGCTCATTCGTCCGCACGTGTCGTTTATTTTGGTAGTCAGCTATGTGATTTCACTCATGCTTACCGGAACGCTGCCTCGGCGGCTGATGCTTGCTGCTGCGGGAATTACGGTTCTGCTGACGAGTGTTTTTACCGTCATCCTGTTACAGTTGCAGGATTTTACCGGCGGATTCGGCCGGGTCATCAGGAAATACGAGGCGCATATCCGTTATTTCCAAACCACCGATTCTTATGTTCCGCTGGATGAATATGCTTTGCTTCTGAAGTTTTTTACTTTTTACTTCCGGCCGCTGCCGGGGGAGAAAGAGGGCCTGCTGTACGCCATTACCGGCGCCGAAAATATGTTGGTACTGTTGCTCATGCTCTTTGCGGGGTATGTTTTAATCCGGAAATTCCGCAGCATGCGTAAATCGATGCTGGTGGTCTTGCCCCTTGTCTTCCTGTTTTTGTTCGGAATGATGTATGTCTTTGCCTATGCCAATTATGGAATCATCATGCGCAGCAAAGTTATGGCGCTACCTTTTATATCTTTGTTTGTACTACAAAGTTTAAAGTCCCAAAGTTTAAATGACAAAAGACAGGGAATTTGGTTAAGATAAGAATTGGAATAATAATTTTGTGTAAAAAAATAACTAATAATTATTGTTATTTTTGGTAGTCGGTTTTTATGTAAAGATATATTTTAAGAATGATACATTATATTTTAAATGTCTAGCAAAGTTATTATCCCCAAACTTCTCCGCGTTACCACGGTACCATTATCCCTGAAAGTATTATTAAAAGGACAACACCATTTTATGTTATGCAACGGTTTTCAAGTGCTTGGTGTTTCAGCTCCCGGCAAAGAGCTTCAGGATGTTAAAAATGAGGAAGGTATTATTGTAGTACCGTTAAATATGACACGTACGATCTCCCCCCTCAGGGATATTAAGTCATTGTGGGATTTTTACCGACTTTGTAAAAAACAGAAACCGCTTATTGTTCACTCACATACTCCCAAAGCTGGGATTGTAGGTATGTTAGGGGCTAAGCTGGCTGGCGTTCCGATAAGAATGCATACCGTCGCAGGCATGCCGCTTATGGAAGCTACCGGTCTGAAAAGGAGGCTGCTGAATATAGTAGAGAAAATCACGTATGCGGCGGCAACAAGGATATATCCTAATTCTACAGGGCTGTACGCTTTCATCGTTAGACATCAATATGCACCCGTAAACAAACTAAAGGTAATTGCTAATGGTTCATCTAATGGGATTGACACTGCTTTTTTCTCGCCAGATTTGTACTCAGATTTGCAAAAGATAGAATTACACAATAAATTAAGCCTGGGTTCAAATAATTTTATCTTCATCTTTGTAGGACGGTTGGTAGGCGACAAGGGCATCAATGAGCTGATCTCAGCATTTAAACAGCTTAACGGCACATCAGCGCAGCAGGTCAGCAAACTTCTGCTGGTAGGGCCGTTCGAAACCGCGCTGGATCCCCTGAAACAGGAAACCCTCGATGAAATTGACCGCAACCCAAACATCCTGTCACTGGGATATCAGCCGGATGTTCGTCCGTATCTGGCAGTTTCGGATGCGCTGGTCTTTCCCTCTTACCGTGAAGGCTTCCCGAATGTGGTGATGCAGGCCGGAGCGATGGGACTACCAGCCATCGTAACGGACATCAACGGCTGTAATGAGATTATTGAAGAAGGAAAAAATGGCACCATCATTCCCCCAAAAGATGCGGAAGCCCTACAAAAAGCCATGGAGCGTATGATGGCCGACCCTGCGTGGAGACGCGGCCTGAAGGAAAACGCAAGACCGATGATCGCTGCCCGATATGAACAGCAAATCGTATGGGAAGCACTGCTGGCAGAATACCAGACCCTGATCAACCAGTGGTCTTCCAGTGATAGAAATTAAATTAAAGTGAAAGTGTACCGAAATTATATCAAACGCGGGATGGATTTTTTTGCGGCCCTTATCGGGTTGCTGCTGCTGAGCCCTGTATTCATCATCGTCACCCTCGGCCTGGCGGTCGCCAACAGCGGAAAACCGTTTTTCGTACAGGCCCGCCCGGGATTGGACGCCCGGATTTTTAAAATCATCAAGTTCAAAACGATGAATGATAAAAAAGATGCTGACGGAAATCTTCTCCCCGATGCCGACCGCCTTACCCCGGTGGGAGCCTTCGTGCGGAAAACCTCGCTTGACGAAATTCCGCAGCTCATCAATGTATTGAAAGGCGATATGTCATTAATTGGTCCCCGGCCACTGCTGCCGGAATACCTGCCTTTATACAGCCCCGAACAGGCCCGCCGCCATGAAGTAAGGCCCGGGATTACCGGTTGGGCACAGGTCAACGGACGTAATGCGATCAGTTGGGAAGAAAAATTCAGGCTCGATGTGTCGTATGTGGATCATGTAAGTCTCATTTTAGATCTTAAAATATTAATAATGACTGTACACAAGGTATTCAAATCAGAAGGTATCAATACGCAGGGGCAGGTCACCACCGAACGTTTTAAAGGAAGCGGCTTATGATATTATTTGGTGCCAGCGGTCACGCAAAAGTTATACTTGATATTTTAATTCAGAACGGTATATCGGTAGAAGTAATCTACGATGCGGTACCTCCGGGAGATCACTTGTTTGGCATCCCTGTGCTGGCGGATGTGCGGCACACGCCTTTTTCTACGGATACAAAGGCCATTATTGCGATCGGTAGCAATGAGGTCCGTAAAAGCATCGCTGAATCACGCCCACTTCATTATATCAGCGCCTTGCATCCTTTAAGTTGTGTGTCCCCATTCGCAGAGATTGGTGAAGGTACCGTGATGATGAGTCATGCAACAGTAAATCCCGGTGCGGTAATAGGTAAACATGGTATCATCAATACGGGTGCGGTGGTGGAACACGATTGCCAGCTCGGGGATTATGTACATATTTCGCCAAACGCGTCGCTGGCAGGCGATGTGCATGTAGGGGAAGGAACCCATATAGGCATTGGCTCAAGCGTTATCCAGGGAATAAAGATAGGGAAGTGGTGTACGATTGGTGCCGGAGCAGTGATAATTAGGGATGTTCCTGATGGCGCTACCGTAGTAGGCAATCCCGGAAGAATCATTAAAACGATGAAGCCGTAAAGCCCCATTGGTTATACCCTGTATTACCGGCGCTTCTGGCGGCGGAAAGCACACCACAAGACATCAGGAAACTGGGCGTCATAAGTTGTAGCCGCTGGCTCAAAAACCCCGCTAGACACATCATCTGTTTGAATGGATGTATAGGATGTCTTGTTGGACGCTCGCTCAAAGGAACCCACCCATCAGCCCATTCCGACACGCTCTCAACAAAAAAATTCCCCTCCCTCGGAGGGGTGGCAAAAATTCGGAGAATTTTTGACGGGGTGGTACCATCTTCCATCCTCCATACTTTCCTCCCCCGCTCCAATCCGCCGTGCCCTTCTGAAAGCATCCCCACTGCTATGGTCACGCGCTTTTGTCCCATCCAGTTTGTCCCGCTCAATTTGTCACGCGCTTTTGTCATTCTGAAAAAATCTCCACTGCTATGGTCACACTCTGCTTTTAACGCCCAGCTTGTCCCGTCCTTTTGTCCCACCCTTTTGTCATTCTGAAAGAATCTCCGCTGCTTTTGTCGCGCCCTGCTTATAACGCCCAGTTTGTCGCACCCTTTTGTCCCACCAGTTTGTCATTCTGAAAGAATCTTGCTGTTATGGTCACGCTCTGCTTGTAACGTCCAGTTTGTCCACCAAGCTTGTCCCTCCTTGTTGTCATTCTGAAAGAATCTACTGCTTTTGTCGCTTCCTTTTGTCCCATTCAGTTTGTAGCGCCCAATTTGTCCATCCAGTTTGTCCCGCCCTTTTGTCCCGCCCAGTTTGTCATTCTGCAAGAATCTCCACTGCTTTTGTCGCGCCCTGCTTATAACGCCCAGTTTGTAGCGCTCAATTTGTCACACCCAGTTTGTCATTCTGAAAGAATCTCCGCTGCTATGATCACGCGCTTTTGTCCCACTCAGTTTGTCATTCCGAAAGTATCTCACCAATAATTACCAGCGCAGTTGAGACGCTTTCAGCGTGACAAAAAGGGCGTAGAGACGCCCAGTTTGTCACACCCAATTTGTCCATCCAGTTTGTCCCGCCCTTTTGTCCCCTCCTTTTGTCATTCTGCAAGAATCTCCGCTGCTTTTGTCGCGCCCTTTTGTCCCATCCAGTTTGTAGCGCCCTTTTATCCCCGCTCAGTTTGTCCCGCCTTTTGTCATTCTGTAAGAATCTCCGCTCCTTTTGTCCCACCCTTTTGTCATTCTGCAAGAATCTGCACCAATAATTACCAGCGGCAGTTGAGACGCTTACAGCGTGACAAAAAGGGTGCGTAGAGACGCCCTGTTTGTAACGCCCAGTTTGTCACACGCTTTTGTCTCCGCGTCCTTTTGTCATTCCGAAAGAATCTCCGCTGCTATGGTCACACTCTGCTTGTAACGCCCAGTTTTTCACGCCCTTTTATCCCCGCTCAGTTATTCCCGCCCTTTTGTCATTCCGAAAGTATCCCACCAATAATTACCAGCGGCAGTTGAGACGCTTTCAGCGTGACAAAAAGGGTGCGTAGAGACACCTATTTGTCATTATTGACCTCATTCACGATTGACCATCCACGATTGACCATCCACTCTTAATACTCAGCTTGTCCACCCAGTTTGTCGCGCCCTTTTGTCCCACCCAGTTTGTCATTCTGAAAGAATCCCCACTGTTATATTCACGCTTTGTTGTAACGTTCAGTTCGTAGCGCCCAATTTGTCACGCGCTTTTGTCATTCTGAAAGAATCCCCACTACTTTTGTCCCATCCAGTTTGTCGCGCCCAGTTTGTCCCGTCCTTTTGTCCAATAATTACCAGCGCAGTTGAGACGCTTTCAGCGTGACAAAAAGGATGCGTAGAGACACCCTGTTTATAACGTTCAGTTTGTCCCGTCCTTTTGTCCCACCCAGTTTGTCATTCTGAAAGAATCCACACTGTTATAGTCACGCTTTGTTTTAACGTTCAGTTCGTAGCGCCCAATGTGTCACGCCCATTTGTCATTCTGCAAGAATCTCCACCAATAATTACCAGCGGCAGTTGAGACGCTTTCAGCGTGACAAAAAGGGTGCGTAGAGACACCCAGTTTGTCCTTCTGAAAGAATCCCCACTGTTATGGTCACGCTCTACTTATAACGTCCAATTTGTCGCGCCCTTTTGTCCCATCCAGTTTGTCCCGCCCTTTTGTCCCACCCAGTTTGTCATTCTGCAAGAATCTGCACCAATAATTACCAGCGGCAGTTGAGACGCTTTCAGCGTGACAAAAAGGGTGCGTAGAGACGCCCTGTTTGTTATTATTGACTTCATTCACCATTACCCATTCACGCTTAATACTCAGCTTGTTCACCCAATTTGTCCCACCCACTTTATCCCGCCCTCAAGCGTCCCACGTTGTAAAACGCTTATCACATACAGTGCAGGCCTGGGAAATCGGTGCATAAAGTTCACGCATAAAAAAAAGTTTATTGAAACAGGTTCAATAAACTTTAGCCAGTACAGCAATGGCAGGCAATAGTATTACCTCATATCTCCTGCCATCTTTTGTACTGTTTCATCCGCGACCACTAAGGCAGCAGGTAACCAATCACCCCAAGCGCGTTATACTGTTTGTTCTTAAGCGGGTAGCGCGTACCGTTCAGCACCTGATAATATGCTGCGAGCAGCAGATAGAACACCGGCAGTGTGCCACCCGGGATCTGTGACACGGCGAGTTGCAGGTCAACAGGGTCCGGGGTTTTAGGGACGGTCACATTGGGGCTTTCCGTCAACGTATAGGTGCCTTCACTGAAATCCACCTGCACGGCGATCAGCTGCAGGTCGGCTTCCGTAGCGCCTTCCGGGTACAGCAGGTGCTTCTGCGGAATAAAGGCAGGGTAGTTCAGCGTGCCTTCTTCCGCGTTCAGCGCTTGAAGCTGTAGAAAAACCTGCGCGATTTGTCCGTTCATATTAAACTCAAAACCGTTGAGCGCCTTGGGTCCGTCGGGGTGCTGCAAGCCGGTAGGGACGTTACGCGTGCCGCGTGGCGATACCTCATCCAACGCCTTGATGTCATGCATCACCTTGTTGAGCCGGCTGCTCGTGCGGTGGTCCTTCGCCAGTTCCACCTTGTCTGAAACACTCTTGCGGAACAGCTGTGCCATCTTTGCGCAGTGTGCGAACTCACTTCCGTTTTCACGGGTTCTTTCAAAGGCCGGGTCCTTGTGGATACGCTCCTTGCTGACGCCCCCTTTGGTGCGGATCATCTGTCCGTCTTTTGACTTGTAAAAAGTCATCCCTTTTAATGTACCTTCAATCCCAAAGATACCGTCGAATCGTGCCATAATACTAAAATTTAGTGGAGATCCCGTCCGACAGTGGCCTGCTGCGTCTGTTAGCTCCCGTTAATAAAATATGTTCCGGTAACACTGAGGCAAATGTAAGCGCCTCTAAACAGATACACAACAAGATACAGCCGTTACGTCACAAAATGGCAGTTTAGTCCTATATTGTCCGAAATGTCTTAAAATAATCACCAAAAATCGTAAGGAAGTGAATGGTGGAAAAGTTTTAAAATGCACAAAATCAATAAGATATAAATATACTATTTGCGATAATTTGGTGGCAAAGGAACGATATGCTATTTTTATCAGCACAATTAAAACACAAACAATGGTGATTGATAATAAAACAGTCGAAAAAGCATTGAATGAGGTGGCACGTTCCATCCTGGACGAGCAGCAGTTAACTGAAACCAGCCAGCGCCTCACCGCTACCGCCAATCAGTTTATTGAAGAGCATACAGAGATGTTCACTTCAGCGGAAGAAGTATCGAATTATACCGAAGAACTGTGCGAACGGATGCAGCGTTATTTCGAAGCACTGAACGATTTGCTGTCAGGAGACAGATTCTATCACTCGGCGACCTCCGCCATACGTCATACCCTGTACAGCGACGATCTCAACTGGTTTTATATCAGGATTAAGGAACTGATGGGGGACATGCTGCTGGAAGTCTTTGTGAGTAATGAAACTGAAAATTTTAAAAATATCATCGGGCGGATTCTTAAACGTCGGCAGTGGAAACAGTTTGCACGGCTGCCTTTCATGGCGGTAATGAACCCGGAAATGCATACCATTCAGCAGGAATTGTTACACAGGATGCTTCGGGCATTTGAAGCGCAGTGCCTTGCCTATGAACCTGAACCTGAGCAACAGCGCTATGTTCACGGGTTGCTGGCTCTGCTGGCGGAGATGCGTGCCACGGTGGAAAGCATGATGTTTCACACGCAGGCAGGCGGACTGGCGGAACAGGCAGGCACTGCACCCCAGTACCTTGCGGAGGCCGTAGCCATTGATAAGTCTCCCGTGCAGCTACAGAGGCCTGAATTTCCGTCATGGATCTTCTCTTCGGAAAAAGCCTTCGGCATCTTCTGTAAAGTGCATGACAGTTTTTGCAGGTCTGAAAGCGATCTGGCTTATCTGTATCGCCGCACCTCGGACGCACGTTTGGTCGTGTCGGGTATGGCGACATTTAAGGATTGGTACAACAACTGGGAGGGCCGCCGTTTTGAGACTTGGAATCATTTCCGCACACTTGCGCGGCTCGAGAATACCCGCCGTGCTACTTCCTACAACTTAGCCTGTGCACACGCTGGTTTCTCTACCTGACCCCTGCGTCGGGCCACCCATCAACCCATGGTATTAATCCACCCTTTACTAATGATCAATGATCAATGACCCTTTACCAATAATCAATGACCATTCACTATTAACCATTCACCATTCACCATTCACCATTCACCATTCACGCTTAACACTCAGCTTGTCCACCAATTTGTCACGCGCTTTTGTCACACTCTGCTTGTCCCGCCCTTTTGTCCCACCAGTTTGTCATTCTGAAAGAATCTCCACTGCTTTTGTCGCGCCCTGCTTATAACCCCCAGTTTGTCACGCCCTTTTGTCACACTCTGCTTATCCCGCCTTGTTGTCATTCTGAAAGAATCTCTACTGCTTTTGTCGTGCCCTTTTGTCCCATCCAGTTTGTCGCACCCTTTTGTCCCACCAGTTTGTCATTCTGCAAGAATCTCCACTGCTATAGTCACACTCTGCTTGTAGCGCCCAGTTTGTCGCACCCTTTTGTCCCACCAGTTTGTCATTCTGAAAGAATCTCCGCTGCTATGGTCACACTCTGCTTGTAACGCCCAGTTTTTCACGCCCTTTTGTCACACTCTGCTTATCCCGCCTTGTTGTCATTCTGAAAGAATCTCTACTGCTTTTGTCGCGCCCTTTTGTCCCATCCAGTTTGTCCCGTCCTTTTGTCCCACCCAGTTTGTCATTCTGGAAGAATCTCCGCTGCTATGGTCACACTCTGTTTGTAAAGTCCAGTTTGTCACGCCCTTTTGTCACGCGCTTTTGTCATTCTGAAAGAATCCCCGCTGCTTTTGTCGCGCCCTTTTGTCCCATCCAGTTTGTAGCGCCCAATTTGTCACACCCTTTTGTCATTCTGAAAGAATCTCCGCTGCTTATGTCGCACTCTTTTGTCATCCAGTTTGTACGCCATTTGTCACGCGCTTTTGTCATTCTGAAAGAATCCCCGCTGCTTTTGTCGCGCCCTTTTGTCCCATCCAGTTTGTAGCGCCCAATTTGTCCCACTCAGTTTGTCATTCTGAAAGAATCTCCGCTGCTATGGTCACACTCTGCTTGTAGCGCCCAATTTGTCCCCAGCGTGGTTATTACGAGGTTTCGCCTACCAATAAAAATCCGACATATTTCTATAAGATAAAAGAATCTAAGCTATCTTTGAAAAAACACAACGATGGATCACTTTACTGAAGGTTTTCATACTTATTATGTATATATTCTCACCAATAAAAACAGAACCGTGCTTTATACCGGCGTAACGAACAATCTTCACCGGCGGTTGCATGAACACCATATCAAATTTAATCCCAGAAGTTTTACTGCCCGGTATCAGGTAGAATTTCTGATTTATTATGAAAAATTCACTTGGATACACCATGCGATTGAAAGGGAAAAAGAAATCAAAAACTTAACCCGCCTGAAAAAACTTCATTTGATAAGAACGGCCAATCCAAACATGACTTTTCTAAACCATATATTCAGCAATAAGGTATAGTCGAGGTCCCGCCCAGTTTGTCTCGCGCTTTTGTCCCACCAGTTTGTCATTCTGAAAGAATCTCCGCTGCTATAGTCACGCTTTGTTGTAACGTCCAGTTTGTCGTGAGCTTTTGTCGCGTCCTTTTGTCATTCTGAAAGAATCTCCACTGCTTTTGTCGCGCCCTGCTTATAAACCCCCAGTTTATAACGCCCAGTTTGTAGCGCCTTGTTGTCATTCTGAAAGAATCCATACTGCTTGTCGCGCCCTTTTGTCATTCCGTAGGAATCTCCACTGCTAAAGTCACGCTCTGTTTGTAACGTCCAGTTCGTAGCGCCCAACTTGTCCATCCAGTTGTCGCGCCCTTTTGTCCCACTCAGTTTGTCATTCCGAAAGTATCTCACCAATAATTACCAGCGCAGTTGAGACGCTTTCAGCGTGACAAAAAGGATGCGTAGAGACACCCTGTTTATAACGTCCAGTTTGTCCCGTCCTTTTGTCCCGCCCAGTTTGTCATTCTGCAAGAATCTCCACTGCTTTTGTCGCTTCCTTTGTCCCATTCAGTTTGTAACGTCCAATTTGTCCCACCCAGTTTGTCATTCTGCAAGAATCTCCACTGCTAAAGTCACGCTCTGCTTGTAACGTCCAGTTTGTCCATCCAGTTGTCCCACCCTTTTGTCCCACCCAGTTTGTCATTCTGAAAGAATCTCCACTACTAAAGTCACGCTCTGCTTGTAACGTCCAGTTTGTCCACCCAGTTTGTCTCACGCCCTTTTGTCCCACCCAGTTTGTCATTCTGAAAGAATCTCCACTGCTATAGTCACACTCTGCTTGTAGCGCCTAATTTGTTCACCCAGTTTGTCCCGTCCTTTTGTCACACCCAGTTTGTCATTCTGAAAGAATCTCCACTGCTAAAGTCACGCTTTGTTGTAACGTCCAGTTTGTCGTGAGCTTTTGTCGCGCCCTTTTGTCCCTCCAGTTTGTAGCGCCCAATTTGTCCATCCAGTTGTCCCGCCCTTTTGTCCCACCCAGTTTGTCATTCTGCAAGAATCTCCGCTGCTATAGTCACGCTTTGTTGTAACGTCCAGTTTGTCGTGAGCTTTTGTCGCGTCCTTTTGTCATTCTGAAAGAATCTCCACTGCTTTTGTCGCGCCCTTTTGTCCCATCCAGTTTGTCGCGCCCAATTTGTCCATCCAGTTGTCCCACCCTTTTGTCCCACCCAGTTTGTCATTCTGAAAGAATCTCCACTACTATAGTCACGCTCTGCTTGTAGCGCCCAATTTGTCCACCCAATTTGTCTCACGCCCTTTTGTCGCGTCCTTTTGTCATTCCGCAAGAATCTCCGCTGCTATGGTCACACTCTGCTTATAACGTCCAGTTTTTCACGCCCTTTTATCCCCGCTCAGTTAGTCCCGCCCTTTTGTCATTCCGAAAGTACCCCACCAATAATTACCAGCGCAGTTGAGACGCTTTCAGCGTGACAAAAAGGGTGCGTAGAGACACCCTATTTGTCATTATTGACTTCATTCACCATTGGCCATTCACCGTTCACGCTTAACACTCAGCTTGTCCACCAATTTGTCACGCGCTTTTGTCACACTCTGCTTGTCCCGTCCTTTTGTCCTGCCCAGTTTGTCATTCTGAAAGAATCTCCGCTGCTATGGTCACACTCTGTTTGTAAAGTCCAGTTTGTCACGTCCTTTTGTCACACTCTGCTTATCCCGCCTTGTTGTCATTCTGAAAGAATCTCTACTGCTTTTGTCGCGCCCTTTTGTCCCATCCAGTTTGTCCACCTAGTTTGTCGCACCCTTTTGTCATTCCGAAAGAATCTCCACCAATAATTACCAGTGCAGTTGAGCCGCTTTCAGCGTGACAAAAGCCCTGTTTGTCATTATGGATACCATTAACCATTAACCGTTCCCCATTGCCCCATTCACCCTTTCCAGCATCCTGTCAAAAAGCACTGAAGTAACCCTAATAGGACAGTCCGCCACCGCCAGACAACCCATCCCTTACTAATACTTAGTACATAAAGGGTACATAAAGGGTACATAAAGAGTACTTAAAGGGTACAGGACATCTACGGTGTTCTTACATCCTGAAAGCCATTATAAGCCAGAATTGCACCGTAAAAAATACAGGTATGGCTTAACATTCATGCAGTGATGGAGCCTCGATTCACAGAAGAGAAGCCCATCTTTGACCAAAATAAATGTTATGAGAAAAATAGTGAAAGCAGCGGATGTTGCCTTGCTGTTTGGTAAAAGTACAAGGCAGGCATCACGTCTGTTATGCGCAGTAAAAGTTTCACTCGGCAAGCAGAGGCACCAGCACGTCACCGTTCAGGAGTTTGCGCATTATTACGGCATCCCGGAAAAGGAAGTGGAACACACCATAGAGTATAATGACAACTGAGGCTTGTGCATCATGCAGGTAAAAAGAGGCTGCACGGTAATGCTCACTTGCAGGGAATCATGCGGAAGGAATCCCCATACCGTCTGTCGCACCATAGGCTTGTTCTCCGCAAACTGATCGTGGAGTATTCCCTATGCGCCATGCTACTCCCACACCATCATGGGAGCCGTCTTTTGGGGGCAGACATTTGTATGAAGTGCCTTTGGGGATGCTTGAAGGCTATTTACTGTTCCTTTTATAAAAACCAATGCCGCAGGTCAGGAAGTTCTTGAAGTCCTCTTTCGACATATAGCCTGATACAGGGGTGTTGATGACCTTCCCGTCCGGTGTTACCAGCACGTAATGCGGCTGAGAGTTATTGTTGAAGTTAATCTGCTGGAAAAGGCTCCATTTGTCACCGATGGTCTTTATTTTCTTCCGCTGCCCGTTGCCCATATCCACAGAGGTTTGTTTCGCTTCTGGCAGCGCTTCCTTATCATCTACATACAGTGATGCCAACACCACATCGTTTTGCAGAATCGGTAAAATATCGGGCTCGCTCCATACAAATTCTTCCATTTTCCGGCAGTTTTCACAACCGTAGCCGGTAAAGTCAATCAGTAAAGGCTTGTTTTCCCTTTTAGCGGTTTCAATGGCTTCAAAATAATCATGCGAAGGATGCATGCCGAGGATGCCGTCGCCTTCTTGATGGAAATAACTCACATTGATCGGTGGCAGAATGCCGCTGAGATGCTGTAGTTTTGGGCGGTCACCGGGGATGAGACCCTGAATCAGGTAGATGATGAAACCGATGCCTGCGAAACCGAGGATTCTTCTGGTTAAGGAAATCTTTGGCTTTTTGTCGTCGTGCGGAAAACGGATTTTACCGAACAGATAGAGCACCAAACCGATGGTGATGATGATCCACAGCGCGATGAACAGCTCACGTTTCAGAAAGAAGGTTTTTGAAACCAAATCAGCCTTTGACAGAAACTTCAGTGCAAGTCCCAACTCAATAAAACCCAGGACTACTTTCACCGTATTCATCCATCCGCCTGATTTTGGCAGACGTTGCAGCGTTTGTGGGAAAAGAGCGAGTAAACCGAATACAATGGCCCAACTAAGCCCGAAACCTGCCAACGCGAAGGTCAGCAGCATGGGTACGTCTGCCGAACCTGTGACCGCACTGCCCAGTAAACTGCCCAAGATAGGCCCGGTACACGAGAATGATACAATGACTAATGTAAGCGCCATGAAAAAAATACCGATGATGCCGCCCGCGTCTTCCGCCCGTGAGGAACGGTTCGCGATGGAACTTGGCAGGGTGATGTCGTAATATCCGAAGAAACTCCCCGCGAAATACAGGAAGATGACGAAGAAGGTCACGTTCAGCCATACGCTGGTAGAGATCTGGTTGAAGATATTCCCCGCGATCCCGTCGATGATATGGAACGGCACACTCAGTAATACAAAGATCAGCAGGATGAAAAACCCATAGATAAACGCATCTCGTTTGCCTTTAGCGCTGCCTAAGGCCCCTTTAGTAAAGAAAGAAACCGTCAGCGGAATCATCGGGAATACACATGGCGTCAGCAGTGCGATAAGGCCACCGAAAAAACCTAACAGCAGGTAAGTCCAGAAGTTCTCGTCGTTGGTTTGGGCTTCAACACCACAATTGGTGAGCGGGTTTGCGAAATCCATCGTCGCTACTTTCAGCCCTTCCTGTCTTGCCATCGCTGGCAGTTCAGTTGCTGCTGTGGCAGTGTCTGCCGCGATAGTCATTACAGTATCTGCTTTAGCTACAGCTTCAGGTAGTGGTGTGGCTGTCGCGGAGGTATTGGGCCCCACCGGTGTGATGGTTTGGCTGAATTCCAAGGTGTTTGGTGCCAGGCAAATGCGGTCATCACACGTCATGTAAGTAATCTCTGCGGTGACTGTGGCGGGTGCTGCATTGTTTTTCAGTTTGAAACGCTGCTTGAACAGTACCCGGTCAACAAAATAAACGATTTGCACACCGAAGGCTTCGGAGAATTCATCATGTTTCTTGCCTACTTCCACCACGCCGCCAATGGTTTGCAGGCCTGCTGTGGAACTTAAAGTCATTTGGGTCGGCACCCCGGAGTCGGGCGGCAGGTCTTTGGAATAGACCTTCCAGTTTTTATCGATAGTGGCGGTTAAAACCGCTTCATACTCATTATCTGAAAGCGTATTGATGCTGTATTTAAATTTTACGGGGTCTTTTATCTGTGCCGTTATCCCCTGAAACAGGAACATGAATGCGAGTAGGTACCAGGTTTTTAAATTCATTATAGATGTTTTATCCGTTTTAACCGGTTAAAATTTGATTAATATCTGCGCTGCTTCCGCGTCTTCTGCTGCCATAAAACGCCGGTCCTGGCGTTTCGGGATGATGCCTAACACCCTGTTATCCGCATCACAGAGGAACCAGATTTTCTGCTGCGCTAAAATAGGCATTTTTTCATCCTTGAAAAACTTAGAGATTTTTTTACGGCCAACCATTCCCGAAGGATAAAAATAAACCTCAGGCGCTATACGGCACAACCGTAAGGGCAATCTAACTTTGCGGGCATCTACAGCCCAGGTCTGGGAGGTTTTAAATTCCGCAGCCACATATCCTTCAAGCGAGATAGGGGCAGTAGGATCCGCCTGTAATATTACTTCTGGGGATTCTGGCAAAGCGTTCTTTTGTTGAATGATATAATGATGACGGTCCACCGTTAAGGTAAACGTGCCTGAACGGAAAGTTTTGCCTTGTCCTGCTTCTACTATTTTGCTAATTTCCGTGGCACTCTCGAAGCCATACTTCCTAAGAATGCCGAACTGTACAAACGGAGTTTCTTTTAGCATCAAGTTTTTTTGTATCAATGTTTTATGGGCCTGTGTTGAAGTCATCCGCATGGCCACATCCTGCATTTGATCATTAATAAAGTCACGTGCCTGGTTTAAGTACGACAGGCTCTTACCAAAATTTTCAAGGAAGTGGGTATTGGTTTCGAATAGTTTTGGGGCAACCTCATGCCGGATGAAATTCCGCAGATAGTCGCTTTTTTGGTTTGATACATCTTCACGATAAGGTACTTTATGCCGCTCGGCATATGCATAGATGTCCTCTTTGCTGAAGTTCAGCAAGGGTCTGATGATGCCGTTGTCATTAGCAGGGATTCCGCTGAGGCCGTTCAGCCCCGCCGCTTTCGACAGGTTTATCAAGAAGGTTTCGAGTTGGTCGTTCAGGTGATGTGCAGTGACCAGATAGTGTAGGTTGTTTTCTTTCTGGATTTTGCGGAAGTAGCCATAGCGCAGGTCGCGCGCCCATAGTTGTACCGAATTCTCAGGTTTTTGGTCTTCGGCAGTCACTTCATAGACATGTAGGGAAATGGCGTGTTCATGGCAGAATTCTTTAACCGTTTTTTGGTCAGCGTCAGAATCTTCGCCCCGTAGTTTATAATTCACATGCGCCACCTCAAACCGTATATCTGCCTGGTGGAACAGGTGCAGCAACACCATCGAATCGGCACCGCCACTCACCGCCAACAGAAAAGAATCTGCCGCCGCGTCGGGACAGAGTTGCCGCAATGCCGCAAGGAAAGTAGTGTAAGTCAGCAATTTTTAAGGATTATTTAGCAAAGATAATTGTTCTGCTTTAAAATGAAATCTCTATTTTTGGCTGATTAAAATGTAATTTATGAGAACAGGAAAAATTTTTGCCATCATCGTGACCGCTTTGACGATGACTTCATGTGTGAGCAAAAAGCAGTTTGATGCTTTGAATGCCAATTATAACCAGTGTATCACCAATATCGGCGAAAGACAACGCGAGATCCAAGATCTGAAATCAACCAACGCGGGACTGTCCAGCGAAAACAACCTGCTAAGAAACCAGAACGAAGCCCTGAAATCTTCACTTGATGCCTGTCTTTCAAACACCGGAAAAGGTTCCGCCAACATTGATAAGTTAATTGGGGAAATCAATGCGTCTAACAAATATATCAAACAATTAATCTCTACCAACGCGAAGAATGACAGCCTGAACCTCGCGCTTTCAAACAAACTGAAACGCTCGCTCGACAACATCGCGGATAATGATGTACAGGTAAAAGTGCTGAAAGGGGTGGTGATGATCTCGCTTTCCGACAAGATGCTTTATAAAACGGGTGATTACAACGTGTTGCCAGCCGCACAGGAAGTTTTGGGTAAAGTGGCACAGGTTATCAATGATTATGATACTTATTCCGTACTTATTGAAGGGAACACAGATAACGTACCTTTAAACTCTAACACACTGCCGAAAGACAACTGGGATCTATCTGCGCTAAGGGCGACTTCGATGGCGAAGATCCTACAGACCAGATTTGGTGTAAACCCTGCCAGAATTACCGCCGGCGGACGCAGCGAATACAATCCTAAAACAACCAACGCTTCAGTTTCCGGCAGAGCGGAAAACAGAAGAACAGAAATCATCATCATGCCTAAACTTGATGAATTCATGAAACTAATGGATATCGCTCCTGCAAAATAACCGCATCCAAATCCTACAGGCGTTGCCGGTACACCAGTGCCGGCAACGCTTTTTTTATGGCAAATCCTTACCTTTGAATAAAAAATTACATGAGTTTTTTTGAAGAACAATGTCCTGAAATGGACCGTTATCTGGAGAACCACGCTTCTGAAGAGCCTGCGCTTTTAAAAAAACTGCGCAAAGAGACCTTCCAGAAAACCACCCAGCCCCACATGATTTCAGGCTATCAGCAGGGCAGGCTGCTAGCCATTATTTCGCAGATGCTGCAACCCAAACGCGTCCTCGAAATCGGTACGTTCACCGGTTATGCTACCCTTTGCCTTGCCGAAGGTCTGGCTAAAGACGGCACAATCACCACACTTGATGTAAATGAAGAACTCGCCTGGTTGCCCCGAAAATACTTTGCCGAAAGCCAGTTCTCAGCTCAAATAGACTTTAAAATTCAGGATGCCAAAGCGTATCTGAAAAACACCGATGATTATTTTGACCTGATATTCATTGATGCGGATAAAGAAAATTACGCCGAGTATTTCAAACTCCTTCGGCCAAAAGTAAAAACAGGTGCGGTGATCTTGTTTGATAATGTGCTGTGGTATGGTAAAGTCCTCGAAGAACAGCCCAAACAGAGATCTACCCAAGTCATTAAAGAACTCAACGATATTATCGCCCGCGATGGGGATTTTGAAAATCTTATTTTACCTTTGCGCGACGGGGTGAATCTGCTGCGAAAAAATTAATAACAATCAAGATCTATGGAAAAAGGCGTTTGTAAAGTGCCGGTTGCTGCGGTACGTGTAGCGGCCTCGCATCAGTCGGAGATGATATCGCAGATCCTGTACGGAGAAACCGCGCAAGTCTATGAACGCAGTGGCGCATTTGTCCGTATTGTGATGGATTTTGATGGGTTTGAAGGCTGGGTGGACCGTCAGCAGTTAGGTTTGGTGTCAGAAAGACACGACAGTCGGTTGCTTACCGAAGTTTTCAGTTATACCGATACGCCCGATGGCAAAATGCTGCTTTCTGCCGGAAGCGAAGTGGCAGCAGGGGACAAGGTAACGCGATTTCAGAGCGACTTCACTGAAACCGCCAGCCATTTCCTACATGTTCCATTTCTGTGGGGCGGACGCTGTTTTTTCGGAGTCGACAGCAGCGGTTTTACACAACTCATTTATAAACTTCATGGGCATACACTTCCGCGGGAAGCCAATCAGCAGGCCGATAAAGGAATTGTTTTGGATTTTATCGAAGAGGCAGAAGCCGGGGACCTCGCTTTTTTCGAAGATTCCGACGGGCACATATCCCACGTAGGGATGATGCTTGAAGAACAAAGGATCATTCATGCCTACGGCAAAGTGCGTATCGATCATTTGGATTCGTCTGGTATTTATAACGCGGAACTGCGTCGGCACACACATCAGCTGCGGTTTGTGAAAAGGATGAGATAAACGTAACTATAGATGAAAACCATTTACCGTCTTTTTATAAATCTGTTGGTCAGCGCGATGAAGATCGGGGCGCTTTTTAATTATAAGCTCAAAAAAGGGCTTGCTGGCAGAAGGCAAAGCTGCGAGATTGTACAGCGTGCCTTCTCTCCGTCAGATAAAGTCATTTGGATGCACGCGGCCAGTCTTGGGGAATACGAACAGGGTATGCCTGTGCTCGAAAAGCTCAAAGAAAAATTGCCAGAGCATAAAGTACTGATTACATTTTTTTCTCCTTCTGGCTACGAATATGTGGTGCGCAGAAGCCATCTGGCAGATGCGGTATGTTACCTTCCGTTCGATACCGAAAAGTGGGTAAAAGCGTTTACGGCTCATTTTACGCCTGTAATATTTATCACGGTAAAGTACGAATATTGGTATCATCTGCTGGCCGAAGTAAAAAATAGAGGCGCGAAAGTATATGTGGTCTCCGCGCTGTTTTATGAAACACAGCTATTCTTTAAAACATACGGCAAATGGTTTGTGAAGCAGCTACAGCAACACGTGGACTGGTTTTTTCATCAGACCAAGCATTCTACCGCACTGGCCAAAAGCCTGGGGCTTCATCAATCTTCCACGGCCGGTGATACCCGTTACGACCGCGTGAAGAAACTGCGTGAAGAACCGCACGAGATAGATTTCATTGCTGATTTTGTGCAGGGCAGCAAAACCGTCGTGTTCGGGAGCTCCTGGGAGTCGGAGGAACGGCTTGCCGAGATTGTACATTCCAAAAACCATGATATAAAACTGCTAATCGCTCCACATGATTTAAAAAGAGTGCCAGCGCTGAAACAACTCTTCCCGAATGCTGTGCTGTATTCGCAACTCAGCGGTGGTACGCCCTTTCATCATTCCAATTCACGGGTGTTGATTATCGACTGCATTGGGCTGCTTTCAAGGCTGTATTCTTATGCGTCGGTAGCGGTGGTAGGTGGCGGATTTCATACCAAAGGGCTACATAATATTCTGGAGGCTGCCGTTTTCGGCGTGCCAGTCCTTTTTGGAGCCCAGTATCGCAAAAATCCTGAAGCTGATGCATTGGTTGCCGCGCATGGCGCAAAGTCTTTTGAAGATGAATTTTTTGCTGCCCCTTTTTTACTGGGTTTGCTTAAAGATGAAACGCTGCGTCAACAGATGGGGCAAAATGCCGCTGAATTCATTTTGCAGCAGCCTAACGCGACTGAAAATGTTTTGGCGAAACTGTTGCCATAGATTCAATTAAATATTTTTGAATATTTCAGGTAACCGTTAACAGCCCAGTTAATGGTATAGTACATGGATTTTACTACCGAAAATTTCATGTGTTCACGATACACGAGATACTGATCTTTTACAATGTTTTTCTTTTTTCTTGAAATACTGTTGCCATGCATACGATAACGTGCCAAAGTCTTTGGTAGTGGTTGGCCCACCGGAATCTTTTTCAGCAGGTTAAGCCACATCACATGGTCCTCGCGTTTACTGCCCGCCGGGAAGTATTCGATGCCCGCCGCTTGTGAATCGTACATCGAACTTAGTAAAGAAAGCCGGCAGGTTTTCAGTAAATTACTGAAATTCACCTTACAGTCGGCCTTGAAATCGTCCAGAACGGGTTGCAGGTTTTCATCGCACCGTGCGTAGCCTGAGTAGGCCAGTGTTACCTGTTGGGTTTTCATAAAGTTCACCATTTCATCCAGAAATTCAGGTTCCCAGTAATCATCCGCGTCAAGAAACGTGATGTAACGTCCGGTGGCCTGCGCCAATGCCAGGTTCCGGGCGGCACCCGCACCGATATTTCGTGCAGATGAAATCACTTTTATACGTGCGTCACCTGTACTCTTTAGTATTTCGGCTGAGCGGTCGGCTGAGCGGTCATCCGTTATCAGCCATTCCCAGTCTGCAAATGTCTGTCCTAATACGCTACGCATGGTATCCGGCAGAAACTTTTCGGCATTATATACTGGCGTGATGATCGAGACTTGGGGCATCTGGTGAGTTTTGCGCAAATATAAAAAATTAGTGTTCAGGGATGCGAATTTAGTGAAGCAGCAAATTTTCCGTTGCAAAACCTTAAATTTGTGACTTAATATATATGAAAATGTTCTACGACCATCAATCGATCGAAAAAAAGTGGCAAAAATTCTGGCGCGAAAATCAGACTTTCAAAACCGAAAACAATACCGAGAAACCGAAGTTTTATGTTCTCGATATGTTTCCCTATCCCTCTGGCGCGGGTTTGCATGTTGGGCATCCGCTGGGATACATCGCGTCTGATATTTATGCGCGATACAAACGGCACGAGGGCTATAACGTGCTTCATCCGGTAGGTTACGACAGTTTCGGGTTGCCTGCGGAGCAGTATGCGATACAGACAGGCACTCATCCGGCGATCACCACGGAACAGAATATTACACGGTATGAAGAGCAGCTTCGGAAAATTGGTTTTTCTTTCGATTGGTCGCGCGAGGTCCGCACTTCGGATCCGGCTTATTATAAGTGGACGCAATGGATATTTATTGAACTTTTTAATTCATGGTACAATAAAACGACTGATAAAGCCGAGCCAATCAATAGTTTGATTGAATATTTTAAGCAAAACGGTTCGCAAAACCTTTCTGCCGCACAAACCGAAGAATTGAATTTCACTGCCGATGAATGGAATAATGCTACAGAACTTGATCAGCAGGACATCCTTCTGAACTATCGCCTTGCATACCGAGCCGAAACTACCGTCAACTGGTGCCCGGGACTGGGAACGGTTTTGGCCAATGATGAGGTGAAAGACGGCAAGTCGGAGCGTGGTGGTTTCCCGGTTTTCCAAAAGAAAATGATGCAGTGGAGCATGCGTATCACCGCCTATTCTGAAAGACTTTTGCAGGGATTACAACATATCGACTGGCCGCAACCGCTGAAGGATGCGCAGGAATACTGGATCGGGAAATCTGTGGGTGCGAAAGTAGACTTTAAAGTTGAGGGGTCTGATGCCACTATTTCGGTGTTCACCACGCGCCCGGATACGATTTTCGGCGCTACCTTCATGGTTCTGGCACCAGAGAATCCTTTGGTGGAAACCATCACGACCGATGCGCAAAAAGCGGAAGTTGAAAATTACATCTTAGAAACATCAAAGAAAACGGAACGCGACCGCATGGCTGATGTGAAGAACGTCAGCGGTGCTTTCACAGGAGCTTACGCTGTAAATCCGTTCACGGAAGAAAAAATGCCGGTTTATATTTCAGATTATGTGCTGATGGGTTACGGTACCGGTGCGGTGATGGCGGTTCCCGCGCACGACGAGCGCGACCACCGTTTTGCGAAAAAATTTGGGTTAAAAATCAGAAATGTCATTGAAAATGATCAGGATATCAGTGAAGCGTCGTTTGATTCCAAAGATTCTGTTTGTGTAAATTCAGGGTTTTTGGATGGTTTGAATTTTAATGAAGCCAAAGAGGCCATCATTCAAAAGATAGAAGAGCTCGTGATCGGGCAGGGAACCACAAATTACCGCCAGCGCGATGCTATTTTTTCGCGTCAGCGCTACTGGGGTGAGCCGGTTCCGGTATATTATAAAGAAGGGATGCCTTACACGCTGCCAGTTTCGGCTTTACCGCTGGAACTTCCCGAAGTGGAGAAATATCTGCCGACTGAGGATGGTGACCCGCCTTTGGGCAACGCCAGGAATTTTGCATGGGACGAAAAAAATCAAAAAGTAGTTGCTACCGACCTGATTGACAACCAAACTGTTTTTCCGCTCGAATTATCTACGATGCCTGGCTGGGCGGGCAGTTCGTGGTATTTCTTAAGATATATGGATCCGCACAATGATGAGGTCTTTGCAAAAAAGGTTATTTCAGATTATTGGGAGCAGGTTGATCTGTACATCGGCGGTAGTGAGCATGCGACCGGGCATTTGCTGTACTCGCGTTTCTGGAATATGTTTTTGAAGGATCGTGGATTTATCAATCATGATGAACCTTTTAAAAAACTTATCAATCAGGGAATGATTTTGGGGATGAGTGCGTTTGTGTACCGGATCGAAGGTTCAAATAAATTCGTCTCGAAAAATGCCGCAAAAGATTATCAGACGCAGAAAATCCACGTCGATGTTTCATTATTAAAAGGAACAACCGACGAGCTTGATACCGAAAAGTTCAAAAACTGGCGTCCGGAGTTTGCCGATGCTGAATTTATTTTGGAAGAGGGCAAATACATCTGCGAACGTGAGGTAGAGAAGATGTCGAAATCAAAATACAACGTCGTGAATCCCGATGATATCTGTGAAGAGTACGGCGCGGACTGTCTACGGCTTTACGAAATGTTCCTGGGGCCTTTGGAACAATCGAAGCCATGGAATACGCAGGGTTTGAGCGGCGTTTATGGCTTTCTGAAAAAATTCTATAATCTTTATTTTGAAGGAGACGCATTCAAGGTTTCAGACGAAGAGCCGACGAAGGAAGAGTACAAAATACTGCATACGCTGATCAAAAAAGTGGTTTCGGATATTGATAACTTTTCTTTTAACACATCGGTTTCATCATTTATGATCGCGGTAAACGAGTATCAGAAGCTGAAAACTAACAAACGGAAGATCCTGGAGGCTCTTGCTATCGTGGTTTCGCCGTACGCGCCGCATCTGTGCGAGGAACTTTGGAGCCTGCTGGGTCACGGTACGTCAATTGAGTTTGAAAAGTTCCCGGAATTTGACGAGAAATATCTGGCGGAGGATGAATTTGAATATCCTGTCAGCTTTAATGGGAAGATGCGCTTCAAACTTTTGCTTCCGGCAGATTTATCAGTCGGGCAGATTGAAGAACGCGTGATGAAGGACGAACGTGTAATAAATCAACTTGCCGGAAATAGCGCAAAAAAAATCATTATAGTACCGAAAAAAATCATTAATATTGTCTCGTAAAATAATTTTTTTGCAGATTAAAAGTGTATAAATCGCAAAAAAAGCGGAATATATTAGTAGTTTTCTAAGGTTATTTTGCAGAAGCGAAAAATTTGATAAAAAACACGAATATTATTATCAATTATATAACACAACTTCGTTTTAGTTAAGGAAAAATAATAATTAGGTCATCAAAAATGTTTGCACGATAAATTATTTTGACTTTATTTTACAGCGCGAAAATTTAAAAAATATAACAATTATAATTTAGTTTAGTATGGAAATGAATGTTTCAAACAACGAGGAGCAAGTAGTTGCTAAAAAAGTAGGAGGGTTAAATCCTGCATTAATTATTCCGATCCTTATTGCTATAGGTATCGCTATTTATTTATTCGTTTTGGGTAGCCCGGGGAATTTCAAGGCTGATCCAAGACTAGAGGGTTTATC
Organism: Chryseobacterium sp. 6424; assembly: GCF_003692615.1. NCBI lineage: Bacteria > Pseudomonadati > Bacteroidota > Flavobacteriia > Flavobacteriales > Weeksellaceae > Chryseobacterium > Chryseobacterium sp. 6424. The sequence continues at coordinate 371,850 of NZ_CP023540.1, forward strand.
GTCTGTTGCTTTTTCCGGTTTGGAAACTAAGGAGCTTCATCCTGGTGATGGTTTTATGGGTATTATTTACATGGGAGGGCCAATCGTTCCGATTTTGATTTCCTTCATGATCATCGTAATCGTATTCTCTATCGAGCGGGCTTTGGTTCTTAGAAAAGCTGCCGGTAAAGGTAATGTAGATAACTTCGTGCTTACTGTAAGAAGATTGCTTAACCAAAACAAAATTGATGAAGCTATTGAAGAGTGCGACAGACAAGAAGGTTCTGTAGGTAATGTAGTGAAAGAAGGACTTACGACTTACAAAGCGCTTTCTCATGATAACACCCTTAACAAAGAGCAGAAAATGGTTGCCCTTAACAAGTCTATCGAAGAGGCTACAACTCTTGAAATGCCAATGCTGGAGAAAAACATGATGATTCTTTCCACACTTGGTACTGTTGCGACCCTTGTAGCGCTATTGGGTACGGTAATCGGGATGATCAAGGCGTTTAGCGCATTAGGTTCTGGTGGTGGTACCCCGGATTCTGCGGCACTATCAATCGGTATCTCCGAGGCACTTGTAAATACAGCTTTAGGTATTGGTACTTCTGCTGTAGCGATTATCCTTTATAACTACTTTACTTCTAAGATTGACGGATTAACGTTCAAGATCGACGAAATCGCCATGTCAATCCAGCAGTCTTTCGCAGAATTCCACTAAGAATCAGCGAATGTATGCAGGCCGTCGTTTAATTTTAACATCCAACGGCAGTCTAATCAGTGAAGTATAATAAAAAAATAAGATAATAATGGCGAGAGTCAAACCAAAAAGACATAATATAAGGGTCGATATGACGGCGATGACCGACGTATCCTTTCTACTCCTTACGTTCTTTATCCTCACGGCTCAGTTTGCAAAACCTGATGTTGAGACGATAACCACGCCATCTTCCATCTCAGAGAAACTTCTGCCAGACGCAAGTCTGATGACAGTTCTGGCCACTACCGACGGTAAATTCTATTTCACACCGGTAGAAAACGGAACTGAAAGAATGCAGCTTTTGGATAAAATGGGAGAGAAGTATGGGATAAAGTTTACCGATGCGCAGAAAGCAAATTTCACCAAAGTGCAGTCGGTAGGTGTTCCAATGAATCAGCTAAGAGGGTACCTGGATCTGTCGGATGAAGACCGTAAAGCGTTCAAAGCGCAGAACGGTATCCCACTCGACAGTACCAACAAACAAGTGATCGACTGGGTACAGCAAAGTTTAGCCGTGAACCCTGATTACAAACTGGCCATCAAAGGTGATGTACAGACGGAGTATCCTAAAGTGAAAGCTTTATTCGAAGGATTGCGAGATATTGATTTCTTGAAATTCTGGTTAATAACAAGTCAGGAAGTGGCACAATAATTTAGAAATGGCAGAAGTACAAGTAAAAGACAGTAGCGGGAAAGGTGGTAAGGTGCGCTCGCAGAAGCAGCCGCCGCACGTAGACCTGACCCCAATGGTGGATTTGGCGTTCCTTTTGATCACGTTCTTCATGTTGGTTACCACGTTTAACAAACCGAATGTGATGGACTTAGGTCTTCCGGCAAAACCGAAAGATGAAAACCAGAAGCCACCACCAACAGAAATTGATTTATCAAACTCGATTTCATTAATCATAGGAAAAGACAACAGAATTTTCTATCACCAGTTAGACCAAGCGGGCCTTAATGAGCAAACGCTACAGGAAACATCTTTTGATAGAGAAGGGATTACAAAAGTAATCGAGCAGGCAAAAGCAAGAGCTAAAGATCAAACTAAGTTTACCGTGATCATCAAGCCCACTGACGATGCCGTATATAAGAACTTTGTAGACATTCTCGACGAGATGGCCATCACCAAGAATGAGATTTATGGTATTACCGATATTAAATCTTGGGAAAAGGCTATCTATGACAGAAAAGTAGGTGGTTCTGCTCCGGCAGCACCGGCCGCGGATACAAATTAATATTTAAAGAAAGAATAATGGCAGATAATAACACATACAACAGTAATCTAGGTTTAGATGATATTGTATTTGAAAACCGAAATAAAGCCTACGGAGCCTACGACCTGCGTACCAGTTACCGGCCTATGCTTACCAAAGCTTTTATATTTGGAACCATTCTGTTTCTGGTGGCCGCCATCACACCTTTTGTTGTCATGAAGATCAAGGCGATGAACCAAAAGGAAACTACCGAAGTAAATGCCAATTTAATTGACATCCTTCCGGAAGAAGAGGCGATCATTGAAGAACCAGAAGAAGAACTTCCACCGCCGCCACCACCGCCAAAAGAGGAGGTACAGCAAGAAGTGATTCAGAACGTAGTACCAGAGCCGGTAAAAGCGCCGAAAGTGGAAACTCCACCGCCGCCAATTACCAAACAGCTTGAGACTACTACCGGTCTGGTAGCGCAGGAAGGTGTGAAGACCCCGTCTTACACCCCACCGCCACCACCACCAGGGCCAAGTAAATCTACTACTGTTGAAGTGAAGCCTCAGGTTTCTGAGACTCAGGTTTATACGGAGGTAGAGCAGTTGGCTGAGTTCCCAGGAGGTATCAACTCCTTTAGAAGTAAAGTACAGAACAGTTTCGATACTTCAGTGATGGAAGGTGATGAAGGAACTGTAAGAACTGAAATTACTTTCGTAGTAGAACGTGACGGCAGCATCACTGATGTGAAAGCCAATGGCCCTAATAAAGATTTCAACGCTGAGGCGATCCGCACAGTAAAATCTGTTAGGAACAAATGGGCACCGGCAAAAATTAACGGCCAGTCTGTTCGATATCGTTACAGATTACCGCTTACGATGCAGTTCGAGTAAGTTTCTTAAGAAAGTTTAACATTATAAAAGAGAAGCCAATCGCTTCTCTTTTTTATTTTTTTGTATTTTTGCTTATGATATTCAATTGGCTTTCCATAATTACCGGGATTTTTTACATAATTTTAGGAATTGTGGTCATCATTTATAAATTTTTTATCATCTTTTTAGAACCTCTTATCGCCTATTCTTTAGGTTCGCTCCTGATGCTTTACGGCCTGTTTCGGATCGGGCGTGCAATCTATAGAATACGACAGCACAATAATGAAATTTAAATCAGTTTTAATCATATTCAGTCTTTTTGCACTGTTATTATCCTGTAAAAAATCGGACCGTGTAGTAGATGACCCCCAGCAGGGCGAAATCACGATCGCGGCAGATGAGTCTTTTCAAAGTGTTGCCGAAGCGCTGACCAGCCGGTATATGGCATTGAACCCACAGACCAGGATTAATCTTGTTATTAAGAAAGAAGATCTTGCTTTTTTGGATCTTCTGGAAAATAAAGTTCGGGTGATAGTCATGTCGCGGGAACTAAGTGATAGCGAAAAAGCAGCCTATAAATCGAAAATTGATATGGATCTGTTGCCTGCTAAGTTCGCGGCCGATGCAGTCGTGTTTGTAGTTTCTAAAGATACCCCACGCGAGTCCATTTCGATGGAGGAACTTAAAAGCGAACTCAGTTCTGAAGACAAAAATGTTATTTTCGACGGAACCAATTCGAGTAATTTGAATTTCGTTGCTCAGAAATTTGGGGTTAAGCCTGCTGATCTTAAATTTTCAATCATTAGTGGTAATAAAAACATCATTAGTGAAATTAATAAGCAGCCTGGCAAAATCGGGGTGGTAAGTTTGAATACACTCAGCCGGCCGTATGATAAAAATTCTGAAGAACTTCGTAATTCGGTGAAGATTTTATCGGTGAATGACGGTAAAAGCAGTTACTTACCAGAAATTTCTTCCATCCGGAATATGAAATACCCATTTACGCGCGTTCTATACTTTATAACTAATGAAGGTTATTATGGTTTAGGTAACGGGCTGATTCGGTTTTCATGCCAACAACTCGGCCAGATTGTGGTACAGAAAGAAGGCCTTCAGCCTTATAATATCTTCCCCAGAGAAGTTCAAATGAAATAACTATTTTTACCTGAACTATTATATGATGTTTTGGTATAATAGTTGGGAAATTATGTGTAAACTTTTAACAAATTAATCAAATATAAAAATGAATTTAACAAGAAAAGTAGCGTTAGGTATAGCAGCTGGATTTTTTTCTCACTTCGGCTTCGCACAGACTCTTCAGGAGGGTGTAGCGAACGCTGACAGTCATAAATATGCAAAGGCAAAATCTGTATTTACAGAGATGATCGCAAAATCTCCGTCAGCAGAAAATTATTTCTATTTAGGTAATTCTTATTTGATGCAGTTCGAACCAAATTTCGATCTTGCACAGGAAAATTTTAATAAAGGTCTTGCAGCAGATAAGAAAAGTTATCTGAACAGGATCGGTTTGGCTACCATCAAATTAGGTAAAGGTGATAAATCTGCTGTCACTGAAATACAGAATATCGTAAAAGAGACGAAAGATAAAGACCCAGAAGTGTTATACAGAGCCGCGGAAGCCCTTACACTCTTCGGTGGAGCCGCAACTGCTGATGCAGCAATCGATCTACTGAATAGAGCAGTGGAGAAATCACAGAAGAACGGTACCCCTGCTTACTATTATTACACCCTCGGTGATGCTTACCGTCTGAAATTGACAAACAGTCCACAGATTGCAGGTTCTGCGATGTCGGCTTATGACAAAGCGCTGCCCGTAGCGCAAAACAAAGCTTCAGTACACACGCGTATCGGGACTTTATGGATGCAGGCACAGCAATGGCAGCGTGCAAAAGAGAGCATCGACCGTGCCATCGCATCAGACCCTACTTATGCCCCGGCTTATAAAGCTAAGGCAGCTTATAGTATCAAATATCAGCAAAACGCTTTGGCGACACAAGATCTATTGAACTATGCAAAATATGCAGATGAAGATCCGGATACGCAACTAGAAATCTCTAAACTCTTCTTCACTAATGAAGACTACGCGAATTCAAAAACCTATTTGGATAAAGTATTTGATAAAGTAAACGATCCTATTAAGTATAAACTAAGAGCGTACTTATTATATGCAGATGGTGATTACACTGGAGCAAAATCAAGCATGGATCAGTTCGTATCAAAAGCCGAAAAATCCAGAGTACAGCCAGCTGACCAAGGACTTTTAGGTCTTATATCAGCAGGGTTGGCTGAAAAGGAAAGCGATGCTGCTAAGAAATCGTCCTTACTTGCAGATGCACAACAGAAAATTGCCATAGCGAAAAACGCAAAAGACGAAACCATGAACTGGGATTTGGAATTGGTTAAAATCAAAGGCGGTGGCGGTGTGACGCAAGCCTCTGTAGATGCAGGCCCTACCAATCCACAGATTGAGCAGCTGAAGAAAGAAGTGGCGATGAAGCCTCAAGATACCGATGCTTTATTCCGCTTAGCAAATGCCTATCAGGAAGCTCAAAACTGGAACGGTGCCATTTTGTCTTGGCAAAAAATGAGCGGTTTGCTTCCAGATTGGGCACCGGCTTATTACAGTCAGGGTTACGCTTACCAGCAGGCCGGTAATAATGAACTTGCGAAAAATGCTTACGAAAAGTTTATCGCAACAGTAAAGCCTGCTGAGGTGGAAGCTAATAAAGAAACACTTTCTTACGCATATTTTGCTATAGCTTATCTTATTAAAGACAGCGATGTATCCAAAGCCAAAGACTACGTAGCGAAATCAGTTCAGTTAAACCCTGGATATCAGGATGCGGTTAACCTCAATAAGAGTCTTAACAATTAATATATAACCATATCTCTTAATAACCACCTTTTCGGGTGGTTTTTTTGTTTTGAGGGATTGGTGGTTAATTTTTCGTGTTCTGGTTCAGGGAGTTGTGTTCTATGCGATAAAATAATGATTGGATGATTTGGAATGGGAGATAAATGGCGTATCTTTGCAGTCCCAAATGAGGGGAAGCGCAGTAGATGAATTATAGAGACCGGATGTTGTTTAGGATTTTGGATAGCTTTCAGAAATGCTTAAAAAAAACTTCAGAAAACATTTTGCAGGTTCAAGATTAGTTGTATCTTTGCAATCCCAAATCGAGAGAAGCGGGGAGCGGAGTAGAAGATTAAGGATTGGATTTAGCGGAGATTAAGGCTTACGAAAAAAAAGTTTTAAATTTTCCGCCAAAACATTTGGTCAATTAAAAAATAGTTTATACTTTTGCACTCGCAAATCAGAACAAACGACAGATAAAAAGTTCTGGTGGAAGCGAAAAGAAAAGAGATCATTGACATACAAATAACAACCAAAAAAGTAAGGAAAAACTAAAGCGTCAATACTTTAAGTAGAGTCAGAACAAACATACAATGGAGAGTTTGATCCTGGCTCAGGATGAACGCTAGCGGGAGGCCTAACACATGCAAGCCGAGCGGTATTTCTTCTTCGGAAGAGAGAGAGCGGCGTACGGGTGCGTAACACGTGTGCAACCTGCCTTTATCTGGGGGATAGCCTTTCGAAAGGAAGATTAATACCCCATAATATAATGATTGGCATCAATTATTATTGAAAACTCCGGTGGATAGAGATGGGCACGCGCAAGATTAGATAGTTGGTAAGGTAACGGCTCACCAAGTCGATGATCTTTAGGGGTCCTGAGAGGGAGATCCCCCACACTGGTACTGAGACACGGACCAGACTCCTACGGGAGGCAGCAGTGAGGAATATTGGACAATGGGTTAGCGCCTGATCCAGCCATCCCGCGTGAAGGAAGACGGTCCTATGGATTGTAAACTTCTTTTGTACAGGAATAAACCTACTCTCGTGAGAGTAGCTGAAGGTACTGTACGAATAAGCACCGGCTAACTCCGTGCCAGCAGCCGCGGTAATACGGAGGGTGCAAGCGTTATCCGGATTTATTGGGTTTAAAGGGTCCGTAGGCGGGCCTGTAAGTCAGTGGTGAAATCTCATAGCTTAACTATGAAACTGCCATTGATACTGCAGGTCTTGAGTAAATTTGAAGTGGCTGGAATAAGTAGTGTAGCGGTGAAATGCATAGATATTACTTAGAACACCAATTGCGAAGGCAGGTCACTAAGATTTAACTGACGCTGATGGACGAAAGCGTGGGTAGCGAACAGGATTAGATACCCTGGTAGTCCACGCCGTAAACGATGCTAACTCGTTTTTGGATCTTCGGGTTCAGAGACCAAGCGAAAGTGATAAGTTAGCCACCTGGGGAGTACGTTCGCAAGAATGAAACTCAAAGGAATTGACGGGGGCCCGCACAAGCGGTGGATTATGTGGTTTAATTCGATGATACGCGAGGAACCTTACCAAGACTTAAATGGGAAATGACAGGTTTAGAAATAGACCCTTCTTCGGACATTTTTCAAGGTGCTGCATGGTTGTCGTCAGCTCGTGCCGTGAGGTGTTAGGTTAAGTCCTGCAACGAGCGCAACCCCTGTCACTAGTTGCTAACATTCAGTTGAGGACTCTAGTGAGACTGCCTACGCAAGTAGAGAGGAAGGTGGGGATGACGTCAAATCATCACGGCCCTTACGTCTTGGGCCACACACGTAATACAATGGCCGGTACAGAGGGCAGCTACACAGCGATGTGATGCAAATCTCGAAAGCCGGTCTCAGTTCGGATTGGAGTCTGCAACTCGACTCTATGAAGCTGGAATCGCTAGTAATCGCGCATCAGCCATGGCGCGGTGAATACGTTCCCGGGCCTTGTACACACCGCCCGTCAAGCCATGGAAGTTTGGGGTACCTGAAGTCGGTGACCGTAAAAGGAGCTGCCTAGGGTAAAACAAGTAACTAGGGCTAAGTCGTAACAAGGTAGCCGTACCGGAAGGTGCGGCTGGAACATCTCATTTTAGAGCGTCTTATAGACGTTAAACAAATACAAAGATACTTTTACGTATCGCTGTACTTTACTTAAAGATGCTTTAGTTTTTTACTTTTGGTTGATATTTAAAAATACACCCACTAGAAAATTAGTATTAGGGAGGAGATACAAGAGCCAGGAGGCAAGAATCAAGACAGTAGAAGTCTTGTATCTAGCATCTTGAATCTAAAAGTCTTAACAAGACAGTCTCGTAGCTCAGCTGGTTAGAGCGCTACACTGATAATGTAGAGGTCGGCAGTTCGAGCCTGCCCGAGACTACTAATTAAAAAGATTGGGAGATACAAGAACCAAGAACCAAGATTTGTTAAAGTCTTGACTCTAGGCTCTAGGTTCTCAAAATCTAACTAGCGGGGAATTAGCTCAGCTGGCTAGAGCGCCTGCCTTGCACGCAGGAGGTCAAGGGTTCGACTCCCTTATTCTCCACAGTATTAGCGGCCTGATTTAAAGGTTACAGATAGAGCCAAAAACAATATCTGTTCATCAGGACATTAATAAGACATAAGATCATTGACATTAACGGTAAGAACATCACAAAGAGAAAACCGAGCACTTACGGGTGCGGAGTTTAAAAATAGGTTGATAATTGAATTATCGACAAAACAACTAAACTAATTTATATTAGGAAAGAAATCGTTAAGGGCGTATGGCGGATGCCTAGGCTTTCAGAGGCGAAGAAGGACGTGGTAAGCTGCGAAAAGCTCGGGGGATTGGCACACACGAATTGATCCCGAGATGTCCGAATGGGGCAACCCAATACATTGAAGATGTATTACTCTAAATTTATTTAGAGAGCAAACCCGGAGAACTGAAACATCTAAGTACCCGGAGGAAAAGAAATCGAAGAGATTCCGTAAGTAGTGGCGAGCGAAAGCGGATTAGCCCAAAAGCTTTTATATGTTTAATAGAATGTTCTGGAAAGAACAGCCATAGAGGGTGATAGCCCCGTATATGAAAGGCATACATAAGTGATAAATGAGTAGGGCGGGACACGTGAAATCCTGTCTGAATATGGGGGGACCATCCTCCAAGGCTAAATACTCCTGAAAGACCGATAGTGAACAAGTACTGTGAAGGAAAGGTGAAAAGCACTTCGAATAGAAGGGTGAAAGAGAACCTGAAACCGTACGCCTACAAGCGGTCGGAGCCCACATGTTGGGTGACGGCGTGCCTTTTGCATAATGAGCCTACGAGTTAATTTTACTAGCGAGCTTAAGCATTTCAGGTGCGGAGGCGGAGCGAAAGCGAGTCTGAATAGGGCGCTATAGTTAGTAGGATTAGACGCGAAACCTTGTGATCTACCCATGGGCAGGTTGAAGCTTTGGTAACACAAAGTGGAGGACCGAACCGGTTGACGTTGAAAAGTCTTCGGATGACTTGTGGGTAGGGGTGAAAGGCCAATCAAACTGGGAGATAGCTCGTACTCCCCGAAATGCATTTAGGTGCAGCGTCGTGATAAGTTTATTAGAGGTAGAGCTACTGATTGGATGCGGGGGAGTCAAATCCTACCAATTCCTGACAAACTCCGAATGCTAATAAATGTTGCACGGCAGTGAGGGCATGGGTGCTAAGGTCCATGTCCGAGAGGGAAAGAACCCGGACCAACAGCTAAGGTCCCCAAATCTATACTAAGTTGAAACAACGCGGTTGGACTGCATTGACAGCTAGGATGTTGGCTTGGAAGCAGCCATTCATTTAAAGAGTGCGTAACAGCTCACTAGTCGAGCGGTCCGGCATGGATAATAATCGGGCATAAGTATAGTACCGAAGCTATGGATTTATAACTTTAGAGTTATATCTGGTAGGGGAGCATTCTATCGGCGCAGAAGCAGTATCGTGAGGTATTGTGGAGCTTATAGAAAAGAAAATGTAGGCATAAGTAACGATAAAGGGGGCGAGAAACCCCCTCACCGAAAGACTAAGGTTTCCTCAGCCATGCTAATCAGCTGAGGGTTAGTCGGGACCTAACGCGAACCCGAAAGGGGAAGTGGATGGACAATGGGTTAATATTCCCATACTTGCTCACACTAAAAAGGGGACGGATTTACGTACTTGCTGGAGACTGACGGAATAGTCAAGGCCTAGCCTTCGGGCGAAGCTGCTGCAGGGAAATAGATTCCAAGAAAAGCCGAAGTGAAGCAACCCGTACCAAAACCGACACAGGTAGTCGAGGAGAGAATCCTAAGGTGCTAGAGTGAATCATGGTTAAGGAACTAGGCAAAATAGTCTCGTAACTTCGGAAGAAGAGACGCCATCAGCAATGGTGGCCGCAGTGAAGAGGCCCAGGCGACTGTTTATCAAAAACACAGGACTCTGCTAAATCGAAAGATGCTGTATAGGGTCTGACACCTGCCCGGTGCTGGAAGGTTAAGGAAGGTTGTTAGCCGTAAGGCGAAGCAATTAACTGAAGCCCCAGTAAACGGCGGCCGTAACTATAACGGTCCTAAGGTAGCGAAATTCCTTGTCGGGTAAGTTCCGACCTGCACGAATGGTGTAACGATCTGGGCACTGTCTCAACCATGAGCTCTGTGAAATTGTAGTATCGGTGAAGATGCCGATTACCCGCAATGGGACGAAAAGACCCTGTGAACCTTTACTATAACTTCGTATTGACTTTGAGTAAACAATGTGTAGGATAGGTGGGAGACTATGAAGCGGGCACGCCAGTGTCTGTGGAGTCAACGTTGAAATACCACCCTTTGTTTACTTGGAGCCTAACTTCGAAAGAAGGACATTGCGTGGTGGGTAGTTTGACTGGGGTGGTCGCCTCCAAAAGAGTAACGGAGGCTTTCAAAGGTACCCTCAGCACGCTTGGTAACCGTGCGTAGAGTGTAATGGCATAAGGGTGCTTGACTGTGAGACCTACAAGTCGATCAGGTGCGAAAGCAGGACATAGTGATCCGGTGGTTCCGTATGGAAGGGCCATCGCTCATAGGATAAAAGGTACTCCGGGGATAACAGGCTAGTCTCCCCCAAGAGCTCACATCGACGGGGAGGTTCGGCACCTCGATGTCGGCTCGTCACATCCTGGGGCTGGAGAAGGTCCCAAGGGTTGGGCTGTTCGCCCATTAAAGTGGCACGCGAGCTGGGTTCAGAACGTCGTGAGACAGTTCGGTCTCTATCTATTGCGGGCGTTAGATGTTTGAGAGGGCTTGAATCTAGTACGAGAGGACCGATTTGAACAAACCTCTGGTGTATCAGTTGTACCGCCAGGTGCACCGCTGAGTAGCTACGTTTGGAAAGGATAAGCACTGAAAGCATATAAGTGCGAAACCTGCCTCAAGATGAGACATCTTTTAAGGGTCGTGGGAGATGACCACGTCGATAGGCTACAGGTGTAAAGACAGTAATGTCATAGCCGAGTAGTACTAATTACCCGTAGATTTATAGCTTAATATACCCAATATCCACGTAAGTGCATTAAAGGTTTACTCTTTGTGAGCGTTTTTATCGATAACAATAGAACCAAGATATCAGAACCAAGAACCAAGATTAAAGTCTTGCATCTTGAATCTAGCATCTTGACTCTAAATAACATATTTAGGGTGGTTTTAGCAGAGGGGCTCACCTGTTCCCATTCCGAACACAGAAGTTAAGCCCTCTAGCGCCGATGGTACTGCGAAAGCGGGAGAGTAGGTCGCCGCCAGTCTTTTTAAACCTCAATCATTTATTTGATTGAGGTTTTTTTATGCCTAAATAGCAACATTACAATATCTTATCCAAATCACTGAGCTGATCCGCCAAACTGATCTGGAAACTCTTTGGACACGATAAGTTTTATTACAAAAATCAGTTTAAGAACATAACAACTTGCTGGTGTTTGTCAAGGAACAGAACGAATTTATTAGAAGTGTTAAATTTTAATTCAAACAATATTAAAAACTTCAGGTTCTACCACCATTTGTGGAAAATATATTCCATTCCCCTTTGGTTACAAGTAATTGTAATGATCGTTGGTTTATTTCGGACTGTTATATTTAGTTTTATTTTAAGCAATCAAATGAATGATGCGTTTATAGGTATGGTCTTGATAGAATTTGTTGACTGTTAAATTCCATTAAATAGTTTATTTCCATAAAAAAAAGCGGCTTTCACCGCTTTCTATATGTGTTTTATCAAAAAGTACATACTATATCTTTTCCATTGACGATGTTTTCGATGGGTCTGTATGTTTTTCCTCCAACGCTTCTTCATATCTTTTTTCCAAGCTCCATTTTGCGTGTTTTGAGGGTACAATTTTGTAGCCTTTCTTCCGTGAATATACTTTCGTAAATTCTGCACCGAAGAATATCAACATACAGGAATAATTTATCCACATCATGATCAATATGATGGTACCGGCCTGCCCAAAAGCAGATTCTGGCTTAAATTCGCTGAAATAGTAGCTCAGCAGAAACTTACCAACCGTAAAAAGAATGGCTGTAAGAATAGCACCTGCCCAAACAGATTTCCAGGCGATCTCGGCATCGGGCAATACTTTGAACATAAAGGCAAAAACCAATGATACGATTACAAAACCAATTAGGAAGTTCACAAGTTCCATCAAATAGTATGTTTCTAACCCGAACTGTGAGGCAATAAAGTTATTGAATAAACTGATGACAGAAGACAAAACCATGGTAATCATCAACAGAAAACCAATCACCAGAATCATCCCTAAAGAGTTTGCCCGGTCGAGTAAAAACTTGATTAAAGCTTTGCGTGGCGCAGGTTCTACGTCCCATAGATGATTAAGTGATTTCTGTAGTTGGAAGAAAATGGTGGTGGCACCAAATACCAGTGAAAAGATCCCCACGATTTTCATGAAGATATTTTCTTTATCGATCAAGGCACCGGCAATCATCTCTTCTACACTTTCAGAAACTTTTTCACCCATCAATCCGCCAATCTGTTGACTTATTTGGCCCTGTATCGCTTCCTGTCCGAAAAAATAACCAGCGATCCAGATGATGATGATCAATAAGCCGGGAATAGAGAAAATAGCGTAATAAGCCAAACTTGCGGAGTCTTTGCCTGCGGGCGAATCATTCCATTCTTTAAAAGTTTCCTTGAAAGTTTCCCAGTAAAAACGTATTCTATTCATGTCTCTGAATTTAATAATTAAAATGGATAGCCAATGGCAATATTGAGGATCAGATTATCTTTGCGCCAAGAGCTGTTGCCGAAATCTATCCTATCGAATGTCCAGCGGTCTTCCTCAGCTCCATAAGGTACCCTTAGTGGCATCGCCAGGTCTAACCTTAAAATGAGTATGGAAAAATCAAGCCGAAGCCCAACTCCAGCGCCTACAGCAATCTCTTTCATGAAATCTTTCGAGAATTTACCGCCTGGCCGCTCAGGGTCTTCATTTACCAGCCATACGTTACCCGCATCCGCGAATATGGCGGCATTTAAGAATTTGTAAAGATTTGCACGATATTCAGCGTTCAGTTCCAATTTAATATCCCCGGACTGATCGAAGAAAAAAGAACTGTTCTGTGAAGTCGGGTTATAACTTCCAGGTCCTAATGTTCTCGCTCGGAAGGCACGGATGCTGTTACTACCCCCTACATAAAACTGTTTCACGTAAGGTATGGTGGTAGAATTGCCATACGGATAACCAACCCCTGCAATGGCACGCGTCGCGATCATGCTTTTATCACCAACTTTGCGGTAGAAACGGAAATCATGTTCCATTTTTGCATATTGGCTAAAAGGTACACTGAATATTTCTTTCTGTTTACCTGCCTTTGCATCGGCGCCACTCACCAAGCCGGCGATGGTTCCCGCCAGATCAATTGTTCCTTTATAATAGATGGTGTTCTTTCTAGGCAACATCGTATTGGTGTAAGTATAGCTATAGGTAGGGCCGAAGATCAGCTGCTTTTCAATCACCCGTTCAAGGAAAGGATTGGGCGCGATCCCCGCGGCTGGGTTGCCGTTTATTTGTTCATAATACTTTTCCGATACGTTTTGTGGTGCTACCAGAGTGGCATCAAACACTTTTAAATCATGTTCCTTGCGTTCGTTTTCTTTCCAAAGGTACCCGAATGACGCATTAAAGTTGTGAAGGGTATAAAGTTCAGTACGACTCAGATATTCATAACCAATTTTCATGTTGGTACGCGGCACATAAGCACTGGAAGACCGGAAACGGAACGGTGCTACAAGCCGTGGGATCGAAAGTTCGGCATTTGCGCCCACACGGATGATGTTATTTGCGTCTTTAGGCCCGCCCACTTGCACGTCAAAAGCACCATACACGGAGGCTTTTAATTGTTCGGCACCGCGGAAAAAATTACGGTGTGTCCAGTTCAGGTTCACTTCTCCGCCTGTATAATTTGCAGAACTGGTTTTTCCTAAGGTTTCTAAACGTAAAGACTGGAAGGGGCGTGGGGTCAGCAGATAATATGCGTCAAATTTATGGTTTAAAGAGTCTGAGATGACGAATTCGTTTTTCACGAACTTAAAGGTTCCTAGGCTGATGAGTCTGTTCAGGGAAAGATTATGATCTTTGCGGTTGTAAAGGTCGCCACGGTCGAAATACAGGGCGCGGTTAAATATTTTAGGTTTAAATTTATTTTCAGGATCGATGATATAAAGATCATCAATTACTTCAACCGAATCTGTATTATAAGGGATACCGTACTTACCGACTTTTACGTCATCAATATTATAATCTGGGAATACGATGGTTTTATCAATCGTAAACTGGTCTTTGGAGAGTTGTGGTGTGTTGTTTTTCAGTTTCACAAAAAGCTCTACCTTCGGCTCGCGCGATACGGTACTGTCTGCCTGTACCACAATATTATCTGGACTGAAATAATAGAAACCACGGTTTTTCAGGTGTTCATCAATACGTTCGCGTTCAGCTTTAATGACGTCAAGGTCAAAAGGATTTCCTGCTTTCAGGAAAGTGTTGTTTTTCACAGCTTGTATTTCCGCATTGATGGCGGTGGTATCTTCCGGAAAGTTCACGGCGCTGATAAGATATCTCGCACCCGGCGTGACGTCATAAATAACCTTGGCCTTACGGTTTTTAGAAATCGTGTCGGAAGTGGCCTTTGCATTGAAGAAACCTTTGTTTTCCGAATAGTTGACGATGATTTTTTTGTTAAACTCACGGTCAACATCGCTTAACAAAACGGGTTCTTCGCCAATCCGGTATTTTAACCAATGGCGTAGTCCTTTGTCTTTTTTTGGCTCTTTCGTAATGTTATAAATGTAGAGTTGTGGCCGCAATCCTAAGAAAGAGGAGTTGGGTTTGGGCCGCAATTGGTCTTCAAGGGCAGATTTCAGGTTCGATTTCTCTTTCCGGGATAGCGTGTCATTCTTGATATTGATTTCCGCACCGGTATAAAGGTATTGCCCTTCTGCCAGAAACTTGGTATTACTGCAAGAGTTTAGAAACGAAACCGCACACGCGGCAGCAAAAATTTTATACGTAGGAAGATTTGGCTTAATCATTTTTCTGAAGGCGTTTTTGTTTTCTGTATTCTTTATTTTGCTTGGCCCGCTCGAAGATTTCGCGGAATTTATCATAATCCAACGTGATGATGAAACCTACACCGGTCTCAATCACCTGTCCGTGGAGTGCTACCTGATAATCATTCCGGCGGTAAGCTCTCAGCGTGTATCGGCCGTCGCGCGACAGGCGGTAATCTATGGTTATGTCGCCGGCAATATTGGTCATCTGCTCATTTTTACGGGCACTACCTTCGAGACCGAAATTATTACCTACCGTTACCGTAAGTCGGTCATCCAGCAGCGTTTTGCTAAGGCCTACATTGAGGTCGGTACGTTCGTTACGCTCGCCGGAGGAGTAATCTTCGGTAGATTCGAGGTCGAAGTTAAGTTCAACCCCTTCTATCAGATCGGCAGCTAGGTTATAAAGCTGCTCAGAGAGTATTCTGCTCACACTTTGTTTGGCCAATGTAGTAGCGGAAAGGCCAGTATCACTCTGGAATGGGTTTTCACCAATGAAACGGTTCAGCAGCAGCAGAGCGAATACCTGTTTGTTCATTTCATTCTCATCGCGTCTTAGTTGATCGAGTTTAGCCCGGGTATTATCTAAAACTGTAGCCGAAACTGCATTGTTCTGTTCATCTGTGGTAATATCAAAACTGATGATTGGTTTCAAAAGCTCCCCTCTCATAATTAGCAGGGTATTGAAAGGGATGCGTTGTTTGTATTGGTTCAGTTCGCTGCCAGCCGCGCCGGTTAGTTGTTGCTGAAGCAGGTCAAGGGGAGCCGCGTTGGTTTTATATACTGCCGTAATATCAAGGTTAGCGGTGGTAGGTTCGCCTGTCCAGGTAATTGTACTGCCTTTTTGGATCTCGAATTTTCTTCTAAGCAAGCTTACAGACATTTCGTAAGCGCCCTGATCTACTTCGTACACCCCTACTAAAGTTGTTTTGCCTGAAGGATCTATACCACCGGTAAGTTGCGCGTTGCCCTGAAGCTTCACGAAATCGCCATTGGCCTGGTCGATAAGGAGCGAAATTTTGGCCTCTTTAGTAATATCGATATTTACGTTAACGTCAAGTCCTTTAATATCGCTTTGGTTGGTTAGCGAATCTGCTTTTACGGTTTCCTGAAGCGCCAGTTGGTCTTGATCGATAAATTCTACAATTCCTTCGCGGTCTTTAAGGGCTGGGGAGGATTGTGGTAATACGAAAGTAAAATCGGTGATATCTGTTACGCTTAGATTTCCGGCAACTTTTGGTAAATCCAGATCGCCTCTTACGGTGAGCGCCGCGTCGATGGCTAATGTACCGTACATCATGCGGTCGTTGTCTTTTTCGGAGTCCACCACTTTAAAGTCATCCGCATTGATGTCTAAATTGAACGCAAACTCCCGGTAGGATTGTGTAAGTACATTTCCGTCAATCACGATGGCGTTACCTTCTTCATCTTTAATTGCAAAACTATTGAAGTCGATGCCACGGTTGGTAAAGCGGATTTCATCATTTATGTTTTTAAATTTACTGCCAAGCTGTACGATGCCCAGGCCTACATCATTGAACTTCACGCCACCGAGTATGTTCGGTGAACTGGCGCTTCCTGAAACTTTTAGGTTACCGGAGAGATAGCCTTCGCCGTTTTCTAAGGCACCCATCGCAAATCCCTGTACGGTTTGCATTTGTAATCGGTTAAGATCAAGGTTCATATTAAAGGAACTTGCGGAAGTATTATAGGTTCCGTACAGTTTTACATCATTATCATATCCGGAAAGTCCTACATCTGTCCTGATGATGTTGCCGGGCTGGCTGCTGGCCACCACATCCAAGGTTCCTACCGGGCTGCCATACACATAAAGTTCGGTTATATCAATATCCGCATCAAAGGTCATATTGTTCTGTAAATTACGCAGCTGCGCGGTACCATTAATATTTCCTTTGGCCAGAAGCGAATCTTTACGCACCAATTCTGTAATGGTTTCAATCTTAAAATCACGGATTGTTACGTTAAGCGGGCTGTTAGCGGAATTGCGCTCAGATTGCAGTAAGATGGAGCTTCCGCCATTTGAAAGGCCGAAATTGTTCGCGAATATGCCACCATTGCCCAGTTGCAGATAATTATCTGGGGTTACCTGCCAGTCGGTATAGTTTAGTTTCACCCC
Organism: Chryseobacterium sp. 6424; assembly: GCF_003692615.1. Classification (NCBI taxonomy): domain Bacteria; kingdom Pseudomonadati; phylum Bacteroidota; class Flavobacteriia; order Flavobacteriales; family Weeksellaceae; genus Chryseobacterium; species Chryseobacterium sp. 6424. The sequence continues at coordinate 389,272 of NZ_CP023540.1, forward strand.
ATCAGGATTCAGTGAAATACGGGTAAGGTCGCCCATTTGCTGTGCGTTACCTGCAATCAGGAATTTTGTGGCATCTTTTTCATCCTTAGTAGAGGCATTGTAAGTAATGATATTGTCCTTCACATCACCATTCAGGTTTACTTTTATCAGCGAGATGCTTTCGCCGGTAAATTCAGCTAAATCTACATTATATATGAGTGCGTCATTCTCATTATTGATGGTTAAGGAACCACCACGGATATTATTTTTTGCGTAGGTCACCTGCGGGATCTGTCCGTTAACATTCAGGCGGCGGCTGTCGGCATCATAATCGCCTGTAAGCGTAATCGGTTCAAATTCGGTAAGATCGGGCACAAACTGCCGCAATAAGTTGTCGTCTTTTACTTTTGCATTAAAAGTGAAATACTGGTTAGGATCTACCCGTGCCGTTTTTGTCCCCGGTTTCTGGATTTGATAATATTGGTTGATGGTCTGCTGCAGGGACCCAAAAATCTGTGTTAGCTTGAATTTCCCCGAAAGATCCACATCCGCTACCTGAGAAAGCAACTGAATGCGGTTGCTGTCAGCTGTAGAAACCGCTGTAAGAGAAACTTCGCGCAGCGGATAAACATCCTGTGTGTTTGAAATGGCAAAATCCTGAAGGTATAAATATCCGTTCAGGGCATCAGGATCAAGGCTGGTGAAATCCCCATCAATATTACCGGCCAAGATCAGTTGGTCGTTATAGAAATTCAGTTTATGAAGATCAAGTTTTCGAATCGAACCATTGATTTTTACAGTTGGGTTATTTTCTCGGTAAATCCCTGATGCCAAAAGACTCAGGTTTGCGTTCGGATCTTTCGAGTTCAGGCTTATTCTGTACGCCCCACGGTTTATTTTGCCATTCAGCAGCATGTTGCGGTAGGTATAGCCGTTATAATATACCGAAGAAATATTTCCCTTTAAATCAGCAACCGCATATTTCGGATCAAAGCCTTGGCCTTTAGCTGAAATCTGACCGGTAATACCGCGTAAGTCTTTATTTTGAATGATTTGGCCAATCTGCAGATTCTGTAAGTTGGCCAAAATATCATATCGTTCCTGGTTTTTTCTCCGCATATCCACCGAAGCCCTTACAGCCGCATTCCCGAGAGTAGAGGTAAGTCTTAGATTCGCGTTTACCACCTGTGTGTTGCCTTTTGCTGTCCCTGCAATTTTAAAATAAGAAGGCAGCGAAATATTGGCCGGAATGGTGTTTTTCGGTACCAAATTAAACACCGTCTGCGCAGATGAAGACAGTTCACGGACATTCAGGTCATAGTAAAGTTGCTCGGGATTCATCGCGTTTTTGATGGTCCCAGAGGCATAAACTTTAAGCCTGTCGAGTCCAGAAAGTTGTAGCGTGCGGATCTGTAGGTCATTCAGTGTACCTTTCAATATAGTGCTGATATTCAGTATCCCATTCGGGTATTTATTGAACGGAGGCGATGTTCTTAGCGAAGGTGCCAGCATCAGAATATCCGCAAGGCCTACTTTTGAGTTCCGGAGATTGGCTGAAATCCTTACCGAGCCGGGATTGGCTGACAATTGTTCCTGCGAATTATAATTCAAGGTCACCTCATCGCGCAGTATGGTTCTGGAGGTCTGCAGATATAGATCCTTAAGCGAAGCCTCGCGGTCGTTATATACAAAATCGGTGTTGAATTTCTGAATATCAAGCCCGCGGTTTTCCTTAATTTCTGCTGAATTCACTGTTCCTGCAAAGGTACCGTCCTGCATTTTGAAATTACGCACTTCAAGATTCATCTTGCTGAAATTCAGGTGATTGAAGTCCAGGCCTGCGCGGGTAGGCAATATGGCGGTATTGTCGTAAATGACTTTACTGTCCTCGATCTGTAATTTCTTTAGAACCAGTGCCAAAGGTTTTTGTTCTTCTGAAGAATTGTTATCACTGCCTTTATCGGAGTTGGCGTTTTCGCCCGGCAGGTAGAGTTTTGCGTTAATGTCAGCCCCTTTCAGCAAAAGATTATCGATGCCGAAACGGTTATTTTCGAGGTCGAGTTGGTTAATCCTGGTACTTAATTCCTTAAAGATGACCTTGGCAGCGGTTCTGGTATTATCATCCCCGTAATCGATGTTGAAGTTTGTGAGTTTTATGTGGTTCAGGCCTATTTTCATAGGTTTTCGGGCGCTTAGCGAATCTACTTTATCTTCAACTTCCTCAGTCACTTCTTCCAGCAGATCCTGTTTCAGTTTGAGGCGAAGTCCGTCCATCGTGATGTCATTCGCAGCGTAGACGTTATTCTGTAAATCAAAATCTTTTACCCGCGTATCGAATGATTTAAAGTAAAGTGCAATGTCATTACGTGCCTGAAGATCAATGAAAGATACCCGGATGTCGCGCAGCTTTATCTTATCGAGGGAAATAATAAAGGGTTTCGACTCGCTTTCTTCGGCATCTTTAGTTGCAAAAGCGTCAATAATGTAATCAAAATTGAAACTCCCATCCTCATTTCTTACGACATTGGCATTTACACCCTCAAGGTCAATGGAGGTAAGATCCGCCGTGTTTTTAAGCAATTTAGGAATATTCAGTCCGACATCAAATTTGCGGGCGTAAAGCAGGGTATCAACTTTCTGCCCTTGGAGGTAAAGATTCTCCATAATCAAACTGTTTGGGAATCCTACATACACGCGGTCGAGGCTTACCTTGGTATGTATTTTTTCTTCAAGGTAATTTACCAGTCTTACTTTTACATAATTCTGCACTGCCGGAAGTTGTAGACTTAAGATAAGCAATACAACCAACAGCAAAAGCGATCCAATAGAGATCGCGGTATACTTTAAAAATTTTTTCATAGTCTCATATATATTGGCGGTCCGGTGTCTAACAAATTTACATTTTTTATTCAAAACCTTTCATAATGTGCTGATTTTGTAGGAAATAACAAGCAAATCATGGAATATCGATGATTTTATGGTAAATGTGCAGACAGTTTTTACAAACCTTTATCTTTGTTAAAAATTAAAAGATGAACATTTTAATCATTAACGGACCGAATCTTAACCTGCTGGGCAGCCGAGAGCCTGAAATATATGGTACTGTTTCCATGGAAAGTTTTTTAAATGAGTTAAAAAGCGCTTTTCCGCAGCACCAAATTTTATACCATCAGTCCAATATCGAAGGCGAAATCATCAACCGCCTACAAGAAAATGATTTTGATGCGCTGGTGATCAATCCCGGTGCATTCACCCATTATTCTTATGCCATTGCCGATTGTCTTAAAAATGTACGTACCCCAAAGGTCGAGGTTCATATCAGCCACATCTATCAGCGTGAAGAGTTCCGGCAGAAATCTGTCACCGCACCTAATACCGACGGCGTTATTTCCGGTTTCGGTTTAGAAGGGTACAGGCTGGCCATTCTCAGTCTTGATAAAAATATATGATTTAGGCTTCTGATAATTTTTAAAAATAATCAAACGCGGCAAAATTTCCTATTTTTGAAGCATGAAGGCAGTAAAAGTAGCGTCTGAGACACAAAAAAGGGAGTTTCTTGACTTCCCGGCAAGGCTTCTTCAACACGATGAAAATTATATTCGGCCACTTGATCAGGATATTGAAGATGTATTCAATCCCAAAAAGAACAAACTTTTCAGAAAGGGAAAGTGCGAACGTTTTTTATTCCTCAATAAAGAGGGTAAAACTGTAGGAAAGATCGCCGTATTCATCAACCCGAAATATAAACAGCCGCAGCCGACAGGTGGCATCGGCTTCTTCGATTGTATCGATGATCAGCCGACCGCCGATTTTATCTTCGATTATGCCAAAGATTTCCTTCAGCAAAACGGCATGGCAGCCATGGACGGCCCGATAAACTTCGGAGAACGAGATAAGTTCTGGGGTTTGCTTTCGGAAGGTTTTTCAGAGCCGTTGTATGGCATGAACTATAATCCGCCTTATTATAAAACACTCTTTGAACGGTACGGGTTTCAGGTGTACTTTAACCAACTGTGTTTCGGGCGGAAAATACATGATGAAGTCGCACAGAATTTTCTTGATATGCACCAGCGTGTCTGCAGAAACCCCGATATCACCTCGAAACGAATGAAAGTAAATCAGTTGGCAAAGTTCGCGGCCGATTTTACCGAAGTCTATAACCGTGCCTGGGCTGCACACGGCGAGGGAAAGCAGCTTTCAATAGCACAGACACAGAAACTTTTTGATACTTTAAAACCCGTGATCAATGAGCATATTTCATGGTTCGTCTACGAAAAAGAGCGGCCGATTGCCATGTGGATGAATATTCCGGATCTTAACCAATGGTTCCGGTATCTGAACGGTAAATTCAGTCTCTGGCACAAACTTAAGTTTTTAGTACTTAAAAAATTCATCAAAAACCGTAAGATGGTAGGGCTGGTTTTCGGGGTAGTCCCAGAGTGGCAAAGGAAAGGCATCGATGGATACATGATTTGGGAAGGCACCCGGCATTTCCGCAAAACCACTTCTTTTGAAGATTACGAAATGCAGTGGATCGGCGATTTTAATCCCAAGATGATAAAAATTGCGGAAAACCTGGAGACTACCGTTACGCGCAAACTTGCCACATACCGTTATTTATTCGACCGCAGCCAACCTTTTGAACGGCATAAGATTCTTTAGTTTTTTTATTAATCGTGAAATTTCACATCACGGATGTTAAGGTAGTAGGTTACATTGCCTTTCCAGTGATTTTCCTCCGCTGTGAAAGCGATATCGAATGATTTCTGCCGGAAGTCTTCTGCATATTTTCCGAGCTTGAAGCCTACACATTCAATATTTCGGCCTGTGGATTCCTGGCGCAGATAAAATTTCAGGTGGCAGTTATCCTTCCCCATCGTCTTCACATATCCAGCCACCTTCTGGTTTTTCATCACCAAAATAGGTTTCATGTTGTGCGGGCCAAAAGGTGCGAGTTTGCGGTGAAAGTTAAAGAAGTCTTTATTCAGTTCTTCAATCTCCACATCCGAGTCTATCGTGAGACATGGTTCTTTCTGATGGTCCTGTATTTTTTCGGCGACCACCTGTTCAAATTTCTTCCGGAAGAGGTCGAATTTCTCTTTCTCCATGGAAAGTCCTGCGGCTGCCGGATGCCCACCAAATTTCAGAAAGAATTCCGAGCAGCTTTCAAGCGCGTCATGTACATCAAAATCAGCGACTGAACGGGCAGAAGCCACCATTTCACCATTATTCCCGTCTGTGAACACCAATGTGGGTTTGAAGTAAGTTTCGGTTAGGCGCGAGGCTACAATCCCGATGACTCCTTTGTTCCAGCCAGCTCCGTACACAATGGTGGTATAATTACCGATTTGTGCGGTTTCCTCTACCTGTTGCAAGGCTTCGGTTGTGCTGCTCATATCCATTTCGCGGCGCGAGTCATTCAGGGTAATGATGTCGTTAACGATTTGATGTGCCTGCTTTAGGTTATCAGAGACCATCAGTTCCACCGCTGCTTTACCGTGAGATATTCTGCCGGCGGCATTTATTTTGGGAGCGATTTCGAAAACGATGTTCGATACTTCAAAAGTGGCCAGTTTTTCCTCCGGAATCAGCATCCGTAAACCAAGATTTCTGGTTTTCCGAAGCACTTTCAACCCTTGTTTGGCCAGCACTCTGTTTTCACCGGTCATTGATACGATATCGGCGGCGATAGATATGGCCAGTAAATCGGTAAGTTCAAAGAGTTCGGCCTCTGGTATTTTGTAAATGGTATTGAGTCCCTGGCAAAGTTTGAAACCAACGCCACAGCCCGAAAGTTCTTTATAAGGGTAACGGCAGTCTTTTCTTTTAGGATCTAGCACAGCGACCGCCTCGGGAATGGTTTCGCCGGGAAGGTGGTGGTCGCAAATAATAAAATCGATCCCGAACTGTCGTGCATACGCTACTTTATCCAGGGCTTTAATGCCACAGTCTAAGGCGATGATAAGCGAGAAATGGTGATCTCTGGCATATTCAATACCCTCTACTGAGATTCCGTAGCCTTCGGTATTACGGTCGGGGATGTAGTATTGCAGATATTTTTTATCGACAATTTTGCTGAGGTAAAGATACATCAGCGCCACAGCGGTAGTTCCGTCCACATCATAATCGCCATAAACCATAATTTTTTCGCCATTTTCTATTGCGGTGGCAATACGGTCGACAGCAATCTGCATATCCTTCATCAAGAAGGGGTTGTGGATGTCATTGAGGTTGGGTTTGAAGAACTCGCGTGCTTTCTGGTAGTTATCTATTCCTCGGAGAACCAGTATTTTGGATTCAAAGGTTCCAAAACCCAAGGACGAACTGATGGCGTCAACAGTTTCTTCATCCGGCTCCGGTTTGTAAATCCATTTTTGACTCATAATGTCACAAAAGTACAAAAAAGGTGGAAAGAAAGGGATAAGCCTGCCGATTAGTTTGAAAGATTCAAGCGATTGAATGTTAGAATATTCGCAAAAAAAAGCCGCCAGCGGTGTAATACCGGGCGGCTGTAGGTTTATTTTTATTTTTTAAGAATACATTTGTTGCTGAAGTTCTTTTACTTTTTTATCAGCCAGATATTCATCATAGGTCATCTCACGGTCGATAATGCCTTTCGGTGTAAGCTCGATGATGCGGTTACACACCGTTTGCAACATTTCGTGGTCATGGGATGCCAATAATACGGTTCCTTTGAAGTTGGTGAGGGAGTTGTTCAGTGTGGTGATGCTTTCGAGATCTAGGTGGTTGGTAGGCTCATCAAGCAGTAATACGTTGGCTTTTTGAAGCATCATCCGCGAGAACATGCAACGCATTTTTTCGCCTCCGGAAAGTACTTTACAAGACTTCAGGGCTTCATCACCAGAGAAAAGCATTTTACCTAAGAAGCCACGGATGAACTCTTCATGTCTTTCCTCATCGTTTTTAGTGAACTGGCGCAACCAATCTACCAAATTAATGTCTTGCTGGAAGAAATCTGTGTTGTCTAACGGCATATAGGACTGTGTGGTAGTAATGCCCCAGTTGTAGGTGCCTTTGTCGGCCTCGGCATTTCCGCTGAGGATTTCAAAAAACTCTGTGATTGCCAGACTGTTTTTAGATAGTATCGCTACTTTGTCCCCTTTTTTCAGGTTCAAATCAATGTTTGAAAACAACAGTTCGCCATCTTTTGTTTTTTCAAGACCTTTTACTTCAAGAATTTGGTCGCCGGCCTCACGTTCGGTATCGAAGATAATCGCTGGGTAACGTCTGGAGGTAGGTTTAATATCCTCAATATTCAGTTTATCAATCATTTTCTTCCGTGCGGTGGCCTGTTTTGCCTTCGCTACGTTAGAGGAGAAGCGTGCAATGAAGTCCTGGAGTTCTTTCTTCTTTTCCTCTGCTTTCTTATTGGCTTGCTGACGTTGACGGGTGGCCAGTTGTGAAGCCTGATACCAGAAAGAGTAGTTACCGGTGTATAGGTTCAGTTTCGAGTAATCTAAGTCGGCGATGTGCGTACAGACCGTGTCTAGGAAGTGACGGTCGTGGGAAACTACAATTACAGTGTTCTCGTAATCTGCCAGGAAGTCCTCGAGCCAGGAAATGGTTTCAATATCCAGGTCGTTGGTAGGTTCATCAAGTATCAGCACGTCAGGATTTCCGAAGAGTGCCTGCGCCAGAAGTACCTTTACTTTATTCTGGTTTTCAAGTTCGCCCATCAGTTGGTAATGCATGTCTTCCTTAATACCTACGTTCGAGAGCATCGTCATGGCATCAGATTCAGAGTTCCAGCCGCCCATTTCATCGTAGATGACGCCTAGTTCACCGGCTTTGATGCCATCTTCATCCGAAAAGTCTTCTTTGGCATATAAAGAATCCATCTGTTCTTTAATTTCGAAGAGTTTTTTGTTGCCGCGCAATACGGTTTCCAGCACGGTGTAATTGTCATAAGCGAAGTGGTCCTGCTCGAGTACAGACATTCTTTTGCCTGGCTCCAGAGATACGGCACCGGTAGTAGGATCTTGCTGCCCGGTTAATATTTTAAGAAAAGTAGATTTGCCCGCACCGTTCGCCCCAATGATGCCGTAGCAATTACCCTTTGTAAACAAGATGTTTACATCATCAAAGAGTACTCTTTTTCCGAATTGTAAAGATAAGTTAGATACTGTTAACATATAGTTTTGTAAATTTGATGCAAAATTACGAAAAGAATTTGGCTTTTTAAACGGCACAGTTTTTCGTAACAAATAACCTATGAAGGTTGTTAACATTAGGAAATTTTTTGTTAAAGTTTAAAAATATTAACAGTACATATTAATTACAGGAATATCATGAAAATGAAGATTGAAAAATCTGTTACTATTTTAAATAAACGGGCAAGGTTCGAGTATGAAATCCTCGAGGAAATTGAAGCAGGCATCGTGTTGACAGGTACGGAGATCAAATCACTACGTTCTTCCAAGGCAAGCATTACTGAGGCATTCTGCCAGTTTATAGAAGGCGAACTTTATATCATCAATATGATGATTGATGAATATAAATTGGGAACATTTTATAACCATAAGACAAAAAGGGAACGGAAGTTGCTGTTGCACAAAACAGAATTGAAAAAGTTCGAAAAAAAGCTAAAAGATGTTGGTAATACTATAATTCCGCTGAAACTTTATATCAACCAGACCGGTAAAGCTAAGGTGCTCATCGCACTTGGAAAAGGTAAAAAACTCTATGATAAAAGAGAATCTATAAAAGATAGGGAAAATAAGCGGAATATTGACCGATTACTTAAGAAAAGTTAAAAAATACCGCAATTCACTTTGACAATAACGAAAAATTATATTTATTTGCATTATCAATTATTTAATCATTTAATTCTATGAAAAATCTAAAATTAGGAATTTCAGCATTGGCACTTACTGTAGCCTCTACTGTATTCGCTCAGACGACCAGTAATCCGTGGCTTATCGGAGTTGGTGCACACGGGGTAAACCACGCTGCTGCAGGCGGAAATGCTGGAAATGTATTAGGTACAGCATTCGGCGGAAATGAAGCTGATGCGCTTTACAACATCAACAATTTTACCATTACACCACCACTTTCTAAGTTAACAGTTGCAAGAAACCTAAACAAATATTTAGTTCTTGACTGGCAGACTTCTGTAGGGAACGTAGATAATAAGAGACTGGGTATGGGTAAAGAATTCTTCCTTATGACAGGTCTTGGTCTTCAATTTAAATTCAACGGCCTTTGGGATGAGGAGTCTTGGTTCGATCCGTATTTAAGAGTTGGTGCTAACTACCTAAGACATGATTATTCAGGTCAGTCTAACGCAATAGATGAAGATGGTGAAAACATTGGTGCAGATCACTTCGCACTTGCTACAGGTCTTGGATCTAACTTTTGGATTACTAAAAACTTCGGTCTTGGTATTCAAGGAGATTATGTTTCAACACCAGTTGATAAGTCAGTAGCTGCTAACTTCTGGCAAGCGTCTGCTTCCTTATTATTCAGATTCGGTAATACCGATAGAGATAAGGACGGAATTTTAGATAAAGATGATTTATGTCCTGATACGCCAGGTCTTGCCCAGTTCCAAGGTTGTCCTGATACTGACGGAGACGGCGTTCCAGATAAAGATGATCAGTGTCCAGATGTTGCAGGACCAGTTGAAAACAACGGATGTCCTTGGCCAGATACTGATGGTGATGGTGTAGTAGATAAAGATGATGCTTGTCCTGAAGTTGCAGGTCCTGCAGAAAACAATGGATGTCCTTGGCCAGATACTGACAATGACGGAATCCTTGACAAAGATGATGCATGTCCTACCGTTCCTGGTTTAGCTCAGTATAACGGTTGTCCTAAGCCACAGCAAGTATGGGCTGATGAAGCTACTAAATCTTTAGAGAACATCCTGTTCAACTTTGATAAAGCTACATTAAGACCAGAATCTAAAGAAAAATTAGATACTGCTGCACAAATCATCAAAGATTCTCAAGGTAGATTCCTTATCATCGGTCACACTGATAAAAAAGGTAACGATGCCTACAACCTGAAACTTTCTCAAAGAAGAGCTGCAGCTGTTGTAGATGCCCTTGAAGCAAGAGGAGTAAACGCTGCATCATTAAAGTCAATGGGTGTTGGTGAGCAAGATGCTACCGTACCAGAAAACGCTTCTAACGCGGCAAGACTAAAAGACAGAAAAGTAGTTGTAAAACCAGCTGACGATGCTACTTGGGAAACTCTTAAGAAAAGAGATTACTAACAAGTAACTTTCAAAATAAACAGAAACACCTCCGCATTGCGGGGGTGTTTTTTTATGATTTTTTATTTATTTTTGTAATCAATTTTAATAATAAATATGGGACGCGCATTCGAATACAGAAAAGCTTCAAAAATGGCCCGTTGGGACAAAATGGCCAAAACTTTCTCTAAAATAGGTAAAGACATTGCACTGGCAGTGAAGGCCGGCGGCCCCGATCCAGAAGCAAATCCCGCACTACGGCGTTGCATACAGAACGCTAAAGGAGCCAATATGCCCAAGGATAATGTAGAGCGCGCAATTAAGAAAGCCAGCGGTGCCGAAGCCGAAAATTACGAAGAAGTAACCTATGAGGGATATGGACAGGGCGGCGTAGCATTTTTCATTGAATGTACTACTAATAACACTACAAGGACTGTAGCCAACGTAAGAGCGGTATTTAATAAGTTCTCAGGTAATCTTGGTAAAAATGGGGAACTTGCTTTTATATTTGACCGCAAAGGCATTTTTACCATAGACCGTTCCCTCATCACAATGGATTGGGAAGAATTTGAGATGGAAATGATTGATGGAGGTGCTGAAGATATCGACAGTGATGAGGAAGAAGTAATGATTACTTCCGCCTACGAAGATTTCGGTGCCGTATCTCATAAATTAGATGAACTCAAGATTGAGGTAAAAAGCGCGGAACTTCAGCGTATCGCCAATATAACCAAAGAAGTGACGGAAGAGCAGTTTAAAGCCAACATGAAAATGCTGGAACGCTTCGAGGAAGATGACGATGTACAGAATGTATATCATAACATGGAAATCACCGAAGCTTTATTGGAAACGCTATAGACATTTCCTGAAAAAAGGCCTTTACCGATACAGCAACAGATCATCAACATCATTCATACGCTTCATCACGCTTCGGGCATACGAGCAGTGTGGGTACACTTTCCAGTTATTATCGCGGGCAAAACGGATGGACTCTTCTACCAGATATTTCCCCATCCCGCGGCCTTCAAATTGACGGTGAACAAGTACAAAAGAAATGACAAGACGCTGTTCCTCAGGAAAAACCGTATAAGTAAGCCGACCGATTTCGTCCGTATCGTTACTTAATGTAATGATTCCTCCATTGCCGGTCTGTTTGTTTTCGTATTTCATGAAATTTTATTTAAACTAACCTAAACGCAGTAAATTCCGTGCCTTTTTTCTTTATAAGGAAGCAAAAGGTTCAGTTTTACCACTTATAACAGAGATGAAAATTACCTTAAACCGACTTAACGACGATTATTTATTCGAGTGTACCAATGCGCAGGGCAACAAAATTTTGCTTGATAATACCTCCGCACCAAATGCGCAGGGAGTATCCCCGATGGAGAGTATCCTAATGGCTGTGGCCGCTTGCAGCGGTATCGATATGGTATCAATCCTCAAGAAGCAACGCCAGACGATCACCTCATTTTCGGCTGAGGTAGAAGGCGAGCGCGTTCAGGTAGATGAGGCAAAACCCTTTAAGAATATCTTGGTGAAATTCATCCTGGAAGGAGTTATAGAACCTTCAAAGGCTCTGAAATCCGCCGCGCTGTCATTTGAGAAATACTGCTCGGTATCGAAAACGCTAGAACCCAACGTCACGGTAAGTTATGAAGTCTTCGTCAACGGACAGAAAGTTTAAAATAATTTAAAAGGCAGTTATACAACTGCCTTTTCGTTATCCTTTCGCTTTTGGTTTCAGTAATTTGGCAACAGTTGCCGTCCAGCCGGTTTGGTGGGAAGCGCCAATGCCTTTGCCGGTATCTCCGTTGAAATATTCATTGAAGGTAATGTAATCTTTGAAATGTTCATCAAAATTCAAGAGTTGATTTCCCCCATTGAAAGGTCTTTCACCCTTTTCGTTTTTAAGAAATAAGGAGCAGAGACGTTGGCTGATATTGTCTGAAACATATTCCAGATTATGCATCTGCCCACTGTTCGCCGGAAACTCAATCTGAAGGCTTTCGCCATAATAATAATGATAGCGCTGCAGACTTTCTACGATCAAAAAGTTTATAGGGAACCAAATGGGGCCACGCCAGTTGCTGTTACCGCCAAACATTCGGCTGTCGCTTTCCGCAGGCGTATATTTCACCACAAAATCCCGTCCATCAACATTGAAGGTGTAAGGATGTTCTTCATAAACCTTCGACATGGAGCGGATGCCGAAATCTGAAAGAAATTCCTTTTCATCGACCATCCTTGCCAACACCCTTTTCAAGCGGGTCTTGCGCAGGATGCTCATCAAATGCTTGCCACCTTTGCCCTCTACTTCCCAATGCGAGACCAGGCTGGCCAGTTCAGGTTTGTTCTTTAAGATCCAGTCCATCCTTTTGGTGAAATTCGGTAGTTTCTCCAATGTCTCATGATCGATGATTTCTACCGCAAACATGGGGATGAGCCCTACAATGCTCCTGAGTTTCAAAGAAATGGAGTCGCCATCACTCAGTTGCAGTACATCATAGAAGAACCCGTCTTCCTCGTTCCACAGGCCACCTCTCGCATTCCCGATATTCTCCATGGCTTTGGCGATATAAAGGTAATGCTCGAAGAATTTTATCGCCATGTCCTCATATACGGGGTTGTAAAGTGCCAATTCCATCGAGATACGCATCATGTTCAGCGCAAACATGGCCATCCAGCTGGTTCCGTCGGCCTGCTCCAGGTGTTCCCCGTTCTTAAACTGCATATTCCGGTCAAAGGCACCGATATTGTCCAATCCCAGGAAGCCACCGCCAAATACGTTATTTCCGTTTTTATCTTTCCGGTTTACCCACCAGGTGAAATTCAGCAGTAGTTTCTGAAAAACGCTTTCAAGGAACTGAATATCTGGCTTCCCGTGGTATTTTTCATCAATTTTATATACCCGAAAGGTGGACCAGGCATGCACCGGCGGATTTACATCACTGAAATCCCACTCGTAGGCTGGCAGTTGCCCATTGGGGTGCATATACCATTCTTTGGTGAGGAGTTTCAGCTGATGTTTGGCAAAAACGGAGTCTACCATGGCAAAAGGTACACAATGGAAAGCCAAATCCCATGTCGCAAACCACGGATATTCCCATTTATCGGGCATGGAAATAATGTCTTTGTTTTCCATGTGTTCCCAATGGGTGTTGCGTACGAACTGACTAAAATCTCGGTTGGCTGGGAATTTCGGGTCGCCTTTCAGCCATTTGGCGACGTTATAGTTATAGAACTGTTTGTTCCACAGCAAACCGGCCAATGCCTGCCGCTGAATGTTTTTTTCTTCTTCACTCTTTAGATCAGCTTGTAAATATCCGTAGAATTCATCGGCTTCATTTTTTCTTTGATTAAACAGTTCGTCGAAGCCATTGAAAGCATCATCAGTTTCTACTGAGCTCAGGCGGAAATCAAAAGTTTTAATTTCACCAGGTGAGAGTTCTGTATTGATGTGGAAAGCAGCTTTTGTGCCTGTTTGTAAGGGGTTTATTGCTTCTTTTAAATGATGGACAAGATAGTCGTTGATGCCGTCTTTATAATACATCGGCTCTTGGGAAGCACCATTTACCTTAGCTGGGTTCGATTCGTTATGGCAGAATAATATTTCGGTATCTTGGTGCCGGGCGTAACAGGATTTCACTGTCACAGATTGATGATGGATGTCTATCTTTCCTTTCACCGAAGATTTTAGTTCAGGGATGTAATCATTATATCCCCAGGCCCAATTATTACGGAACCAGAGTGTCGGCAAAATATGCAGAGGTACTTTTTCGGAGCTTCTGTTACTTACCGTTACACGAACAGCGATGTCATCATAATCAAATTTGGCATATTCAATAAAGATATCAAAATATTGCTGCTGATTAAAGATGTCGGAATCTGTAATTTCAAATTCAGGTTCTTTTTTAGAGCGCCGGGTGTTTTCAGCGATTAACTCATCATACGGAAACTTGTTGATAGGATATTTGTACACCATTTTCATGTATGCATGCGTCGGCGTATTATCCAGGTAATAGAAGATTTCTTTGATGTCTTCCCCATGATTGCCTTCATAATTACTAAGTCCGAAGAACCGTTCTTTAATATACTCATCTTGCCCATTCCAGAAGGCAAGGGCGAAACATAGCAACTGCTCGTCATCACATATCCCGGCTATTCCGTCCTCATTCCACCGATATGCACGGCTGAGAGCGCCTTTATAGGTCGTAAACCCCCATGCGTCGCCATTGTTGCTGTAATCTTCACGTACAGTTCCCCATTGACGGTTGCTTACGTATGGTCCCCATTTTTTCCACTTATCATCCTGCATTCGCTGTTGTTCTGCCATCATATCCTAAAAATTTCCAGACGCGAAATTATGAAATAAAAATTTTTGGCTTTCTGTTGCATTTTCATAAAAATCGGCTATTTTTGCAGTAGAATTGTTCATTTACATATTGAAAATGTTATCAAGAAAGGTGGAGAGAGTAGACTCAGTGAAACCTTGGCAACCCTTCGGCGACGGAGAAGGTGCTACATTCTATTCGCAGCAGCGAAGAAGATAACAGATCTATTTTTTCTTCCTTCCTTGGTAGCATTTTCAATTTTTTTAATTAAATAAAAAAATTGGGAACTCAGCTGCCACATTCACTCTTTCATCATCTGGTTACTTTCTCACAGCATTTGTGGGTTTTTTGGTATGCGTTTGCGCAAGCATGTTCCCTGTAAATTTATATGAAAAATACAGAAAAATTGCATCAGGCTCTTTCTGAAAGAATCTTGGTGCTCGATGGTGCCATGGGTACAATGTTGCAGCGCTATGGTTTTACAGAAGAAGATTATCGTGGCACGCGCTTCCGTGACTGGCCATCGCCGCTCAAAGGAAACAACGATTTGTTGTCACTTACACAACCTCAGGCAATTGAGGAAGTGCACCGCAAATACCTGAGTGCTGGTGCGGATATTATAGAAACCAATACTTTTTCTGCCACCACTATTGCCATGGCCGATTATCAGATGCAAAAGTTGGTATACGAACTCAATTTTGAGTCTGCCAGAATTGCTCGAAAAGCTTGCGATGAATTTAGTGCCCAAAATTCTGATGAACCAAGATTTGTGGCAGGTTCCATAGGACCTACCAATAAGACGGCCAGCCTAAGCCCGGATGTTAATGATCCTGGTTATCGCGCCGTGACATTTGATGAATTGCGTGTAGCCTACAAAGGGCAGGCCTCTGCATTGTTGGATGGCGGTGCAGATATACTGCTGGTAGAAACCATATTTGATACCCTGAACGCCAAAGCAGCGCTATATGCGATTGATGAAGTTCAGGAAGAAAGGAAAATTCGTATTCCGATCATGGTATCCGGCACGATTACGGATGCTTCGGGCCGAACGCTGAGCGGGCAAACGGCGGAAGCTTTTCTTATATCCGTATCTCACATGGATTTGCTGAGTGTAGGTCTTAATTGTGCATTAGGTGCAAAACAACTTACGCCATATCTCGAAGCGTTGGCGTCCAAGTCACAATTTCATATTTCTGCCTATCCGAACGCTGGTTTACCTAATGCTTTCGGGCAATATGAGGAGTCGCCTGGCGCAATGGCTGCACAAATTAAAGAGTACACGGAAAAAGGACTTATAAACATCATCGGAGGTTGTTGTGGAACCACCCCAGAACATATTCAGGCTATTGCGGAACTCGTGGCCAGATATGCACCAAGGAAAATTAGTTTAACTGCTTCGCCAACGCAATCTTTATCATGAAAACAACCCGATATCTGAAACTCGCTGGATTAGAGCCCTTGGTGATCACACCAGAATCCAATTTTATAAATGTTGGTGAACGTACCAATGTCGCCGGTTCCAAAAAATTTCTGCGCCTTATCAAAGAGAACAATTTTACAGATGCACTGGATATTGCCCGCGAACAGGTGGAAGGCGGCGCACAGATCCTTGATGTCAATTTTGATGATGGTCTTCTGGACGGCAAATACTGCATGGTGAAATTCCTGAATTTAATCGCTGCTGAACCTGATATCTCCCGTGTGCCGATGATGATCGATTCTTCAAAATGGGAGATCATTGAGGCTGGCCTGCAGGTAGTGCAAGGTAAATGCGTGGTAAATTCCATTAGTCTTAAAGAAGGTGAGGATACATTTATCGCCCAGGCCCGGAAAGTGAAACGCTATGGTGCCGCACTGATCGTGATGGCTTTTGACGAAGCAGGACAGGCAGATAATTACGACAGGAGGATTGAAATCTGTAAAAGGAGCTACCGGATACTCACCGAAATCGTTAAATTCCCGCCGGAAGACATTATCTTCGATCTTAATATATTTCCTGTAGCCACCGGTATGGAGGAACACCGCAGAAATGCCCTCGATTTTATTGAAGCGACGCGTTGGGTTCGTGAAAATTTACCTTACGTTTCCGTTAGTGGTGGGGTGTCTAACGTATCTTTTTCATTTCGTGGTAATGACCGGGTACGCGAAGCGATGCATGCGGTTTTCCTTTATCACGCCATCCGTGCCGGAATGAATATCGGGATCGTAAATCCTGCACTGCTTGAGGTCTATGATGACATACCCCAAGAATTGCTGCAACTGGTCGAAGATGTAATGCTGAACCGTCGCGACGATGCCACAGAACGCCTTTTGGCCTATTCTGAAGAAGTAAAATCTGTTCAGAAAAACTTTACAGAAGACCTGCAATGGCGCCAAAATAACTTACAGGAAAGAATTACCCATGCTTTGGTAAAAGGAACCGACCGCTTCATCCTCGAAGATATGGAAGAAGCCCGGAGCACCACTGAAAGACCGCTCGATGTGATTGAGATTTATTTAATGACCGGGATGGGCGTGGTTGGGGATCTTTTCGGCAGCGGTAAGATGTTTTTGCCCCAAGTCGTAAAATCTGCCCGCGTCATGAAAAAAGCTGTGGCCTACCTGCAACCTCACATCGAGGCACAAAAAAACCAACAGCAAAAAACCAACGGAAAAGTCCTCATGGCAACGGTAAAAGGTGATGTTCATGATATTGGTAAAAATATTGTGAGTGTGGTGCTGGGTTGTAATAACTATGAGATTATCGATCTTGGTGTGATGGTTCCGGCGGAAAAAATCATCAGTGCAGCTAAGGAGCATCAGGCAGATATTATTGGCCTCAGCGGATTAATCACTCCAAGCCTTGATGAGATGGTACATGTCGCCGAAGAACTGCAACGCCAAAAGTTAAATATTCCATTGATGATCGGGGGAGCCACTACTTCAAAAGCACATACCGCAGTAAAAATCTTCCCGAAATATGAGCATCCCGTAGTTCATGTAAATGATGCGTCCCGTGCGGTAGGCGTGGTTTCGCAACTTTTAGACAGTAGAAATGTACAGTTTAAAGCCGCATTAAAAGCCGATTATGAAGATTTCCGGCAGAAATTCCTGAATCGGCAGATAGAAAAGGAATATGTACCGTTAGAAGTGGCGCGTCAAAATAAACATCAGATCAATTGGGCAGAAGAACAAATCTTTGCACCCGCGTTTTTAGGCATAAATATTACAGAGGATCAGGATCTTGAAGAATTACTGCCGTTTATCGACTGGACTCCTTTCTTCCGCAGTTGGGAACTTTTCGGTAAATATCCAAACATTCTACATGATGAGATTATAGGAGAACAAGCCACTGAACTCTACAATGACGCCCAAAAGGTCTTGAAAAAGATCGTGGAGGAGAAATTATTTACGGCTAAAGCTGTTTTCGGGATCTTTCCTGCTAATTCCACTGACAAGGATGAGGTGAAATTACAGCATCAGCAAACAGAATTTACCTTTCAAACACTTAGGCAGCAACACAAAAAAGCCGAGGGTAAAAGTTACTTGGCACTCAGCGATTTCATTGCGCCCCAATCTTCCGGAAAACAGGATTATGTGGGCGCGTTTTGTGTGACAGCCGGGTTTGGTACCGAAGAACTCGCGCAGACATATTATCACGAAAATGATGACTATACCGCCATTATCGTTAAAGCACTGGCTGACCGTTTGGCAGAAGCCTTCGCGGAATTTCTTCATCACAAAGTCCGCACAGCATATTGGGGTTATGCCAAAGATGAAAACTTGCGTAACGAAGATCTTATCAAGGAAAAATACATAGGCATCCGCCCAGCGCCCGGCTATCCGGCATGTCCTGACCATCTGGAAAAAATTTCTATCTGGCAACTGCTGCGGGTAAAAGAAAACATTGGGGTGGAGCTTACTGAAAATCTGGCCATGTTCCCCACGGCTTCAGTTTCAGGTTATTATTTTGCCAGTCCACATGCGAAATATTTTGGCGTCGGAAAGATTGCTGAAGACCAGTTGCGGGATTATGCAAAACGTAAGAACATCAGTCTCGAAACAGCACGTAAATGGCTTAAAACCAGTTTGAACGATATTTAAAAACACCTAATTAATTTAATAATAGAAGGCGAAAAGTCACCTTCTGCCATCAGATAGATATAATGAAAATCACAGAACATCTTGAAAAAGCCCAAGGGAAAACCCTGTTCTCGCTGGAAGTTGTACCACCACCAAAAGGTATCGGGATCGAAGATTTGTATAAAAATATTGATCCTTTAATGGAGTTTAAGCCTCCGTTTATTGACGTTACGACATCGCGTGAGGAATATATCTACATCGACAAGGGCAACGGGCTAATGGAAAGAAAAATTACCCGGATGCGGCCCGGGACTTTAGGGATTTGTTCTGCCATACAGCATAAATACAATGTAGATACCGTTCCGCACGTACTCTGTGGCGGATTTTCAATGGAAGAGACGGAATATCTGCTCGTGGACTGTATGTATCTTGGGATTGAAAATGTAATGGCACTGCGCGGCGACGCCATGAAAGGGCAGCAACATTTTGAGCCTACACCGGGTGGGCATAAAAATGCGGTGGACCTTGTACATCAAATTAACAACTTAGGCAGAGGGAAATATCTGCATGATGATACCATCTGTGCGGAAAATACCAAATTCTGCATTGGTGTCGCAGGTTATCCGGAAAAACATATCGAAGCGCCGTCAATCAATTATGACCTGAAGTGGCTGAAGCAGAAAGTAGAGGCTGGGGCCGATTATGTGGTGACACAGATGTTCTTTGATAACCGGAAATTCATAGAGTTTGTAACGAAAGCCCGGGCCGCCGGCATTACAGTGCCCATAATTCCGGGGCTTAAACCTATCGCCACCAAATCTCATCTTCAGATTCTACCGAAAATTTTTAAAATAGATTTGCCTGAAGACCTGATCTCTGAGGTTGAAAAAGCCTCAGACAATACTGCCGTCAAACAGATTGGGATTGAATGGACAATTCAGCAATGTCGCGAGCTGATGGATTTTGGTGTGCCCGTGCTGCATTTCTATTCAATGGGGAAAAGCGATAACATCCGTAGGATTGCCAGCGAACTTTTTTAAGGACCTAACCGAGTTTATTGTATTTGCGCATCAGGTTTTCATAGAAGTTTTGGGGTAAAAGCCATTTAAGTGGCACCCCGATTTTCTGCCCAAACTTCCCGAAATAATAATGGCCCTTCCATTGTTTGCGGTTCAGCAGTCGCTCTGTATAAACAGCCACATCCAAAGGTTCGGTACCATCATCTACATGTGCATTCATCAGGGCATACACTTTTTCAAATGTGTTTTTATAAGGCGCTGAAACGTTTGTCTTAACTCGGTTTTCCGCAATGTTCGTCTTAATATCACCTAAATGAAGTGTGCAGACCTCAATATTCCACGGCGAAACTTCATATCGGATGGCTTCGGTCACCTTATCTAATGCAGATTTAGAAGCAGAGTAAAACCCACGAAACGGTAAACCCATTTCTGATCCAATGCTGGAAATATTGATGATTTGTCCGGCTTTTTGTTCGCGCATCTTAGGAAGTACCGCGCTCATCATCTGTACGGCACCCACCAGATTCAGGTTGAACAATTTTAAAATTTCCTCTTTCGACGAATCTTCCACCGGGCCTACCATGCCCATCCCTGCATTATTAATAAGGACATCGATTCGCTTTTCGGCGCTCAGGATCTGGTTGATGGCATGATCTAGCTGTTCCTTGGAAGTAATATCCGTAGGGATGGTAGTGAAGTGATCTGAAACGATGTTTTTTCGGCTGAGGCCATAAACTTTATGGCCTTTCTTGCCAAAATATTCAGCCATAGTGAAACCGATGCCGGCTGAACTGCCAGTGATGATGATGGTCATTTTTTTAATATTTTTCAGTAAGTAGCGCAAAATCTTCCCAAAACGCTGGATAGGATTTTTCTACCACTTCAGGATTTTCGATGGTTAAACCAGTGATGAGGGCAAATGGCGCAAAACTCATCGCCATGCGGTGATCGTTGTATGTAGCGATTGAAATTTCCCTTTCAGGCGGAAAGAAATTGGTGGATGCAATACGGTCGTCTGAAATTTCTGTCATGCACCCAATTTTTTTAAGTTCCTGGTGCAATGCCAAAAGCCGGTTGGTCTCTTTTATTCTTAATGTAGAAAGACCTGTGAGCTCGAAATGTATTTTCTTTGCCGCCGCCGTCACACAAAGGGTTTGCGCAATGTCGGGACAATCGTTCATATGAAGCACGATTTTGTCTGGTTGTTCATGATTGGTCTCAGGGTACAGCGAGATTTTAGCTGCCGCGCCATCTGAGATGGTATTTACACCAAAATACTTCCAGTAGATTTCGCGCAGTACCGAATCACCCTGTAAAGAATATGGTTTAAAACAGCGCAGATTGATGTTTTCACCCGACAGTGCCGCGAGCGAATAATAATACGAAGCCGAACTCCAGTCGCTTTCTATGATGAAAGGTGCTGACCGCAGGCCTCTGCTTTCTTCATGATCGGGGAAAACCCGAATGATATTATCTTCAAATGTATATTCGATCTCCAGGGAGCGTAGGATCTTCAGTGTCATTTCAAGGTAAGGCCTGGAGGTAATTTCGCCATCAAGGGTAATGGTGATGCCGTTATCAAGTTTTGCCCCGATGAGCAGAAGCGCGGTAATGAATTGGCTGGAAATGTCTGCCGGAATAGTGACATTGCTTTTACGAAGTTTTTTGCCCGTGATTTTAAGTGGCGGATAGCCATCGTTTTTTAAATACTGAATGTCTGCACCCAAATGTAACAGCGCGTCAACCAGGCTTTTCACCGGCCGTTCCTGCATGCGCGGAGATCCTGTAAGTGTGACCGAGCGGCCTTCCTGAATGGCAAAATAAGCTGTTAAAAACCGCATGGCTGTGCCGGCATGGTGAACATCTATTACATCGGCGGTAGTTGCCAGCGCTTGTTGTAATACTGCCGTGTCCTGAGAATTGGACAGGTTCTCTGTTTTAATGTTCCCAAAAAGATACTGTAAAATCAGTAAACGATTCGAAATGCTTTTCGAACCGCTGATCTCTATAGTTTTATTGCCGATAACCCTACATTTCTCTAACCACATTGGTTGTATTATTTAAGTTTTTCGTTGTTTTGGTGTCGGTCGCGGTCGCGGTCGGTCTTTAGCTTCATCTTACGGTCAAAGGCCTCCTGAAGATTAGTATTGGTTTGGTTGGCAAGACACAGTGTGACAAAAAGTACGTCAGCAAGTTCCTCGCCCAAGTCTTTGGTTTTGTCAGATTCTTTTTCGCTCTGCTCGCCATAGCGGCGGGCGATGACCCGCGCTACCTCACCTACCTCTTCGGTAAGAATGGCCATGTTGGTGAGTTCATTAAAATATCGTACACCTATGGTCTTAATCCACTCGTCAACTTCCTGCTGTAGTTTAGTTATCTCCATAATTATTGATACGCACCGATGGTTGGATTGTTGAGCCGCGACACCTTCACCAAGTCTAAAGGGGCGGTTTGTGCCGTTTGAAGATTCCCTTTGCCTTTCGCTGGTGAATCATCTTTTACGCGAAGATTCAGTTTCTGGGTGAAATAATGCTGGAATTTAGGATCCTGATTCTTAATGGAATTCAAAACATTCGAGTTACCATCGAACGTAAAACCAGCATCGGCACCATGTTTCAGAAGCGAATTCTGGATGAGGTAGTTGAATGTTTGTCCTGCGGTTGGTTTAAAGATAGTACCGTTCTCTTTATCGGTGTAAATGATCGTGTTGTGTAACTGTAGGGTGAGCGGACCCTGTTCGAGGCCGGTTTTGTTTTGATATTCGTTGCTTGCATAAAGCCCAAGACCGGGCAACGCAGAATTGAAATTCCAATAATTAGCAATAGTGGAATGGATAAGGCTATAATTCCCACCTTTAAAAATCCCCAAAGCTGCTTCCCCACAATTATTGATGACCAGATTGGTAGCCGTGAGGTTGGCATTGATGGCAAGGATCCCATATTCCTGATGGGTGTGGATGATGGTATTTCTGATGTTGGCCTGTGCTTCCTTAAGTTCAAGGCCACGCGTGCCGCCGAAGATACGGGCGTAATTTAGGTTCAGTTTGGCGCCCGGTTCGGCTACGATACCCTGCCAGTTTTTAGGGATGGTGTCATAGCGTGGGTCGTTTCTGTCACCGCGGAAGACAACTTCTTTCTGAAGGTCACCATTCACATTCAGTGTAGCATCTTTAGCCAATCTAAGACGGCCATTGCGGTGGAAATAGACTTTTGTTCCCTGAGCGATATTCAGGGTTTTGCCTTCGGCGATGGTAAGATCACCAAAAATAATTTTGGCTTTATCGTTATTCCAGGTAACATCTGTAGTCAGGATGTTTGCGTTGCTTTCAGTCTGTATGAAAAACTCAGCGTCCTGTACCACCGAGAAAAGTGTGATATGCTGTAGGCCGGCTGGCGTCTTTATGTTGATACGTTCCTCGGCAATGGCTTCTGTAGTGTTGGCTACAGGAGCAATTTCTACAAAAATATACAGGCTGTCTTTTTTCCTTAGTGGGATGTTGGTAAATTCGGTGCCTGTACGCCCGTCTAGATTTATACGGTACGGTGATGCCGCACCCGAAGCCAGTGAAATCTGCGGAATAGAGATGTCTTTGTCCTCATCATTATAAATTTTCACCGCATAAGTCTCTGATCGTACTTGGTTATAGACGGTGTCGAGAAAGACGGAGTCAGCAGAAAACCGCAACAGCTTCGACGGGTTTTCGAAACTAATGTCGTCTCGGTTACAGGCGGTTACAACAAGTAACAGCCAGAAGAAGAGCATGAATAGCGCTTTAAAATTATTCATCGGGACCTGATAGATATAAGTTTCAAATTTAGCCAATTTTGTGAGACAGAAAAATATTAAAATTATTTCAGTTAGTGTTTGCGAATTAGAAAATTAGTTGTACTTTTGCGGTCTAAAATTTAGCAGAGGAATATCCATTACTAACTTCCTGAAGCAAAACTTTAATTTATTTTAAAATTTATTAATTATGAAAAACGGAATCCACCCGGAAAATTATAGACTTGTTGTTTTCAAAGATATGAGTAATGACGAGATGTTCTTGTGCAAATCTACTGCCGATACCAAAGATACCATTGAATATGAAGGACAGGAATATCCTTTGATTAAAATGGAGATCTCTTCAACTTCACACCCATTCTACACAGGTAAAGTGAAACTTGTTGATACTGCTGGTAGAGTAGATAAATTCATGAACAAGTACAAGAAATTCTCAAAATAAATTTGAGTCTTACAAATAAAATTTAAAGTCTTTCAGATTTCTGAGAGACTTTTTTTATTGTAAATTTGAGGAGTTTCTGATCTTATTTCGACGAGAAACCCAAAAATCTAAAATTCAGAATTCAAAATCCAAAATTAATCAGATGCAGCTTGTTTTTTCCGATGCCCAGTTTTGGGAAGATTTTTTACCGCTCACTTTCACCAGGCCCGTGGCAGAGATGCGTTGCGGAATCCTCACCTTTTCCGAAAGATGGCAAAAACTACTCGGTATTTCAGAAATCTCGTTCATCACCGAAGATTTTTTGCAGGAAAAGTTCAAAAAACCTGAAAAGACAGAGAGCCTTTTTTTGGTTCCGAACTTTCTTCCAACCGAAAAAGTTCTTGATCAGATCAAAGAACTGAAAATGGGCGAGGCTTTGGTGTACGAAAACGAACTTTTGGCCGTGCGGATCAATATGGAGAATTTTTCGTTGAATCAGATCGAAAAAATGACGGATATTGAGGAAAAACTCACGTTTTTTAAACAACCGACGGATTTGTTTTCCTATAATGAACAAGCCATCAATTTTGATTTTGAACTGCTGACCAAAGGCAGAACTTCCGCGAAACTTTCGGCTACCAACGGATTTTTAGGCGATAAAGAAAATCTGTTCATCGAAGAAGGTGCATCGGTGGAATTCTCGACTTTGAATACAAAAACCGGAAAAATCTATATCGGAAAAGATGCTGAGGTGATGGAAGGTTGCAACCTGCGCGGCCCAATTGCGTTGTGCGAAGGTTCAAAATTTAATTTAGGTTCAAAAATTTACGGCGCAACCACGGTGGGTCCACATTCTAAAGTGGGCGGTGAAGTGAATAATATCGTGATTTTCGGCTATTCAAATAAAGGTCACGACGGTTTTATCGGGAATTCCGTGATCGGCGAATGGTGCAATCTCGGCGCTGATACCAATTCATCCAACCTTAAAAACAATTACGCCGAAGTAAAACTTTGGAATTACAGGACGAAGCGTTTTGCCAACACCGGACTTCAGTTTGCCGGACTGATTATGGGCGATCATTCTAAGACAGCGATCAACACGCAGTTTAATACCGGAACCGTGGTTGGTGTTGCCGCGAATATTTTCAAAAGCGGTTTCCCACCGAACTTGATTGAAAGTTTTTCGTGGGGCGGAATGAAGGGCGATGAGAAATTCAAGTTGGAAAAAGCCTACGAAGTAGCCGAACTCGCGATGGCGCGTAGGAAAGTTGCGTTTACAGAAGAAGACAGAGAGATTCTGAAGCATATTTACATTAATTTCTGATTTGTCTTTTCGCTGAATTTTACATTGTCAAATTTTCAAATTCCCACATTTTCAAATTTCTTATCTTTGCACCCATAATTTTTCTCACTTAAACCGTTTATAGCATGCAACTGTACAACACTTTAAGCGCAGAAGAAAGAGCCCGTCTTATTGATGAAGCCGGTAAGCAACGCCTTACGTTGTCTTTCTATGCGTACGCCAAAATCACAGATCCCAAAAAATTTCGCGACGAATTATTTATAGCCTGGAACGCCCTTGATGCGCTCGGCCGAATTTACGTTGCTCACGAAGGCATCAATGCGCAGATGAGTATTCCCGCTGATAATCTTGAAGCTTTCCGCGAAACTTTGGAAGTGTACGATTTTATGCAGGGAATCCGTCTAAACGAAGCCGTGGAGCACGATGACCATTCATTTTTAAAGCTTACGATTAAGGTTCGGAATAAGATTGTTGCAGACGGTTTGAATGATGAAACTTTCGATGTGACCGACAAGGGGATTCATTTAAAAGCAAAAGAATTTAATACTTTACTCGAAGATCCGAATACAATTGTGGTTGATTTCCGTAACCATTACGAAAGCGAAGTCGGGCATTTCAAGGGCGCGATAACGCCTGATGTGGAGACTTTCCGTGAAAGTTTACCGATCATCAATGAGCAGCTTCAGGATTTTAAAGAGGACAAAAATCTGCTGATGTACTGTACAGGCGGAATCCGCTGCGAAAAAGCCAGTGCTTATTTCAAGCATCAGGGTTTCAAAAACGTTTTCCAGCTTGAAGGTGGAATTATCGAATACGCACGTCAGGTAAAAGAAGAAAATATCGAAAGTAAATTCATTGGCAAAAATTTCGTGTTCGATCACCGTTTGGGCGAGAGAATTACCGATGATATCGTTTCACAGTGTCACCAGTGCGGAAAACCGTGCGACAATCATACAAATTGTTTCAATGATGCGTGTCATCTGCTGTTCATTCAGTGTGATGAGTGCAAGGCTGCGATGGAAAACTGCTGTTCGCCGAAGTGTCTTGAAACGATCCATTTACCTTTGGAGGAGCAGGCGAAACTTCGGAAAGGTCTGCAGGTCGGGAACAAAATTTTCCGCAAAGGTAAATCAGCTAACCTGAAATATAAAAAATCCGGCGATTTAAGCGATAAACCTTTAGCCAAGGTAGTTACAAAAAACATCCGCCAGAAAATTTCGGTGAAGAAAGTGCTTATTGGCAAAGCGGAACATTATTATCCAAAAACTAAAATCGCTCAGTTTTTAATGGAGGACGGCGAAGTTTCAGTTGGCGATAAAATATTGATTACTGGACCCACAACCGGTGAGCAGGAAGTTACTTTAACAGAAATCTTCGCGAACGGAAATGCTTGCCAAACCGCTAAACCAGGCGATCAGGTTACATTTCCGCTGCCTTTCAGAATTCGTCTGTCCGATAAATTATTCAAAATCTTAAATTAAAATGACGGTTTCAGGAAAAATAGAACTGATGTCACCCGCCGGCGATTTCACTTCGATGCAGGCAGCTTTGGACAATGGCGCGGATTCCATTTATTTCGGCGTAGAACAGCTCAACATGCGCGCGCGGGCTTCGATGAATTTTACCATCGATGACTTGCCCGAAATCTCTCGAAGATGCTCAGAGAAAGGGGTTCGGACGTATTTAACTTTAAATACAATTATCTACGACCACGATTTATCATTAATCAAAACGCTTTTAGATAAAGCTAAAGCAGCCAATCTTACCGCTGTCATCGCGATGGATCAGGCGGTGATTTCCTATGCGCGGCAAATCGGGATGGAAGTGCATATCTCCACGCAAATCAATATTACCAACATCGAGACGGTGAAGTTCTACTCCCTTTTTGCCGACACGATGGTGATGAGCCGCGAACTCAGCATCACTCAAATCAAGAAAATCTGCGACCAAATTATTAAAGACGATGTTCGCGGACCTTCCGGAAACTTGGTTGAGGTTGAAATTTTTGGTCACGGTGCTTTGTGCATGGCGGTTTCCGGGAAATGTTATTTAAGTCTGCACTCGCACAATTCTTCTGCAAACCGGGGTGCGTGCAAACAGAACTGCCGTAAAAAATACACGGTGATCGATCAGGAAACGGGTTTTGAAATTGAACTCGACAACGAATATATGATGTCGCCGAAAGATCTATGCACCATCAATTTCCTCGATCAGGTTGTTGATTCTGGTGTAAAAGTCTTGAAAATCGAAGGGCGCGGGCGTGCACCGGAATACGTTGCGACGGTGACAAAATGCTATCGCGAGGCCATTGATGCTATTGCGGACGGAACTTATTCTCAGGAAAAAGTAGCTGACTGGATGGCAAGACTGGAAACCGTGTACAACCGCGGGTTCTGGGCTGGATATTATTTAGGTCAGGAGCTTGGCGAATGGTCCGAAACTTCAGGTTCCAGCGCGACTCAAAAGAAAGTGTACATCGGTAAAGGCCGGCATTTTTATCCGAAATCAAATGTGGCTGAATTTTTAATTGAAGCTTACGACTTAACCGTTGGCGACAGAGTTTTAATCCAGGGACCAACCACAGGTTCACAGGAAATGGTGCTCGAATCTATGATGGTTGATGAAAAACCGGAAGCTCAGAAAGCCTCAAAATCAGATGTGATCACCTTTAAAACTGATTTCCGCGTGAGACCATCGGACAAACTTTATAAAATCGTAGCGAACAACTGATGGTTATCGTTACACTTCAACGCGAAAAATGCATTGGCTGTAATTATTGCGCGGAATTTGCGCCGGAATATTTTCGGATGTCAAAGAAAGACGGCAAATCGGTTTTACTTAAAACGCTCGATAAAAAAGGATTCTATACGATGAAAACACCTAATCATGAGGCTTTTGAACCTTGCGAGAAAGCGGCGAAAGCCTGTCCTGTGAAAATAATTTCGGTGAAAGAAATATAAGATGACCAAAACTGAAATCAGAAAAATTTATAGGCAAAAACGCGAATCGCTTTCAGCGGAAGAGATCGGTACGTTGTCTCTGCTTATTTTTGAAAACTTCAGCAGGTTTTTTCAGCTTGAAAAAGGTCAGAATATTCATTGTTTCCTTACGGCAACCGGCAAAAACGAGGTTCAGACGCAACTGTTCATTGAATATTTTCAAAAATGCCAGTGCCATATCTTCGTTCCGAAAGTAGTTGACGGGAAGATGGATTCCATCGAACTTTTGCCCGAAACACGGCTTGTTCCCAATCAATGGGGAATTCCGGAGCCGGAAAGTAATATGGCAAACGAGGCGGTTCGGTTCGACTATGTGATCGTGCCGTTGCTTTACGCCGATCATCTCGGCAACAGAGTAGGTTACGGCAAAGGTTTCTACGACCGTTTCTTTGCCGAAATCAATCCCGAAGTAAAGAAAATCGGGTTGAATTTCTTTCCGCCAAATGAAAAAATCGATGACGTGTGGGAAAATGACATTCCGTTAGATTACCTCGTAACGCCTACAGATGTGCTGTCTTTCACCGGCAAACCATCGAAATTCACGAAATAGAACTTGAATTCTTTCTTGAATTTCACTGGCGACGGTTTTAAAACATATTGCGCGTTTCGTTCGAAAATCCCGATAGAACGGTTCGCTTCGTCAAAATATTCAACTGCAAATTTGGCGAAATCAAGTGTATCGCTGCCCACAACTACTTTAGAGACTGCTATATTCCCCACTTTGGCTGCGTTTACATTAAAGCTGTCCAACTCTTGTAGGATGCGCTGTAGCTTTGCCGAATCATCTTCAATGAAGTAGCTTTTCATTTGGGAATAGATTACCGAATCGATTTCTGTATCGCGGTTTCCTGAGGTGTAAAGCGTGGAAAGATCAAGTAACTCCTGTATTTTCTGTTTCGTAATCTGCGCTATGGCTTGGGCGCTATCCATTTTATTGACAGGGTACGAAGATTTATTGTTGTTATTCCGTATTTTTTCGAGGTCAGACATTTCGGGTTTGTCCTGTGTACAGGCTCCAAAGATCAGTACGCAAACGAAAAGAAATGTGGCGAACGGCTTATTTATTTTTTTCATTATTGGCAATTTTAAATTTGATCATCATTATTTTCCCGGTTTTATCAGTTTGTGTATCAATCACTTCTAAGTTTTCAAGCGAAGTGGAAGGTAAAGTTACCAAATTTATATAACGTTGTTTATCCATAGTTTCAACACCATAAAACTCATTATCGAACACCTGATAGATTAGGGCATTGTGGCTGATGAGATAATTAAGGCGCTCCCTTTTTTTCTTCAGGTCGGTAATGGATTTTGAGTAGTAGAAAAGCATGATCGCGTAATCATTGGGTTTCAACTCAATGTTTTCGGCTTCGGGCGCGGTTTCAAGATTTCTTTGTATGGTATCGGTCCTGTAATAAGGCGAAGACACTACCATGGTGAGGTTCTTTGATTTTGTGGTATAAACAAAGGGTTCGTTTGGCTTGGCGACATACAGTATCGGCGATTCGTTTTCCTTCAGTATCTGTACCTGTAGCTCGGCATTGATTTTCGAGTTTCGGTCGGCATCAATAAAGCTGTAGTAATATTTTTTGCTAAATAGTTCATCCTTGAAAATAAGCAGACCGACTAAAATGGCAAGCACTGCCGAAATACCCAACCAGAGATATTTTGTCAGTAAAGAAACAGTGGTTTTTTTCTCTGGGAGATCGTAAGTGGATAAAGTGCCGTTGTTTTGATTAATTGATTGATTATCAGTGTTTGTATTTTGTAAAACGGCTTTTTCGGCTTCGTGAATTTGCCTTTCTGTGGGATTTTCGACCTCCGTTACAGCTATTTTATCATTTTTTTCAAGCAAGGGTTCAAGTGTCTGTTCAACCGCAGGGTTGTTTGATGATTCTTCTGCATCCAGTAAAATCTCATCTGCGAAAAGGTGATTCTTTTTAAAATCGTACCATGACACGTAACCTGCATAAACAGACAGGATATTGAGCATGTCGATGCGCGGGAGCTTAGTCACCGGCGAGTTTTTGAAATAAGTATAAAAGGTTTTTTCGCTGATGTTTCCCTTGGCTTTTTTCCGCAGATCTTCCTGAAAGTAGATGATATCGATGCCTTTCCATTTCGAAATGTCATCGAAAGAGGGGGTGTGGGTCGCCAGATACTGCTTCTGAACCTCTTTTTTAAGCTGTTCAAAGTGTAATAAATCTAAATCGCTCAATTGCTGATTTTTATTAAAGTACTGATAATCAGTAGTTGATATTTGTAAAACTGTTTTACAAAGATATTACAATTAATTTTCTGACACAAATTTTCCTGCTGCCATACCTTTGTCCTGTTCGAATTGATGAAATACGGACAACTAAATTTTAAAACAACAAAACAATTAATTTTTAATTATTATGAAAAAGTCATTATTCGTAGCTGGTATCGCTGCTTTAGCTCTTGTAGCTTGTAACAAATCTGAAACTGTAGAAACTGCTAACGCTTCTGATTCTGCAACTGCTGCTCTTGCTGATTCTGCTGCTGTTGTAGCTGATTCTGCTGCTGCTGTTGTTGATTCTGCTGCTGCTGTAACTGTAGATGCTGCTGCTGATGCTGCTTCTGCTACTACTGCTGCTGGTGCTGATGCTGCTAAAGATGCTGCTGGTACTGCAGGTGATGCTGCAAAAGGTGCTGCTGACGCTGCTGCTGGTGCTGCTAACGATGTAAAAAATGCTACTAAGTAATTAGTAATATCTTACAACACAAAGCCGTTTCTCCCAGAGAAACGGTTTTTTTTATTTTAATCATCAATCGTTAGCCGATGATTTTTGTCGTAAGATCTCGTAACAGCTAATAGCCACCGCATTGCTTAAGTTAAGTGAGTCGATGGTGCCCACCATAGGTATCAATACATTTTTACCTTTCCCTACCCAAAAATCACTGATGCCGGAATGTTCGGTGCCAAAAATCAATGCAGATTTTCCTGTAAAATTATTTTTATAAAGGTCTGTCGCATCATTTGACATCTTTGTGGTGAATATTTCTACTTGCTGTTCAGTAAGAAATTCTGCGAGCAACGCATTGTCACACTGGTACACAGCCATCCCGAATAAGCACCCAACGCTCGAGCGAATGACATTTGGGTTATAGAAATCGACTTTTGGGTCTGTTATCACCAACGCATCTATACCAAATGCTTCGCAGCTACGCAGAATGGCGCCTAGGTTTCCGGGTTTCTCGACACTTTCAACGATAATTACAGTAGCATTATCCTTTAAAATAAGTGTGTTTAGCGTATGCGCTTTGGTTTTATATATGCCGATGATTCCTTCAGAGGTGCCGCGGTAGGCGATTTTATCATACACTTTCTCGCTGATGAAGAGGGTTTTTGCATCCGGGATTCCATCTTGATAAAGATCTTCACAAATGAAGAATTCTAAAGGTTCATAGCCAAAATGTAACGCACGTTGGTTTTCTTGTTTTCCTTCTACCGCGAAAGTGCCCGATTTTTTTCTAAAACGGTTATCGGTAAGTAGCCGGGAAAGGTGTTTTATTTTATCGTTCTGTAAACTTTCAATCATTTTGGCTTATGGGTTTTCATGCTCAGCATCTTCGGTATTGGCTCTTTCCAACAATTGTGCGGGGAGATTTTTCTTTGATTTTACTCCCAACCGCTTAAGTTTTTCCGCGGACCTTACCAAATTGCCGTTTCCGGTAGATAGTTTTTTCATGGCACTTTCGTAATCTTGTTTGGCGCTTTCCATTTTCTTCCCCACATTTAGCAGGTCTGACACGAAACCTTCAAACTTATCGTACAGTGCCGCGGCTTGGCGTGCAATTTCTTCGGCATTCTGGTTCTGGTCGGCACGTTTCCAAACGTCGGAAATCAATTTTAAATAGGCAATCAGGTTAGTCGGACTCAGCAGGATGACATGTTTATGATACGCGTAGTTCCAGAGTTGCTGGTCGTATTGCACGGCGGTGAGGAACGCAGGCTCTACCGGAATAAACATGATCGTGAAATCCAGCGCTTCCTTCAGGTTATCGTACCGTTTCAGCGCCAGCGTGTCAATATGTTTTTTGATGGCTGCGATGTGCAGGCCAAGATTATGTTTCCGGTCATCTTCGGTTTCGGCGGAACACATACGTTCATAGGCATTCAGCGAAACTTTTGAATCGATGATAACAATCTGGTTTCCGGGAAGTTTTAGTACAAAGTCGGGCCTTTGGTTTTCGCCAGATTCGGTCTTGATATTATATTGCGAGAAATATTCGCGGTCTTTGCAAAGCCCCGAATCTTCCAAAATTCTTTCCAAGATCATCTCACCCCAGTTACCTTGCGTTTTGGTTTGCCCTTTCAGTGCGGTCGCCAGGTTGTTGGCTTCCTGGCTTACTTTGGTGGTCTGCTCCATCATCAGTTTGATGGTATTGTTTAGTGAAAATCGCTCGCGGGCTTCATTGTCATAAACCTCGTTTACCCGTTTTTTAAAGGTTTCAAGGTTTTCACCTAAGGGCTTCAATAAAGTATCGAGGTTTTCACGGTTTGCCTCAGTGAATTTTTTAGATTTTTCCTCTAAAATTTCGTTGGCCAGATTTTTAAATTCATTCTTCGCCATTTCCTGAATTTTTTCTATTTCTTCCCGCTGATTTTTCAGCGATTGCTGCAGGTTTTCATTGATGGCCGTAAGTTCGGCATTCTTAGCAAAAAGGTCCTGCTTTTCTATTTGCAGGCTCTCGATCTGCGACAGTTGGCGCTGATGATTTTCTTTCTGTTCCTGCGACTGGTTTTGCAATGTGGCGTGTTCGGCAGTAATTCGTGAAAAGTCTTGCCGTTGCTGATTCAGGATTTCGTTTTGCTGGCGGTTTGCAGATCTTTCCTGTTCAATAAGGGCCTCCAGCTCATTTATTCTGTTGGCATGGTTTTGTAAATCTGCAGTATTGCGAATGAAATTATTGTTGAGTTCATCATAAAGCTGACGCGAAACGTGCGCGGATTTTACAATGAAATACAACAACGCGGCACCCAAAATAGCCCCGAGTATAAGTCCGATAAGTAGCGTGGTGATTTCCATTTTTCAAAAGTAGGAAGAAAAAAGATTATTTTGACATCAATCAATAATGAAGTCGAGGATGTTTATTCTTTAATCCTCAAGAATTCCTTAGCAAGTTCGATCATTTTAGGGTCACCGGTGTGTTTGCCAGGCTCGTCTGAAAGTTTTACTGTGGGGATCCAGTCGCCGGTGATGGATCTGGCAGCGGTAAGTTTCATCACAATATTCATCGGTTTTACACCGACATCGTTGGTAAGGTTGGTCCCGATCCCGAAAGAAATCCCGATTTTTCCGCGACATGCAGCGGTGATTTCGGTTACTTTTTCCATATTCAATCCATCAGAAAATATGATGTATTTAAACAAAGGGTTTACACCGTTTTTATGGTAATGGGCAATGGTTTTTTCGGCAAATTCGATGGGATCTCCGCTGTCATGCCGAACGCCATCAAAAAGTTTGGCGAATTTTTTATCAAACTGCTGAAAGAAGACTTCTGTGGTGTAAGTGTCGGAAAGCGCTACTCCCAGGTCGCCACGATACACATCCACCCAATGCTCCAGCGAAAGTGCGTTGGCCATTTTGAAACCGTATTCGGCGGCGTGGAACATGAACCATTCGTGTGCGTGGGTGCCAATCGGCTTTACGCCATACTTCATCGCGAAATGTATATTTGATGAACCAATGAATTTGGTGGTTTTACTTTGGATAAGCGCTTCCATCACCAGATCGTGCACTTTGTAGGAATGTCTTCTGCGGGTGCCGAACTCCGCGAAATTTACACCGAGACGATGCAGTTCCTCGGCTTTTTGATGAGTTTTCTGTATGATTGTTTCATCCGGCTCGCGTTCAAAGTTATTCATCTGGTAATGCAGTTCAGAAATCAGTGCCAGTAGAGGGACTTCCCAAAGGATGGTGCGATACCATTCGCCTTCCACGGTTACTTCCAAGTCATTACCGGCTTGCCGGATCTGTACTTCTGCCGGATCGTACTGGTAGCCGGCGAGAAAATCAAGGTAGGGAAGATCCAGATAAGGGCAGGTGAGGCGCAAATATTCCTTTTCAGCTTTCGTTAGTTTTAAATCAGCCATTGCGTGGACAGACTTGCGCAATTCTTCAGCAAAGTTTTCGGGGAAGAAATGGTTTCCGCGGTTGATGAACTGGTACTTAACCCGTTCGTTGGGGAAGAGTTTTACCACGGCATTTTGCATGGTGATTTTGTAAAAATCATTATCCAGAATTGATCTTAAGCGGACCTCTGTCATACCTTATATATATTAAAACAAATGTAGAGATTTCGCCAATAAAAAATCGCCCTCAGGGAAGGCGATTCGTATTAAGTTTTTAAAGAGAATTATTTCCCGAGGTAAGAGTTGTACATCCATACTTCTTTTTCCTGCTCGGTGATATAGTCGCTCATCTGCGAATTGGTTCCCTCGTCGCCGGCCTTTTCGGTTATTTCGAGCAGGTCGCGCTGCAGATCAATTACGATTTTGAATGAGGCCAGAATGTTTTCCACACATTTGTTGCCATCAGAGACTTCACGGCTTTCTTTAATGGTAGAGACGGCCAGATAATCGGAATAGTTATGGTTCGGGACAGCGCCTAAAGTAAGGATTCTTTCTGCAATCTCATCAATCTTAAGGACGAGGTTGTTATATAGTTCCTCGAATTTTGGGTGAAGGGTAAAGAAATCGTTTCCTTTGATATTCCAGTGTGCCCCGCGGGTGTTCTGGTAAAATACCGAGTAGTTGGCCAAAAGTTCGTTTAGCTTTTCAGCGATGGATTGGCAGTCGGTTTCCTGTAGACCAATAATTTTAGCGTTATTCATAATGTTTACTTTTATACAAAGGTAGCAAACACCGTGCAGCTTTCAAAATGGGTGTATACAGATGCAACTATACGGCTTGGATTTATGTTATACCATGATTCCAGCTTAAAAGGGTTTCCACATATTCATAAATAAAAAAACTTAAGTTTTTACCAAGATGATGAATGACTTAATATAAATATACACAACAATCGATGGAACTATTGCTTTTTACCGCGTAATAAACAGCTATCTTGATGATTGACAGTTAAAAAAGCAGTTGATTTTAGGATTTCTGTTTGCAGGTTTGAAATTTATCCCTACTTTTGCACCCTAAAATAAAAAGCAATTAAATGCCTACTATTCAACAATTAGTTAGAAAAGGAAGAGTCGCACTTACCAAGAAGAGTAAATCGGCTGCCCTTGATTCCTGTCCACAAAGACGAGGTGTATGTACAAGAGTATATACTACCACCCCGAAGAAACCTAACTCTGCACTTAGAAAAGTTGCAAGGGTAAGACTTTCTAACGGGAAAGAAGTCAACGCTTATATCCCGGGCGAAGGACACAATCTTCAGGAGCACTCGATAGTATTGGTACGCGGAGGGAGGGTGAAAGACCTACCGGGAGTACGTTATCACATTGTTCGTGGAGCTTTGGATACTGCAGGAGTAAACGGAAGAACTCAGAGAAGATCCAAGTACGGAGCTAAGAGACCTAAGCCAGGTCAGGCAGCTGCTGCACCTGCAAAAGGCAAGAAAAAGTAATCATTAAATTTTAAAGAAACGA
Source organism: Chryseobacterium sp. 6424 (assembly GCF_003692615.1). Lineage (NCBI taxonomy): Bacteria > Pseudomonadati > Bacteroidota > Flavobacteriia > Flavobacteriales > Weeksellaceae > Chryseobacterium > Chryseobacterium sp. 6424. Next base: position 425,011 of record NZ_CP023540.1, read on the forward strand.
AACAATGAGAAAGACGAAAGCGAAAAAAAGACCGTTGTTACCGGATCCTAAGTTTAATGATCAACTGGTAACTAGATTTGTGAACAACCTGATGCTTGACGGTAAAAAGTCAATCGCATTCAAAATATTCTATGATGCATTAGATATCGTAGAAAGCAAAAAAGGAGAGAACGAAAAAACTTCTCTTGAAATCTGGAAAGATGCCCTTACCAACGTAATGCCACACGTAGAAGTACGTTCACGCAGAATCGGTGGTGCTAACTTCCAGATCCCAATGCCAATTCGTGCTGACAGAAAAATCTCTATGGCGATGAAGTGGTTAATCAAATATTCTAAAGCTAGAAACGATAAATCAATGGCTCAGAAATTGGCTGCTGAAGTTATCGCTGCTGCAAAAGAAGAAGGTGCTGCTTACAAAAAGAAAACAGACACTCACAGAATGGCTGAAGCAAACAAAGCATTTTCACACTTTAAATTCTAATCTGAAATGGCAAGAGATCTTACCCTTACAAGAAATATTGGTATCGCTGCTCACATTGATGCGGGGAAAACCACCACGACAGAAAGAATTCTATTTTATTCCGGAAAAAACCACAAAATCGGTGAAACTCACGAAGGCGGTGCAACTACCGACTGGATGGAGCAGGAAGCTGAAAGAGGGATTACCATTACATCTGCAGCAGTAACTGTAGACTGGAAATTCCCTACTGAGCAAGGTAAAGCACTTCCGGATGCAAAAAACTATCACTTTAATATCATCGATACACCGGGACACGTTGACTTTACCGTTGAGGTAAACCGTTCTCTTAGAGTATTAGATGGTCTTGTATTCCTTTTCTCTGCAGTAGACGGCGTAGAGCCTCAGTCTGAAACGAACTGGAGACTTGCTGATAACTACAACGTAGCTCGTATGGGCTTCGTGAACAAGATGGACCGTCAGGGAGCTGACTTCCTGAACGTATGTAAGCAAGTAAAAGAAATGCTTGGTTCTAACGCAGTTCCAATTGTTCTTCCAATCGGTGATGAAGCAGATTTCAAAGGTGTGGTAGACCTCGTGAAAAACCGTGCAATGGTTTGGCATGATGAAAATCACGGATCTACTTTTGATATCGTAGACATCCCTGCTGAAATGGCTGACGAAGTAAAGCAGTTCAGAGCTCAGTTGATCGAAGAGATCGCTGCGTATGACGAAAACCTTCTTGAGAAATTCATGGAGGACGAAAACTCCATCACTGAAGAAGAAATCCACGCCGCGCTTAGAGCTGCAACACTGGATATGAGCATCATCCCGATGACTTGTGGTTCTTCATTCAAAAACAAAGGTGTACAGTTCATGCTAGATGCGGTTTGCCGTTACCTTCCTTCTCCAATGGATAAAGAAGCGATCAATGGTACTGATCCTAAAACTGATGAGCCGATTTCCAGAAAACCTTCAGTAGCTGAACCTTTCTCTGCACTGGCATTTAAAATCGCTACAGACCCATTTGTAGGTCGCCTGGCATTTTTCAGAGCTTATTCAGGACGTCTTGATGCAGGTTCATATATCCTTAATACAAGAACAAACAACCGCGAAAGAATCTCCCGTATCTTCCAGATGCACGCGAACAAGCAAGAGCCAATCGAGTTCATCGAGGCTGGAGATATTGGTGCGGCTGTAGGTTTTAAAGATATCAAAACCGGTGATACACTTTGTGATGAGAAGAACCCAATTATTCTAGAATCTATGGTGTTCCCAGATCCGGTAATTGGTATCGCTGTAGAGCCTAAAACTAAGGCTGACCAGGATAAAATGGGTAACGCTTTGGCTAAACTGGCTGAAGAAGATCCTACTTTCACCGTGAAAACTGACGAAGCTTCAGGGCAGACGATCATCTCCGGTATGGGGGAACTTCACCTCGATATCATTGTGGACCGTATGAGAAGAGAGTTTAAGGTAGAGGTAAACCAAGGGCAGCCACAGGTTGAATACAAAGAAAACCTTACAACTACTACCAACCACAGAGAAGTTTATAAAAAGCAGTCTGGTGGTCGTGGTAAATTCGCGGACATCGTATTTGAACTGGGTCCAACAGAAGACGGAAAATCTGGTCTTGAATTCGTAAACGAAATTAAAGGTGGTAACATTCCGAAAGAATTTATCCCTTCAGTTGAAAAAGGATTCAAAGAAGCGATGAAAAACGGTCCTTTAGCAGGATTTGAGATTGACGGAATTAAAGTTGTACTTAAAGACGGATCTTTCCACGCGGTAGACTCTGACCAACTTTCCTTCGAACTTGCTGCTAAGATGGGCTTCAAAGAAGCTGGTAAAAAAGCGAAGCCTGTTATCATGGAGCCTATTATGAAGCTGGAGGTTGTAACTCCGGAAGAATATATGGGTGACATCGTAGGTGACCTTAACCGTAGAAGAGGTACTGTTAACGGTATGGACGACAGAAACAACGCGAAAGTTATCAAAGCCTTCGTTCCTCTTTCTGAAATGTTCGGATACGTAACTTCCTTAAGAACTTTATCTTCTGGTAGAGCTACATCTTCAATGGAATTCGAAAAGTATGAAGCAGCTCCACAAAACGTTGCTGAATCTGTAATCGAAAAAGCGAGAGGTTAATTATTTAAATTTAGATTAAAATGTCACAAAGAATCAGAATAAAATTAAAATCTTACGATTACAATTTGGTAGATAAGTCTGCTGAGAAAATCGTGAGAACGGTAAAAGCAACAGGCGCTGTAGTAAACGGGCCGATCCCTTTGCCAACGAACAAAAGAATCTTCACCGTTCTTCGTTCTCCACACGTAAACAAGAAGGCCAGAGAGCAGTTCCAGCTTTCAGCTCATAAGAGACTGATGGATATCTACTCCTCATCTTCCAAAACTGTTGATGCCCTTATGAAATTAGAGCTTCCTTCAGGAGTTGACGTAGAAATTAAAGTGTGATTTTGGCGGCTTGCTTTTAGCCAATCGCTATCAGCTATCAACCAGAAGCCACTTTGCTATGATAGAAATTCCCTTTTCGCATGAAGAGGGAATTTTTATTTATTCCTCTCAAAAGGTAATCTTACATCATTTTCCCAGGAGGTACATCAATGATATTATTAGAAACATCCATCATAGCCAATGCGTCTAATCGATCCGCGAAGTTTTAGCAGCTAGGTTTAATTGCATTCGCTTGATTGTACAACCTGCTCATTTTCAAAATATTTTCAGGGTAATACTTGTCAGTTCAGAAATTATTCATAAATTTGCACACTCAATTTAGGGAAGAAGTATGCCTATTTCAAACGTAGAAATCACCTCGCCCTGTGTTGATCACCGTGAACACATATAATATATATAAATAATGTCAGGTATTATTGGTAAAAAAATCGGGATGACTTCCCTGTTCGACGAGAACGGCAAAAATATGCCGTGTACCGTTATTCAGGCTGGTCCTTGCTCGGTTTTACAGGTCAGAACCGTAGAAAAAGATGGGTACAAATCTGCTCAGCTTGGTTTCGATGACAAGAGTGAAAAGAACGTTGGTAAAGCGTTAGCCGGCCACTTCAAAAAGGCAGGTTCTACTCCTAAAGCTAAATTGGTTGAATTCTATCATGAATTCGTAGACAAATTAAACGTAGGAGACGAAGTAAAAGTTGATTTGTTCGCAGAAGGTGAATTCGTTGACGTAACAGGTACTTCAAAAGGTAAAGGTTTCCAAGGGGTTGTTAAAAGGCACAACTTCGGTGGGGTAATGCAGGCAACTCATGGTCAGCACAACAGATTGAGAGCCCCAGGTTCCATCGGTGCAGGATCAGATCCGTCAAGAGTATTCAAAGGAATGCGTATGGCTGGAAGAATGGGTGGTAAGCAGGTTACTGTACAAAACCTTCAGGTGTTAAAAGTAGATCAAGAGCAAAATCTTTTAGTAGTAAAAGGTGCTGTTCCGGGAGCAAAAAATTCTTATGTAATTATCAGAAAATGGAACTAGTAGTATTCAATACATCAGGAAAAGAAACCGGAAGAACAGTTGAGCTAGACGAAGCAATCTTCGGCATTGAGCCTAACCAGCACGCGGTTTACTTAGAAGTGAAGCAATATCTTGCCGCTCAGCGTCAGGGTACACATAAATCAAAAGAAAGAAGCGAAATCACTGCTTCTACAAGAAAGCTTAAGAAACAGAAAGGATCCGGATCTGCGAGATATGGTGACATCAAGTCCCCAACTTTCAAAGGTGGAGGTAGAGTTTTTGGTCCTAAACCAAGAGACTACCGTTTCAAACTGAACAAAGCTTTGAAGAGATTAGCTAAAAAATCTGTGCTTTCTCAAAAAATGAGAGATAATTCTATTAAAGTTCTTGAAGCATTCAACTTCGATGCTCCAAAAACTAAAGAATTTATCAACTTGAACAACGCACTAGGTTTCGAAGGTAAAAAATCATTGTATATCTTGCCTGAAGCTAACAAGAATGTATACTTATCTTCAAGAAACTTACCAAAAACTAAAGTTTTGACTTATAACGAGATCAGCTCTTACGATTTGGTACATGCAGGTGAGATTGTATTTTTAGAAGGTGCTATCGAGAAATTTCAGGAAAACTTAAGAAAATAAATCATGTCAGTTATCATTAAACCAATCATTTCAGAAAAAGCAAATTACCTTACAGATTTGAGAGGTGCTTATTCTTTCTTCGTTAACACGAAGGCGAATAAAATCCAAATCAAAAATGCGGTAGAGCAAGCTTACGGTGTGAAAGTGGCGGACGTAAGAACCATGATTTACGCTCCTAAAGTTTCTTCTAAATACACTAAAAAAGGATTGCAGGTTGGGAAAACCAACAAATTGAAGAAAGCAGTTGTTTCTCTTGCAGAAGGAGAGGTGATCGATATCTTCGCAGTATAAAAAGCAATACGCGATAAGCTTTAAGCAATTTGCTTGGGGCTTATTGCTTAAAGCATAGAGCTTAAAGCAAATTAATAATTATAAATAATAGTAATGTCTGTTAGAAAATTAAAACCTATCACCCCGGGACAGAGATTCAGAGTTGTAAACAACTTTGAGGAAATTACTACCAACAAGCCAGAGAAATCTCTGACCGTTGGTATTAAAAAGTCAGGTGGTCGTAACAACACTGGTAAAATGACCATGCGTTACACCGGCGGTGGACACAAACAAAAATACAGAATTATCGACTTCAAGAGAAACAAATTCAATGTTGAAGCTACGGTAAAAACTGTGGAATACGATCCGAACAGAACTGCGTTCATCGCTCTTTTAGAGTACGCAGACGGAGAGAAGAGATACATCATCGCTCCAAACGGAATCAAAGTAGACCAAAAAGTGATCTCTGCGGAAACTGCTGAACCTAACGTTGGTAACGCAATGAAGCTGAAGAACATTCCTTTAGGTACAGTAGTATCTTGCATCGAGCTTAGACCAGGCCAAGGCGCCATCATGGCAAGAAGCGCAGGATCTTCCGCTCAGTTAACTTCAAGAGACGGTAAATATGCAATCGTGAAATTGCCTTCAGGAGAATCAAGAATGATTCTTACTGAGTGTATGGCCATGATCGGATCTGTATCTAACGGCGATCACCAGCTTACTGTTTCTGGTAAAGCAGGTAGAAGCAGATGGTTAGGCAGAAGACCTAGAACAAGACCGGTCGTAATGAACCCAGTAGATCACCCAATGGGAGGTGGTGAAGGACGTTCATCTGGTGGTCACCCAAGATCTAGAAACGGTAAACCATCCAAAGGCTACAAAACAAGAAAGAAAAACAAGGCGTCTAACCGATTTATCGTATCTAAAAGAAAATAATCATGGCAAGATCACTTAAGAAAGGACCTTTCATTCATCATACTTTAGATAAGAAGGTTCAGGCAAATATAGAAGCCAATAAAAAGACAGTAATTAAAACTTGGTCCAGAGCATCAATGATCTCACCGGACTTCGTAGGACAAACCATCGCAGTACACAACGGGAAATCCTTTATCCCAGTATATGTGACAGAGAACATGGTAGGTCACAAGTTAGGCGAATTTTCTCCGACAAGATCTTTCAGAGGTCACGGTGGTAACAAAAATAAAGGAGGTAGATAATCATGGGATCAAGAAAAAGAGAAAGTGCGTTAGCACGTAAAATAGCAAACCAGGATGTGGCAAAATCGTTACATAATGACTGCCCGTCTTCTCCTAGAAAAATGAGATTAGTTGCTGATATCATCAGAGGAGTAGAAGTTGAAAAAGCCTTGTCAATCCTGAAATATTCGAAGAAAGACGCTTCTAACAAGTTAGAAAAAGTACTTCTTTCTGCAATGGCCAACTGGCAAACCAAAAACGAAGGCGCGGACATCGAAGAAGCGAACTTAATCGTAAAAGAAATCTATGTGGACAGCGCAAGACAACTGAAGAGACTGAGACCGGCTCCACAGGGACGTGGTCACAGAATCCGCAAGAGATCAAACCACATCACGCTAATTTTAGGTACTAAAGACAACAAATAATCAAGGTATGGGACAGAAGACAAATCCAATTGGTAACAGATTAGGTATCATCAGAGGATGGGATTCGAACTGGTTTGGTGGTAAAAACTACGGCGACAGAATCGCTGAAGACTACAAAATCAGAAGATACCTTGAGGCAAGATTATCTAAAGGTGGAATTTCAAGAATTTATATTGAAAGAACCCTGAAATTAGTTACAGTAACAATCACCACTGCAAGACCGGGACTTATCATCGGGAAAGGCGGCCAGGAGGTTGACAAACTGAAAGAAGAGTTGAAAAAGATCACTGATAAAGACATCCAGATCAATATCTTCGAGATCAAAAGACCAGAGCTTGACGCAGTATTAGTTGCAGACAGCATCGCAAAACAAATCGAAAACCGTATTTCCTACAGAAGAGCTGTGAAAATGGCCATTCAGTCTACCATGAGAATGGGTGCAGAAGGAATCAAAGTAATGATCAGCGGCCGTTTGAACGGAGCGGAGATGGCAAGAAGCGAGTCTTTCAAAGACGGAAGAATCCCATTGTCAACTTTCCGTGCAGATATCGATTATCATATCGGTGAAGCACTTACCCAATACGGTAAGCTTGGCGTGAAAGTGTGGATCATGAAAGGTGAAGTTTACGGTAAAAGAGAACTTTCCCCATTGGTTGGACAGCAGAAAAAAGCCCCCGCAGGAAGAGGCGACAGAAATGATCGTAATGACAGAGGAGAGCGTGGCGGAGACAGAAGACCAAGAAGAAACAATAACAATAATTAATCAGAAGTTAGAAACAAGAAATTAGAAATTAGAACTTCCGTTACAAGAACTGATTTAAAATTATCTAACATCTAACATCTAACATCTAACATCTAATAGATTATGTTACAACCAAGAAGAACCAAATTCCGTAAAGTTCACAAGATGAAGATGAAGGGAGTGGCCCAGAGAGGGAACCAACTCGCTTACGGAACTTTTGGGATCAAAGCAACAGAAGGAGCTTGGATCACTGCAAGACAGATTGAAGCTGCGCGTATCGCTGCTACAAGATATATGAAAAGAGAAGGTCAACTGTGGATCAAAATCTTCCCGGATAAGCCTATTACCAAGAAACCAGCCGAAGTACGTATGGGTAAAGGTAAAGGTGCCGTAGAATATTGGGTATCCGTAGTGAAACCGGGTAAAATAATGTTCGAAGTTGGAGGGGTTCCTTATGAAGTGGCAAAAGAAGCATTGCGTCTTGCTGCACAGAAGTTACCGGTAGTTACCAAGTTTGTAGTCGCTAACGATTTTGTTCAACCTCAATAATTTTTTAAAGAAATGAAAAAAGCTGACATCAAAAATCTAAGCGCTGAGGATATTCAGAACAAATTGACTGAAGTAAAGGCAGATTTTAACAAATTGAAACTGGCCCACGCAATCAGCCCGATTGAAAATCCGATCCAGATCCGTGATATGAGAAAAACAATCGCGAGACTGCAAACTGAACTAACACTAAAACAACAATAAGAATTTCATTTTATCATGGATAGAAATCTAAGAAAAGAGAGAATCGGAATTGTTTCCAGCAATAAAATGGAAAAAACCATTGTTGTAAGTGAAACAACCAGAGTAAAGCACCCAATGTACGGTAAATTCGTTCTTAAGACGAAGAAATATACCGCTCACGATGAGAACAATGAGTGTACTGAAGGCGATACAGTATTAATTACTGAAACAAGACCTTTAAGTAAAAGTAAGAGATGGAGATTAGTAAGAATCATTGAAAAAGCTAAGTAATGTTACAAACCGAATCAAGATTAAAAGTTGCTGATAACACAGGTGCCAAAGAAGTACTGGTTATCAGAGTTCTGGGAGGAACCAGAAGAAGATATGCTTCAGTTGGTGATAAGATCGTAGTGACTATCAAAGATTCTACACCACAAGGTAACGCAAAGAAAGGAACAGTTTCCAAAGCTGTTGTCGTAAGAACTAAAAAAGCAGTCCGCAGAAAAGATGGCTCGTACATCAAGTTCGATGACAATGCTTGCGTTCTTCTAAACGCGAACGGCGAAATGAGAGGTACCCGCGTATTCGGACCTGTTGCCCGTGAACTGAGAGATAAAGAATATATGAAAGTCATTTCATTAGCTCCTGAAGTACTTTAATTTTAAAATTTACAAAAAATGACAAAAGTTAAAATAAAAAGAGGAGATAACGTCATCATCACCACCGGAAGAAAAGAGATCAAAGGTAAGACAGGTGAAGTTATTGAAGTGATTAAGAAAGAAGGGAAAGACGCCAGAGTAATCATCGCAGGGTTGAATATCGTGAAAAAACATACCAAACCATCTGCAGGTAACCCACAAGGCGGCATCGTAGAGAAAGAAGCCTCTATCCACATCTCCAACGTAGCACTTATCGACAAGAACGGTAAAGCTACCAAAACAGGTACAAAAGTGGAAAACGGTAAAAAAGTAAGAATTGCAAAGTCAACCGGCGAAACTCTATAAATAAACAACGATGGAATATACAGTAAGACCAAAGAAAATATATAAAGAGAAAATTGTTCCGGCAATGATGGAAGAATTTGGGTACAAATCTGTAATGCAGGTGCCTAAATTAGAAAAAATCGTACTTTCGCAAGGTTTAGGAGCAGCAACCGCCGACAAGAAAATTGTAGACTACGCTGTAGAAGAACTTACCGCAATCACCGGCCAGAAAGCCGTTGGTACAATTTCCAAGAAAGACGAAGCTGCATTCAAACTTCGTAAAGGAATGCCGGTAGGAGCCAGAGTTACCCTTAGAGCTGATAAAATGTATGAGTTCTTAGACAGACTTACTTCTTCAGCCCTGCCACGTATCAGAGATTTCAACGGTATCAAAGCTGATGGTTTCGATGGTAGAGGAAACTACAACCTCGGGATCACCGAGCAGATTATCTTCCCAGAGATCGTAATCGACAAAGTGAAAAAAATCCAAGGGATGGACATCACTTTCGTTACCACTGCGAAGACTGACAAAGAAGCAAAATCATTATTAACCCACTTCGGTTTACCGTTCAAAAAGAACTAAGAAATGGCTAAAGAATCAATGAAAGCGCGTGAGCGCAAAAGAGAAGCTACCGTAGCGAAATATGCTGAGAAAAGAAAAGCTTTGAAAGAAGCCGGAGATTATGAAGCATTACAGAAGCTGCCAAAAGACGCTTCACCCGTAAGACTGCACAACAGATGTAAACTTACCGGGAGACCAAGAGGTTACATGAGAACCTTCGGAATCTCCAGAGTAATGTTCCGTGAGATGGCTAACCAAGGCCTCATCCCAGGAGTTAAAAAAGCAAGTTGGTAACAATTTAGAACAATCGAGACAGTAAAGTTGATTGTTAGAATCAAGAGCCAAGAATCAGGAGCCAAGATGTAAGTTTTGAATCTTGTGTCTCGGTTCTTGAATCTCTTTCAAAACTAACTGTCATAAACCAATAATTAAAATAGAAAAATGGTAACAGATCCAATTTCAGATTTCCTAACCAGAGTAAGGAACGCACAAAGCGCAGGCCACAAAGTGGTGGATATTCCTGCATCGAAAATCAAAAAGGAGATTACAAAAATTTTATTTGAACAAGGCTACATCCTGAACTATAAGTTCGAGGACAGCGCTGTTCAGGGAAACATCAAAATCGCTTTAAAGTACGACAAACAAACCAATAAGCCTGCCATCAAAAGCATCCAGCGTGCATCAAGACCAGGTCTTCGCCAGTACAAAGGTTCCGAGGAACTGCCAAGAGTATTGAATGGTTTGGGCGTGGCTATCATCTCTACTTCAAAAGGAGTAATGACTGATAAAAAAGCTAGACAAGAAAAAGTTGGTGGAGAAGTAATCTGCTATGTTTATTAATTTTTAATCAAAGGAAAATGTCAAGAATTGGTAAAGCAATTATAGAAATTCCCGCTAATGTTACCGTTACTGAAAAAGATGGTCTGGTAACTGTGAAAGGCCCGAAAGGCGAACTTACACAGCAGTTAGCCGAAGGAATTACGCTAAAACAAGAAGACGGCGTGCTAACACTGGACCGTGCATCTGAATCTAAACAGCACAAAGCATTACATGGTCTGAACAGAGCGTTGATCAATAACATGGTGCAAGGTACTGCCGAAGGGTGGACCAAAAAACTCGAACTTGTTGGGGTAGGTTACAGAGCCTCCAACCAAGGTAACAGGTTAGAGCTGGCTTTAGGTTTCTCTCACGCTATCGTGATGGACCTTCCAAAGGAAATCATCGTAGAAACTTTATCTGAAAAAGGTAAAAACCCTATTATTACTTTAACTTCGCACGACAAGCAACTTCTCGGTATGGTTGCGGCAAAGATCAGGTCTTTCCGTAAGCCAGAGCCTTACAAAGGAAAAGGAGTTCGTTTCGTTGGGGAAATTGTTAGACGTAAAGCTGGTAAATCTGCTTAATTTTAAAACTTAAGAAAATGGCACTTAGCAAAGTAGAAAAAAGAAATAGAATTAAAAGAAGAGTAAGAGGGAAAATCTCCGGCTCTTCAGAATTACCACGTCTGTCTGTTTACAAAAGTAATAAAGAAATTTACGCACAGATCATCGACGATAAAGAAGGTAAAACCTTAGTTTCAGCTTCATCAAGAAGCCTGAACGCTACAGGGACAAAAGTAGAGATCTCTGCAGAAGTTGGCAAAGCGATCGCTGAAAAAGCCAAAGCTGCAGGAATTGAAAATATAGTGTTCGACAGAAACGGTTTCGTATACCACGGTAGAGTGAAAGCCCTAGCGGACGGAGCCAGAGAAGGCGGATTGAAATTCTAATCAATAAATTTCGGATAATATGTTAGGACTAGATAATATAGAAAAAGTAAAACCGGGAGGATTAGAACTTAAAGATCGTCTCGTAGCTGTGAACAGAGTAACCAAAGTAACCAAAGGGGGCCGTGCCTTCGGATTTTCTGCCATCGTGGTAGTAGGTGACGAAGCAGGTACCGTAGGTTTCGGACTTGGTAAATCTAAGGAAGTTGCTTCTGCAATCGCTAAAGCGGTAGAAGATGCAAAGAAAAACTTAGTAAAAGTTCCGGTTATCAACCATACAATCCCTCACCAGTCTTCAGCAAGATACGGTGGTGCAGATATCTTCCTTCGTCCAGCTTCTCACGGTACCGGGCTTATCGCCGGTGGTGCTGTAAGAGCGGTATTGGAGTCTGCAGGGGTACACGATATCCTTTCAAAATCTAAAGGTTCATCCAACCCGCACAACGTAGTGAAAGCTACCTTTAAAGCTTTGTTGGACATCAGAAGGCCGGAAGATATCGCTAAACTGAGAGGTGTTTCATTAAGTAAAGTGTTTAACGGTTAATCATAAAACAATGGCAAAGATTCAGGTAAAACAAGTAAAAAGCGCTATTGGTAGAACTAAAACCCAAAAAAGAACGCTTGAAGCATTAGGATTGAAGAAACTTCACCAAGTTGTAGAACATGACGACAGCCCGGCAATCCTGGGGATGGTAGCAGCAGTTAGCCACTTAGTGGAAGTTCAAAAATAATTTTAAAATAGACGTTAGAAGTTAGAAATCAGATTTCAGCTTTTTTTAAAAAGATCGAGGTCTGATTTTTAATCTAACATCTAACATCTAAACTCTAAAATCTAAAACATAATGAATTTAAATAACATAAGACCGGCATCAGGCTCCACTCACAACTCCAAAAGATTGGGTAGAGGACAAGGTAGCGGAAAAGGCGGTACTTCTACAAAAGGACATAAAGGACAAAAATCCAGAGCTGGTTACTCACAGAAGATCGGTTTCGAAGGTGGTCAGATGCCTTTACAGAGAAGACTTCCTAAATTCGGTTTCAACAACGTAAACAGAAAGGAATACAGAGCAATTAATATTGATACGATTCAGCTTTTAGCAGATGCAAAAGGCATCACAGAAATCACCAAAGACATCTTGGTTGAAAACGGCCTGGCTAAGAAAAGCGAAATCGTGAAGATTATGGGTAGAGGCGAATTGACAACAGGAGTTTCAGTTTCTGCACACAAATTCACAAAATCTGCTGAAGAAGCTATCGCTAAAGCAGGTGGTAAAGCAATTACTCTATAATCCATACGAATGAAAGAATTTATACAAACACTGAAAAACATTTGGAGTCTTAAGGAACTTAGGGATAAAATACTCTTCACTTTAGGTTTAGTCCTCGTGTATAGATTCGCATCTTATATTTCCCTACCCGCCATCAACATGGCCGAGGTGGGGAATCTTTTGGAACATTACCAGAACCAGGGTGGCAACAGACAAGGGGCAGGTCTTCTTGGGTTGCTGTCTTCGTTTACAGGTGGTGCATTCAGCCGGGCATCCATTATGGCACTCGGTATCATGCCCTATATTTCCGCTTCCATCATCGTACAGCTGATGGGGATGGCTATTCCTTATCTGCAGAAATTGCAGAAAGATGGGGAGAGCGGCAGAAATACATTGAACCAAATTACAAGATGGCTCACCATTGCCGTATGTTTGGTACAGGCCCCGTCTTACCTCACTTCCATCACGCAGATGTTCTTGCCACATGCGCAGTTTGGCTCCGCATACTATGTACACCCAGAGTCAATTATGTTCTGGTTGCCAAGTATCGTGATTTTGGTAGCAGGATCTGTGTTTGCAATGTGGTTGGGTGAAAAGATTACGGACAAAGGAATCGGTAACGGTATCTCTATCCTTATTATGGTAGGTATCCTTGCGGATCTTCCGGGAGCGTTTATTCAGGAAGTCGCTACACAAACCGGTAAAGGCGGATTAGGGTCCATCATGATTCTAATTGAAGTCCTATTCTGGATGTTGGTAGTGCTTTTAGCAATCATCCTTTCGGTGGCGGTAAGAAAAATCCCTATTCAGTATGTAAGCCGTGCGCAGGCCCGTGGCGGTGCAAACCGAAACTTGATGCAAGGAGCACGACAGTGGATACCACTGAAGGTAAATGCCTCGGGGGTAATGCCGATCATTTTCGCGCAGGCGCTGATGTTCGTACCTGGACTTTTGACCAAGGTTGATGAGTCCAACTCATTCCTGGCAGGCTTTAAAGATGTTTTCAGCTGGCAGTACAATGTATTATTTGCGGTATTGATTATCATCTTCTCGTTCTTCTACACCGCGATCACCATCCCGGTAAACCAGATGGCAGATGACCTGAAGAGAAACGGGGGCTTGATTCCGAAGGTAAGACCCGGAAAAGAAACCGCTGATTATCTGGATGATATTCTGTCAAAAATAACATTGCCAGGTTCAATATTTTTGGCTATCTTTGCAATCCTTCCGGCAATAGTGCACGGAGCGTTTGTTCAGACGGACAGATTTGCCCTGTTCTTCGGGGGTACATCACTTTTAATTATGGTTGGGGTAATCCTCGATACGGTACAACAGATCAATACGTATTTGCTGAACCACCATTATGACGGGTTGATGCAGTCTAAATTGTCTAGAACAACAAACTTGTAATTAATAATGGCAAAACAAAAACATATCGAACAGGACGGCGTGATCACCGAAGCACTTTCGAACGCGCAGTTTCGTGTTGAACTTGAAAATGGGCATATCCTTATCGCCCATATTTCAGGTAAAATGCGTATGCACTACATAAAATTGTTGCCTGGCGACAAAGTAAAGCTTGAATTATCTCCTTATGATTTATCTAAGGGGAGAATCACCTTTAGATACTAATTACCGTGCAGCCGGCGATTATTGTACTAGAAAACAAAATATAACTATTGCAGTTATATTGATCATTTAAATATTTAAACAAAAGGGGGTGGAATCACTTGGAGTTCATCTAACCGTTGGAAAATTAACCCAAAACAAATGAAAGTTAGAGCATCTATCAAAAAAAGAAGTGCTGATTGCAAGATCGTTCGCAGAAAAGGCGTTCTGTTTGTAATCAACAAGAAAAACCCAAAATTTAAACAAAGACAAGGCTAAAATTAAATTATGGCGAGAATTTCCGGTATTGATTTACCAAAAAACAAAAGAGGCGTTATCGGCTTAACTTACATCTACGGAATCGGAAGAAGCACTTCATCCGAAATCCTGAAAGCAGCCGGCATCAGCGAAGACAAGAAAGTCAACGAATGGAATGACGATGAATTGGCACTAATCAGAAACTACATCACTGAAAACATCAAAGTAGAAGGTGAATTACGTTCTGAAACACAATTAAACATCAAACGATTGATGGATATTGGTTGCCAACGAGGAATACGTCACAGACTGGGATTACCTTTAAGAGGCCAAAGAACTAAAAACAATTCTAGAACCCGTAAAGGAAAGAGAAAAACTGTTGCTAACAAGAAAAAAGCAAGTAAATAATCTTTAGAATTATTAAATAATGGCAAAACAAACTAAAGTTGTTAAAAAAAGAAAAGTAAAAGTTGAGGCAATCGGGGAAGCACACATCCAGGCGTCTTTCAACAACATTATTATTTCTTTAACGAATAAAAACGGAGAGGTAATCTCTTGGGCATCTGCTGGTAAAATGGGTTTCAGAGGTTCTAAAAAGAACACACCGTTCGCCGCACAGATGGCCGCTGAAAACTGCTCTCAGGTAGCGCATGATGCTGGCCTTAGAAGAGTGAGAGTATTTGTGAAAGGACCTGGCGCAGGTAGAGAATCTGCGATCAGAACGATCCACAACTCAGGAATTGAAGTTAGCGAAATCATCGACGTGACTCCAATGCCACACAACGGATGTAGACCACCAAAAAGAAGAAGAGTATAATCTGGAATTTTAAATTTTTGCATTTTAAATTTTGAATGTTTCATCTTAAAATCTAAAATCTAAAATCTAGAATCTAAAATCTTAAATACAATTATGGCAAGATATATTGGACCAAAAACAAAGATTGCGAGAAAGTTTGGTGCTGCAATCTACGGAGATGATAAAAACTTCGAGAAAAGAAAAAACCAACCACCGGGACAACACGGCCCGAATAAAAGAAGAGGCGCAAAGAAATCAGAATACGCTGTACAGCTAATGGAAAAGCAAAAAGCTAAATATACGTACGGTATCCTTGAAAAACAATTTGCAAACCTTTATGATAAAGCCCAAAGAGCAAAAGGCGTAACAGGTGAAGTGCTTTTACAGCTATGTGAATCTAGATTGGATAATGTGGTGTACAGATTCGGTTTTGCCAAAACCAGAGCTGGCGCACGTCAGTTAGTATCTCACAGACACATCACTGTAAATGGTGAATTAGTAAACATCCCATCTTATTTGGTAAAAGCAGGTGATGTGATTGCTGTTAGAGAGAAATCAAAATCTCTTGAAGTAATTGCAGATTCATTGGCTTCAAAAGCAAACTATGAGTGGTTACAGTTCAATGACGAGAAGAAAGAAGGTACTTTCGTATCAGCACCGGAGAGAATCCAAATCCCGGAAGATATCAAAGAACAGCTGATCGTCGAACTTTACTCTAAATAATCATTTATCAAATTTTTGCTCAACCCCCAATTATATGGCAATTTTAACATTTATTAAACCCGATAAAGTAATCCTGCTAAACTCCGATGATTTCAAAGGCAAATTTGAATTCAGACCATTGGAGCCAGGCTTCGGACTTACCATCGGTAATGCTTTGAGAAGGGTATTACTCTCTTCTCTGGAAGGATATGCTATCTCATCTATTAAAATAGAAGGCGTAGAGCACGAATTTTCAACTATTCCCGGCGTAATTGAAGACGTTACAGAAATTATTCTGAACCTGAAACAATTAAGACTGAAAGCCAAATCTGAAACTGCCACCGCAGAAGCAGTAACCGCTAAAGTAACCGGACAAACTACTGTTACCGCAGGAGATCTAGGTAAATCAATACAGGGATTCGAAATCCTAAACCCTGAACTGGTGATCTGTAATCTCAACAAAGAGGTGAAGTTTGAAATTACTTTCAATATCGAAAAAGG
This sequence comes from Chryseobacterium sp. 6424, assembly GCF_003692615.1. Lineage (NCBI taxonomy): Bacteria > Pseudomonadati > Bacteroidota > Flavobacteriia > Flavobacteriales > Weeksellaceae > Chryseobacterium > Chryseobacterium sp. 6424. The sequence continues at coordinate 441,397 of NZ_CP023540.1, forward strand.
AAGAGGTTATGTTCCCTCAGAACAGAACAAATCCAGCAACGCGCCAATCGGTACCATTGCTATCGACTCTATCTTTACCCCGATCAAAAAAGTACAGTACAGTATTGAGAATTACCGTGTAGAGCAAAAAACAGACTACGAAAAACTCGTTTTGGATATCGAGACTGATGGTTCCATCAGCCCTCAAAATGCTTTAACAGAAGCTTCAAAGATCTTGATCTATCATTTCATGTTATTCTCTGATGAGAGAATCACCCTGGAAACTGAAGCCGTGAAAGCATCCATCCAGTACGATGAAGAAACTTTACATACACGTCAACTCCTAAAATCCAAACTTACAGACATGGATCTTTCTGTCAGAGCATTGAACTGCCTGAAAGCGGCTGAAGTGGAAACATTAGGTGAACTGGTTTCTTATACTAAGTCTGATTTGATGAAATTCAGAAATTTCGGTAAAAAATCTTTAACAGAATTAGAAGAATTAGTGCATGCAAAAGGTCTTAACTTCGGTTTCGACGTTGCTAAATATAAATTAGACGCTGATAAATAAAAAACAATGAGACACGGTAAAAAATTCAATCACTTAGGAAGAACATCCTCCCACAGAAGCGCAATGCTCTCTAACATGGCGTGTTCCCTAATTGAGCATAAAAGAATCAACACGACGGTTGCCAAAGCCAAAGCGTTGAGAGTTTTTGTTGAGCCTATCTTAACCAAAGCAAAAGAAGATACTACGCACAACAGAAGAACAGTTTTCTCTTACCTGCAAAGCAAAGAGGCCGTTACTGAACTTTTCAGAACAGTAGCTCCTAAAATCGCAGAAAGAAACGGTGGTTATACAAGAATCATCAAAACTGGTTTCCGCCCGGGTGACGCTGCAGATACTGCAATGATCGAACTTGTAGATTTCAACGACATCTACAACCCGAACGCGGAAGAGAAGAAAACAACCAGAAGAAGCAGACGTTCATCTACAGCTAAAGCTGCTGCTCCTGTAGCTGCTGAAGCTCCGGCTGAAGAAACGAAGTCTGAAGAAACTACCGGCGAAGCCGCAGAATCTTCTGATAACAAAACTGATTAATCCTCAGTTTCATAATGCAAAAAAGCCGGTTAATTTATTTTAACCGGCTTTTTTATGTCTGCAATTTACTATAATAGCGTATTTCAGCCATCATCATTCGCCATCTTATTGACCTCGCGCTTTTTTCAGACTGATGATATTATTCCCTTGGCTGATAATCACACTGTCATTTCTTTTCACGATTTCGAAGTCATAATTGCTGTAAACACCTTCAGATTTCTTAGGTGCGGAAATCGTTTTATTATTACTTCGGATACTGATGGAGCTTTCATCACCTTGTACAATTGTAACAAGTGCAGAAGAACCGTCTTCGGCCACATAGCGTTCCGTATTTGACGTGGTATGCGCATCAGTTTGTGTAGCTATTACAGCCTTATTTCCGTCCGATTTGTTACAGGCAATCAACACGGTATAAACTACAAATGCAAGTGGGAAAATAATTTTGTTCGTCATAAAAAATCTTTAGTATGACCAAATGTACAATTACTTTCCCAAACCATCACAAATCAGCGCTGTTAACGAAAGTTTAACGGCTCGCACAATAAAATCATGCAGCTAAATTCAATAAATCATTCTATTTTAATTAAATTTGTATATATAATCTTACAAGTTTAAAAAACCATAAAAATGAGTTACATTTCTTACATTGAAGCGAGACAGATTTTAGATTCGCGCGGTAATCCTACCATCGAAGTAGATGTTTTTACCGAAAGTGGTGCAATGGGCCGTGCAGCGGTTCCTTCAGGTGCTTCTACTGGCGAACATGAGGCAGTTGAATTACGCGACGGCGGATCCGATTATTTAGGAAAAGGCGTACTGAAAGCAGTGGAGAATGTGAGGGATGTAATAGCTCCTGAATTGGTAGGCCTTCCGGTTTATGATCAGAATTTCATTGATCAGATTATGATCGAGCTTGACGGAACTAAAAACAAAGGCAATTTAGGCGCAAACGCAATTCTTGGCGTTTCTTTGGCGGCGGCAAAAGCGGCGGCCACAGAACTCAGGATGCCACTGTACAAATATGTCGGCGGTGTAAACGCAAACACACTACCTGTTCCGATGATGAACGTGATCAATGGCGGTTCCCACTCCGATGCGCCGATTGCTTTCCAGGAATTCATGGTGATGCCTGTAAAAGCAGATTCATTCTCACATGCTTTAAGAAAAGGCACCGAAATCTTCCATAACCTAAAATCCATTTTGCATTCAAGAGGACTTTCTACAGCGGTGGGTGACGAAGGTGGTTTCGCTCCTACTTTCAAAGGGACAGAAGACGCGCTTGATACTTTATTGCAGGCCATTGAAAAGGCAGGTTACAAACCAGGCGATGATGTAATGATCGCGTTGGATTGTGCAGCTTCAGAATTCTACAAAGACGGCGTTTACGATTACAGAAAGTTCCAGACGCCAGATTCTGCGCAGTTCAGCAGCAGCGAGCAGGTTTCTTACTTAGCGGAATTAGCTTCCAAATATCCAATCATCTCCATCGAAGACGGTATGCACGAAGACGATTGGGCAGGCTGGAAAGAGCTAACCCAAAAAATCGGTGACCGCGTACAGCTGGTAGGTGACGATTTATTCGTAACGAATGTAGAAAGACTTTCAAGAGGGGTGAAGGAAGGTATTGCAAACTCCATCCTCGTAAAAGTTAACCAGATCGGTTCACTTTCCGAAACCATGGCCGCCGTACAGATGGCTCAGCACAACCGCTACACCTCTGTGATGTCGCACCGCTCCGGGGAAACCGAAGATGCTACCATCGCGGACCTTGCCGTAGCTATGAACTGCGGACAAATCAAGACAGGCTCCGCTTCACGTTCCGACAGAATGGCGAAATACAACCAGTTGCTGAGAATCGAGGAAGCATTAGGCGAAACCGCTATCTTCCCGGGCTTAGATGCATTTAAGATAAACCGTTCATAGAAAATAAATATCAGGATGAGCCTTTTCGGGCTTGTCCTTTTATTTTAATAATCATAAATTCGTAAAAAATAAATTTAAAATGTCAGATAATAAAGTAGTACTAAACTACGACGGTAATTCTTACGAATACCCGATTGTAGAAAGCACCATTGGTGACAGAGGAATCGATATTTCCAAGCTGCGCGATCAGACCGGGCTTATTACCCTGGATTTGGGATACAAAAACACGGGCGCCACCCTCAGCGACATCACTTATCTTGATGGCGACAATGGCGAACTGTATTACCGTGGATACCCGATAGAACAGATTGCCGAGAAATCAAACTTTACCGAAGTGATGTACCTGCTCCTGCATGGGGAATTACCTAACCAGGACCAGTTTCAGAACTTCCAGAAAGGCATCAACAAATACAATTTCGTAGCCGATGAAATGAAGAAGATCCTCGACGTGTTCCCGCGTTCCGCGCACCCGATGGGCGTACTTTCTTCCCTTACATCAGCACTTACCGCTTTCAATCCAAAAGCCGTTGACGTTTCTTCAAAAGAAGACCTCGACCACGCTGCCGAAATGCTCATCGCCAAGTTCTCGCACCTTTGCGCATGGACTTACCGTAAAAAACTCGGTTTACCGATCAACCACGGTGATAATAGCCTCAATTATGTAGAGAACTTCTACAGAATGTGCTTCCGCAGACCAAACGAAGAGTTCCAGATGGATCCTGTAGTTGTTGACGCGTTAGATAAGCTATTAATTCTCCATGCCGATCACGAACAGAACTGCTCAACTTCCACCGTTAGGATGGTAGGTTCTGCACACACAGGTTTGTTCGCGTCAGTTTCCGCAGGTATTTCCGCACTTTGGGGGCCATTGCACGGAGGTGCCAACCAAGCGGTGATTGAAATGCTCGAAATGATTGAAAATGATGGCGGTAACGTAGCCAAATATGTAGAAAAAGCCAAGAATAAAGAAGACAACTTCCGTCTCATGGGCTTCGGACACCGTGTTTACAAGAACTTCGATCCCCGCGCAACCATCATCAAGAAAGCGGCAGACGATATCCTGAACTCTTTAGGCATCGAAGACAAAGCGCTTGACATTGCCATGCAACTCGAAAAAGTAGCGCTTGAAGATGACTATTTCGTAAGCAAAAAGCTTTATCCAAACGTAGATTTCTATTCCGGCATCATCTACAGAGCCTTGGGCATCCCTACAGAGATGTTCACCGTGATGTTCGCCCTAGGCAGACTTCCGGGGTGGATTTCCCAGTGGAAAGAGATGCGTCTGCACAACGACCCTATCGGCCGTCCAAGACAGGTGTACCAGGGCGCGCAGAAACGCGACTATGTAGACCTCAGCGCAAGATAATTTATATAAGATTGTTAATACCATCCCTTTCGGTGTACCACCGGGAGGGATTTTTTCTTGGGCGCCATTTCCGGCTGTCACTACTCGCTTTTGCAGGTACTACGGGGGCGGCGGCTTCGCCGCGCCCCCGTAGTACCTGCAAAGAGCTCAAACAGGCCGTTCCATCCGGGGCGCAGATCCGTCACCAAAACAAAGGCAGTTTACACCATCAAAGACCATTACCATCCAACGCTGGCAGAGCATAACACAAATTAGCGTCCCACCCAAAAACAGTGACCATAGGCAAAGACCATCGCGCGCAACTTTCCGAAATGACGTGCACGCTTATAAAACAAGCCCGCAACCTTTCCAAACCCGTCCGCCGGTGATAGAAACAATCCATACACCCGCAGAAACCAGCCGGACATTTGCAGGGAAAGTCCATACATCTGCAGAAATCTCCCAATCATTCGCAGAAACTAACCATAGACCTTCACACATGAACCGAACTCTCGCAGAAATCAACCGGACTCTCATAGAAATCAACCGGACGACCGCAGAAATGAATGGGACACCTGCAAAAATGGATCGGACACCAGTAGAATGAACCGGACACTTGCAGAAATGAAAGGGACACTTGCAGATATCAACCGAACGCCTACAGAAACGGTCGGGACACTTGCAGAAATCAACCGGACAGCTACAGAAATGGCCCGTACACATGTCCCGTCCATTTCTGCAATGTTTTATTCAATGATAACATTGATTTTAATAAAAATAAATATATAAATAAGCATAAATTTTATCAAAAACATAATTCTGTTTCAATCCTCTTTTTATTTAATGCTATTTTTAATAACACACAAGCGCGGAAACCACCCGCAACCATCCATACCACCCTGCTAATTTGAAAATTTCAGTATCTTAACGGCTCAAAATACCCAATAAAAATGAAGCTCAAAAATTACATATACGGCCAGTGGACCGAAGGTTCCGGCGAAGAAGTCCCCTTATACAACGCCGTGAATGGCGAATTGGTAGCCATCTCCGATACCGGCGGCATAGATTTCCGGCAGGCGCTCGATTATGGCCGCACGGTCGGCTACAAAAACCTTTCGTCCATGACCTTCTATGACCGGGGCGAAATGCTGAAAAAAGTGGCGCTGTACCTCTTGGAAAGAAAGAAAAAGTACTACGAACTGTCCTATAAGACCGGTGCTACACACGCCGATTCGTGGGTGGATATCGAAGGTGGTTTCGGTACTTTCTTCACCTATTCAGGTTTGGCAAAAAGGATGTTGCCGAACACACCTTTCTGGGTAGATGGCGATACGCAGAAGATTTCAGCAAACGGAACTTTCATCGGAACTCACATCTTAACACCAAGCGAGGGCATCTCGGTACAGATCAATGCGTACAACTTCCCGGTTTGGGGCATGATGGAGAAGCTTTCTACCTCGCTGTTGGCTGGTGTTCCAAGTATTGTAAAGCCTGCAACACTGGGATCTTACCTTACCCATGCGGTTTTCACTGATATGATTGAAAGTGGAATTCTGCCTGAAGGTGCCATTCAGCTTGTTTGCGGTGAACCCGGCAATATGCTCGATTATGTTCAGGATGGCGACTCTGTGCTGTTCACCGGATCGGCCAGAACGGGTAAAAAACTGAAATCCCTGCCGTCTGTATCAACCAATGCAGTGCGCTTCAATATGGAGGCCGACTCACTGAACTGCTCCATTTTAGGCTTGGATGCAAAACCCGGCACGCCGGAGTTTGACCTCTTTATAAAGGAAGTCCGTAACGAGATTACCACCAAAGCGGGGCAGAAATGTACAGCCATCCGCCGGATCATGGTGCCGGAGAATCTGGTTGATGAAGTGCAGAATGCTTTAGGCAAAGCTTTGGACCAGACCAAGATCGGTAATCCGCTGAACCGCGAAACCCGTATGGGCTCGCTGGTCGGCAAACAGCAGTATGAAGAAGTTCTGAAAAATGTAAATCTGCTTAAAGCTGAAACTGAACTTATTTACGATGGGCAGCATGAACTTCTGGATGCCGATTACGAATCCGGTTCCTTTATGAGTCCGAAGATTTTCTATAATGATAAACCTTTCGAGAAGAATATCTCCCATGATGTGGAAGCGTTTGGGCCGGTATCTACACTGATGCCATACCGCGATGCCGAAGAAGCCGCCGCGTTGGCAAAACGCGGAAAGGGAAGTTTGGTAGGTTCCATCGTTTCCAATGACGAAAAATTTGTAGCCGAAACTTCCTGGAAAATGGCCTCGCAGCATGGACGCATCTTCGTCCTGAACCGCGACAGTGCCAAAGAAAGTACCGGCCACGGCTCGCCGCTGCCTACGCTGATGCATGGCGGTCCGGGCAGGGCAGGTGGTGGCGAAGAGATGGGCGGACTGAACGGACTGCATTTTTTCCTACAGAAAACGGCCATCCAAGGTTCGCCGGATATGCTGACGGCCATCACCAAAGTGTACCAGCAGGGCGCGGCCCAGAAGTTCTCGGATAAACATCCGTTCCGGAAGTTCTTTGAAGAAGTGGAGATCGGTGATTCGCTGGAAACCGCCGGCCGTACGGTTACCGAAGCCGATATCGTCAACTTCTCCAATGTTTCGTGGGATCATTTCTATGCCCATACCGACACTACAAGCCTGAACGGTACCATCTTCGACAAAACCGTGGCACACGGATACTTCATCCTTTCAGCGGCAGCCGGACTTTTCGTGTCCGGTAAAAAAGGACCCGTGATTGCCAATTACGGATTAGAAAACGCGAGTTTCTTTAAACCTGTATATGCCGGAGATACGATCACGGTGTATTTAACCGCGAAAGAAAAAATCAACCGTGGTGTAAAAGGACGCAATGTGCCGAGCGGTGTGGTGAAATGGCTCGTTGAAGTGGTAAACCAACGCGAAGAGGTGGTTTGTGTAGCCACGATTTTGACTTTAGTGGCTAAACAGTCGCCGTTCATTGAATTAAATTTTAAAAACATCAGGCAAAGGCTTCACGCACTCACCGAGAATAGCGAAAGAAAATTCGGGCAGATGACTCCGCAGATGATGGTTGAACATCTGGAAGAGGTGGTGCGCAACAGCTTCGGCGACCTGAAAGCGACAAACTTCCCGGAAATTCCGGCCGATAAACTGGAACAGTTACAGGATTGGCTTTACACCGAGCAGAAAATACGTCCTGGTGCACAATATCCGCTGTTGAAAGAAGGCGAGATGCCGGCGCTGCGCTACCGAAATTTAGATGAAGCTAAAGAGAAACTCATAGAAGCGCTGAAAGAATACACCATCTATTACCGCGAGAACCCTTCGGCCGAACATTATCATCCGCGCTTCGGAACACTGAACAAGGAAATGATGGAACTGTTCCACAGAAAGCACTTCACGCATCATTTTGAGCAGTTCGGAATTTAATTTCCCGCGGATTGCGCAGGTTTCGCACGAGTTGGTTCTATTAGTGAAGTGATTTTGTTCCGTAGGGCAAATCCGGTTTAGAAAAACATATGAAGAAATTTGGGTTCCGTAGATCTTAAGATAGCGTCCCTACGGGACGCGGTTTCAGGAATTAGGTCTTAAGACTACTCAGATAGGATTCTTAGGGAATCTTAAAGTTGTTTGATACGCACATCCAGATCGTTGTCGATTAGTATTTGTTCCGTAGGAACAAAATCTGTGTAGTAGTAAGGATGTAGAGGGAGTTATGCGTTCCGTAGGAACGCTATATGGTAATATTAAAACATTTGCAATGCCAAATACCTATTCACAAATCTATCTCCAATTGGTTTTTGCCACCAAAGGAAGGGAAACCCAGATTAGATCCGCCATTAAAGACGAAGTTGAAAAGTACATCTGTGGAATCTTTAGGAATAAAGGCCAGAAAGTGCTTGCAATCTATGCCAATCCAGATCATATCCATATTTTTTTTAGTTATAAGGATCTGCGGATTAACATTCCTGACTTAGTTAAGATTGTAAAGACGGAATCCACAAAATTCATTAATGAAAAGAATTTAACAAGCGGCAAATTTTACTGGCAGGAAGGTTATGGTGTATTTTCATATTCCAAAAGTCAAAAGGATTCTGTGAACAATTATATTTTAAATCAGGCTCAGCACCACCAGCGTAGGAGTTTCAGGAATGAATATCTGGATTTCCTGAGCAAGTTCGAAATTGAATATGATGATAGATATCTGTTTGAATTTTACGACTGATTAGAGATAGCGTCTCTACGGACGCGTGTCGGGCGCATACATTTTGCTACGCAGATATAATTTCTCCGGAATCTGCATAGCTTACTGGGACTTTGTTTGAGCACTAACCGTCATTTATTAGAATTAATTAAAATCTTATGCAAAAACCTTTCGGCGAGAAAGTCATCGAATTCAACAAAAACCTCAGATTTTCCGACGCGCTTCCGGCGGGTTTCGATGTGATGAACCCATTTTTCGATAATCCCGAAACGCTCGACGTGATGGGCGCTTTCTACCGCAAATTCTACAATGACCAGCGACAGCGCAGATTCATCATCGGTATCAATCCGAGTCGGCACGGTGCGGGCGTCACGGGAGTTCCGTTCACGGATACGAAAAGGTTGGAATCGGTTTGTGGTATTGAGATGAAGTCGGCGCACACGCACGAGATATCATCGGTTTTTGTTTATGATGTCATCAGCCAGTATGGTGGTGCGGAGCGTTTTTATGCAGATTTTTATATAAATTCGCCGTTCCCTTTGGCCATCGTACGCAACACCGTTCGCGGCAGCTTGAATGCGAATTATTACGACGACAAACATTTATTTCAAGCTGTGAAACCTTTTATGATTCAAAGTATCAAAAACCATATCAACCTGGGACTTGATACGTCAGAAGTCTTTGTCCTCGGAAAGAAAAATGCGGTTTTCTTAGAAAAACTGAACAACGCCGAACATTTTTTTGATAAGCTTACCGTGCTGGAGCATCCCAGGTATATCCAGCAGTACAAAACCAAAGAGAAACAGCTATACATCGATAAATACTTAATTGCCCTAACTAAAGAACAATGAACGGATTTGTAAATCACGAAATTAGAAACAGTATTGCCGAAATCACTTTCGGACATCCAAAAAGTAACTCGCTTCCCGGCGAAATTCTTGAAAAACTGGCGCAAACCATTTTGGAACTGGGCGCAAGTCCCCAAACCAAAGCCATTTTGTTAAAATCAGCCGGCGACAAAGCCTTTTGTGCGGGTGCGAGTTTCGATGAACTGCTCACGATTAAAGATTTGGAAACGTCAAAGAAATTTTTTGGCGGATTTGCGAAAGTGCTGAACGCCATGCGGACTTGCGGCAAACTCGTCATTGTTCGGGTTCAGGGAAAAACCACCGGCGGTGGAGTAGGCATTGCATGTGCGGCAGATTACTGTTTTGCCACAAACGACGCGGCCATGGCCTTAACGGAGTTGAATTTGGGCATCGGACCCTTCGTGATCGGGCCTTATGTAGAGCGGAAAATCGGGAAGTCAGCATATACCGCAATGTCGATTGACGCAGATTTCAGAACTGCAAAGTGGTGCGCAAAGCACGATGTTTATCATTCAGTTTCTGCAACTATTGACGACATGGATGCAGAGCTTCACTATTTCCTGGAGAAACTTTCCCACAGAAGCGCCGACGCTTTGGCGTTAATTAAAAAAGTTTCGTGGGAAGGCACCGAACATTTCGATAACCTGATGCCGGAAAGAATTCACATGAGCGCAAGCCTGATCCTTGAAGATTCTGCCAAAAAAAGCATCGGAGAAATTAAAGCACGACTTAGCGCCAAATAATCTTCGAATGTCCCAGGTCAACAAAACGGTTTTAATTCTCGGCGCCAATTCTGATGTGGCAAAACAGTGCATTTTGCTCTACATCCGGAAAGGATACGAAATTTTTGCAGCTTCCCGCCACCTGGTTTCGCTTGAAAATTTTGTGCAGCAACACCAAATTTCCGCGAAGGTTCACCTTTTGTATTTTAATGCGACCGATTTCAGTTCACATCAGAATTTTTATGATGAACTTCGTGCGAAACCTCATATCGTTATTTATGCTGCCGGTTTTTTAAGTCAGAACGAGGATGCGCGAAGAAATTTCAATGATGCTTTCCAGATGATGAAAGTGAATTATGCCGGCGCGGTTTCAATTTTAAATATTATCACTGAAGATAAATCAAACTTAGACCTCGCAAGAATCATCGGTCTGTCCTCGCTTTCGGGCGTTCGCGGGCGGAAAAGCAATTATATTTATGGAAGCACGAAAGCGGCGTTCACGACTTATCTTGCGGGTCTAAGGCAGGATTTAAGTTCAAGAAATATTACCGTAAATGTTTTGGTCAGCGGCTACATCCGAACCAAAATAAATAAAGGTTTAAAACTGAAAGAATCTTTGATCATGGAGCCGGATTATGTCGCGAAACACATTGTGAATGCCGGTAGTTCCTTCGCCATCGTTCCAAACTGGAAATGGAAAATCATTTACTGGATTCTGAAATTATCGCCGGAAAGTTTAGTTTCTAAAATGCCTTAGATTTATATGTGGTCAGCTTTTTCCGCCTTCCACTCCCGCTTTTTTGCTCTTCGTTCCTCCTCGCAAAAAGAGCTCCGAACAAGTCGGATTGCAACAATCTTCTGAAAAAAAGCAGTAAATAAAGAAGGCGGAGAAAATCTCCGTCTTTACTTTATCCTTTCAAATTCAATCTCAATTCAAGTTCATCAAGCTGCTCATCGGCAATCTTGCTCGGCGCGTCAATCATCACATCGCGTCCGGAATTGTTTTTGGGGAAGGCGATGTAATCTCTGATGACTTCGTTTCCGTCCAGAATCGCAACCAAACGGTCGAAACCGAAGGCTAAACCTGCGTGTGGCGGCGCGCCGTATTTAAAAGCGTTCATCAAAAAGCCGAACTGAGCTTCCGCGTCTTCTTTGGTAAAGCCAAGCAAATCGAACATCGTAGATTGCAGGTCTTTGTCGAAAATCCGTACAGAACCACCTCCGATCTCGTTGCCGTTCAGTACCAAATCATACGCATTTGCTCGTGCTTTTCCGGGGTCAGTTTCCAATAAATGAACGTCTTCCGGCTTAGGAGAGGTGAACGGATGGTGCATGGCGTGGTATCTTCCGGTTTCTTCGTCCCATTCGAGCAGCGGGAAATCGATAACCCAAAGCGGCGCAAATTCTTTTGGATTTCTTAAACCCAAACGGTTTCCAAGTTCCATTCGTAAGGCTGAAAGTTGGGTTCTTGCTTTATTTTCGTTTCCGGACATCAGCAGGATTAAATCTCCTTCGTTTGCTCCGAATTTTTCTGTGATTTTCTGTAAATCTTCTTCGCTGTAGAATTTATTTACGGAAGAAGTCACCACGCCATCGTGCTGGAATTTAATCCAAATCATTCCTGAAGCGCCAATCTGAGGGCGTTTCACCCAGTCGATCAGCTCGTCGATCTGTTTTCTGGTGTAATCTGCGCAGCCTTCAACATTAATGCCGACAACAAGTTCGGCGTCATCAAATATTTTAAATTCTTTTCCTTTTACCAAATCAGTTACTTCCACGAATTCCATCCCGAACCTGATGTCGGGTTTGTCGTTTCCGTATTTTTTCATCGCATCAGCAAAGGTCATCCTTGGGAATTTGCCAAATTCTTTTCCGGTGATATCTTTCAGTAAAGTCGCCGTCATCCCTTCAAAAATTTCGAGAACATCTTCTTGCTCCACGAAAGCCATTTCGCAATCGATTTGGGTAAATTCCGGCTGACGGTCGGCCCTTAAATCTTCATCACGGAAACATTTCACGATCTGGAAATAACGGTCCATTCCGCCAATCATCAACAATTGTTTGAAGGTTTGTGGCGATTGTGGCAGCGCATAAAACTGTCCCGGATTCATACGGCTCGGCACCACAAAATCTCTTGCACCTTCCGGCGTAGATTTAATGAGAACCGGCGTTTCAACTTCAATAAAATTTTGGTCTGAAAGATAATTTCTGACTTTCTGCGCCATTTTATGACGGAAGATAAGTTTGTCTTTCACCGGATTTCTGCGGATGTCGAGGTACCGGTATTTCATCCGCAGTTCTTCGCCGCCATCGGTTTCATCTTCGATGGTGAATGGTGGAAGTTGAGATTCGTTTAAAATAATGAGTTTTTCAACTAAAATTTCAATTTCCCCGGTTGGAATATTTGGGTTTTTTGAAACTCTTTCAATCACTTTCCCTTCAACCTGAATCACAAATTCGCGCCCGAGTTTCTTGGCATTCTCCATCAATTCCACTGAAGAACGGTCCTGATCAAAAACCAACTGTGTAATTCCGTAACGGTCCCGAAGGTCAATCCAGATCATAAAACCTTTGTCGCGAATGGTCTGCACCCAACCGGAAAGGGTAACGTTTTCGTTAATATTTTTAAGAGTCAATTCTCCATTGGTATGCGTTCGGAACATAGGTTAAGTTTTTACTGATTTTTCGTTGGCAAAGATAGAATTTTTTGCCTGCATTTGCGAACTGCAATTTCTCTATTTAGCACGTACAGCAACAAATTTTATCATATTTTAAGAAGGTGATTTTAGCTATTTTTAGTAATTTTGGTTTAAATCAAACAAATTATTAGTATTATGGGAAAAGGAGACCAGAAATCCAGACGTGGTAAGATTACTGCCGGCAGCTATGGCAAAAGAAGACCAAAAAAAGCTTCATCGGTAAAAAACATTCCAGTAACTGTAATGGATGAAGAGGAAGAAAAAGAGTCAAAAGTAAAGGTGAGAAAAGAGGTAGGATATCCTGCAAATAAATCTGAAAACGCAAATCCGCCCACCGATGCCAAACCAAAAGCTGACAGAAAGAAAAAAACCGAAGAATAATCTTCGGTTTTTTGTTATGATATAGAAATGTGGTTATTTTTTGCCACCAAGTATATTCCCTAAAATGCCACCTAAACCACCCTGTGGCTGTCCACCCAGAACGCCGCCTAAAAGGTCGTTCAGTGGATTACCCTGTTTGTTGCCAGCCCCGCCAAGCACATTACCCAGGATGTCGTTTAAAGGATTTGAAGGTTCAGCCCTCGCTTTGTTTTGTGCATTACCTAAAATACCGCCAAGCAGGTCACCCAGACCGCCGGAGGTTACACCGCCTGCGTTTTTCTGTTTGCCGATATAGCCCATAATCAGCGGTGCCAGCATCGCGAGAACTGGACCGATCTTATCAATGGAGATACCGGTGTTTTGTGACAATTGGTTTTCCACCTGCGTTTTATGACCACCGAAAATATGGTCGAGAATTGAGCCGCCTTCCTGCTGTCTGTTTTCAATTTGTGTAGGATCATCCAGAATGCTCCCGTCGTGATCTTTATCCAGCGCGTTATTTAAAGCCTCTGCCTCGGCAGGATTGTCTTGCGACTTTTTTCTGAGGTACGAAATCACCAGCGGTGCTGCTACGGCTAAAAGTGCAATGATTTGGTTCTTTTCGATGCCGAATTTGTTTTCGGCTTGCGCGGCCACTTGGTTTCCGGCGCGGCCTGTAATCAGTTCAATTAAATTCATGATTTAATATTTTAAGTTTGAAAAACTGAAAGGGACCAAAAACTATTCCGCAGTACATTTAATTCTTGAAAATCGGCACATTAGAACATGCTTCGCCGAACATCAGCGATTTTACGATAGGTTTTAGTCTTTCTACCAATTCTATGTAAGCGTTTTCGGGGATGGTTTCGTCCGAGCAGCCTTTTACAAGTACACGTTTTCCTGTAAGTTCCGTAAAATCATGGTTTTGTATGGCCTGATGCATTAGGATCATCTCCAAATCCGCACGGCTGCCATACACTGCTTTTGCGACATGGTCAGTAATTCGGGAGGTCAGTAGGAAGTAGGCCCACAGCGGAACGATGGCATCAGCTGAATTGTAAATGTGTACAAAATGATCGCGGAAATCTTCCGGATTCATGGCGGCTACTTTTTCACGGAAGTCTTTTTCCCTTAAGATCATGCCTTCCCATAAGAAATCTTTCAGGTCAAGGCCTGTTCTTCTGCCTTTTGGGATCAATGTACTCAGATCGAAGTTGACGAGACCGCTCTCCGCTATTTTATTTTTTATTTCGAAATCGGACATTATTTTTATTTTATCTTTGAACAAAATTACAACTTTAAATTCCAAGTGAAATACTATATCATTGCTGGGGAGGCTTCTGGTGATCTGCACGCCTCGAACCTCATGAAATCGCTGTTGAAAGAGGATGGTAATGCCGAGTTCCGGTTTTGGGGCGGTGATTTGATGGCTGCGGTAGCCGGGGCACAACCGGTGAAACATTACCGTGACCTGGCTTTTATGGGTTTTCTGGAAGTGGCGATGAACCTGCGTACGATCCTCAAAAACATCCGATTCTGTAAGGAAGATCTTAAAGATTACCAGCCAGATGTTCTGATATTGGTAGATTATCCCGGTTTTAACCTACGTATTGCAGAGTTTGCCAAACAGCTGGGGATTAAAGTGGTGTACTATATTTCACCACAACTTTGGGCCTGGAAAGAGGGGCGGGTTGAGAAAATCCGTCGTTTTGTAGATGAAATGCTGGTGATTTTACCATTTGAGAAAGATTTTTACAAGAAACATCAGGTACAAGCACATTTTGTAGGTCACCCTTTACTGGATGCCATTTCAGACCTGCCGCCGATTGATAAAGAAAGATTCAAAGCAGAAAACGGCTTAAGTTCAAAGGAAATTATTGCTTTATTGCCTGGCTCTCGGGAGCAGGAGGTTATAAAAATGCTACGCCTGATGCTCTCGGTGCGCCCATATTTTAAGGAATATCAGTTTGTAATTGCCGGCGCGCCCAGTTTACCGAAAGAATTTTACCTTAATTATGTAGATGAAAACGTGCATTTTGTGTCAAACAAAACATACGAACTGTTGCGATCTTCCAAAGCGGCACTGGTAACATCGGGCACCGCTACGCTAGAGACTGCGCTGCTAAACATTCCCGAAGTGGTGTGTTACCGCAGTAGCCGGATTTCCTATGAAATTGCCAAACGTGTAGTGAAGAATCTGAAATTTATCTCACTGGTAAACCTGATTATGGACCGTAAAATTGTGACAGAACTAATTCAGCACGAGCTTAATACGAAAAACTTGGTGCAAGAACTGAAGCAGATCTTGGATGGTGAAGCACGGGGAAAGATGTTGGCTGATTATGAGACGCTCCGCGAAAAACTCGGTGGCAAGGGTGCGAGTGATAAAGCTGCAGAAATTATTGTAAAAGGGTGATTTCACGGTAATAGCTACATCTAAATCTCGGTACTTTTACGAAAAACACCTTTGCAAAAGCAACCGCTTCTTATTATTTGTCTTTGTTTTGTTGCCGGCATTCTGTTTCAGGATTATTTTCTGCTGACTGAAGGTGCGGTGTACGCAGTTGTTGCTGGTGGTTTCCTGAGTTTGCTTCTTTTCTTATTGAGGAATTTTCATGTCCGGAAGTTCAGACATGTATCTTTATGTATTCTGTTCTTTGGGCTGGGGGTTTTCGCACATTCCTTGAATAACCAAAAACCGAATTTGCCTTCATTGAAAAGCAACGAAAATCTTACTTTTAAATTAGCGAAGAAACTTAATGCAAACGAGAAAAACCGCCGTTACGAGATCTATGCCTGGAAGGGAAATCAAGGTTTCCGAGCTGTAATTTCGGTTCCACGAAGCGAAAAACTGTTGGATTTTCTTCATTATTATAAAGCTGACATCCTGTTTAATGAAATACAGAAACCGTACAGCGACTTTCAATTCGATTATGCGCGATATCTTGCCCGTCAGCAAATATATCACCAAGGTTATATAGCCGGAAACATAGGTTCCAGCGAAAGAAATGATCTTTCTTTACCTGAAAAAATACGCCAGCAAAGACTCGAGACATTAGGAAAGCTCGACTCCGCTGATTGGGATAAACGGAGTCGAGAGTTTACCAAAGGCATTATACTGGCCGACCGTACAGAGATGGATGCTGGTACGGTACAAGATTTCAGCACCTCGGGCCTGACGCATATCCTGGCGATTTCAGGTTCGCACATGGCCGTGATTTTCTTAATTATCATTTTTGTATTGAAACCTTTTTGCCCACCGCGTTGGCACAAGATGAAATATGTTGTAGCCTTGGTCATTATTTGGCTGTTTGCGGTTTTTATTGATTACGGAAGTTCGGTGGTGAGGAGCTGCATCATGCTTTCAACCTACTATATGTATGTTTTGCTACAGCGCAAGCCCGATCTTCTTCATGCGATGGCACTTGCGGCTTTCATTCTTCTGATTCACGATACCAACGCTTTTTTTGATGTAGGGTTTCAGTTGAGTTTTGCGGCGGTTTTCGGTATCTTTTGGTTTAACAAACCGATACTGAAGTATCTGCCAAAGCCTAAAAACGATTTTCAAACCATGATGCTGAGTGTGTTTTCACTGAGTATTGCAGCGCAAATAGCGACGCTTCCGCTGGTGATTTATTACTTTCATCAGTATTCATATATCTCATTGCTGGCAAATGTAGTGCTGGTACCGTTTTCGCAGTTGCTGATTATCGTGTCGCTTTTAATGACGGTGCTTACAGCGTTTTCATTGAATTTTTGGTTGCTTGATGTGTGTTATGATTTTATTGTTGACATGGTATTGCAATCGGTCCACTTTTTCGCGGACGCGGATTTTGCTTTTGTGAAGATGATCCCGTTGTCGCTTCCAGAACTTTTGGTGAGTGGCGTCATCATATTTTTCCTGCGTGCGGTGATTCTTAATTTTAATATAAGAAACAGCCTGCGGGTTGTGTATTTTGTCCTCTTATTTATAACTTTGAGACTGATGCTGAATTACCGTGCGCAACGTTTTGATGAGGTCTTGGTACATGAATATTATAGAGAGAAGCTCATTTCTGTGAAAGAAAAAGATAAAGTGGTATTTTTGATTCCCGAAACATTGGAAATGGAGCGCATTTCGAAATATATCATAGAACCTTACCTGACGTCCAGACGGACGCAAAACTATGAAGTAAGGAAAATCCCTGAAAGCATCACCCAAATCCGAGTATTAGGTAAAATATATAGTTTTAAAGATTTCAAATGATTGCGTTGGGCGATGATGTTATTTAGAAACATTACAAACTATTTCATTCTGACAATTCTCACCTACATCATGCTTAACATTCTTTAACTTTGTTGAAAATTCAAATTAAACACTTATTATATGGCAGGATTAACGAGTTCTACTATTGGTAGAAAGTATGCAATGGCATTATCTGCAATGTTTTTGCTTATATTCCTTATCATGCACCTCACGGTGAATTTTCTGTCGGTATTTGGGCCAGATGCCTTCAATGCCGCTTCTGATTTTATGGGGTACAACCCTCTTATTCAGTTTATTATGCAACCGGTTCTTGGGTTTGCAGTAATCTTTCATTTCGTGCTTGGTTTCATCCTCGAGATTAAGAACCGCAAGGCACGCCCGGTAAAGTACGCCGTGAACAACGGTGCCGCTAACTCTAGCTGGATGTCGCGCAACATGCTGATCTCTGGTTTGGTTATTTTGGCTTTTCTGGTGCTCCATATGTATGATTTTTGGTGGCACGAGATCAACTTCAAGTACATCGAAAGAAATGAGGTGGACAACTTAAGATACTGGGGCGAACTGCACGAGCGTTTCGGTAACATCTGGCGGGTGATACTGTACGTCGTATCTTTTGTACTGTTAGGGCTGCACTTGGCGCATGGCTTCCAGTCGTCTTTCCAGTCAATCGGTGCCAGACATCCGAAGTACACGCCTACAATTAAAACCCTTGGGAAGTGGTATTCAATTTTAATTCCTGCAGGTTTTATCTTCATTGCAGTATTTCATTTCTTAACTCAATAAAAAATTAAGTTTTAAAGGTGAATTTAAAATTTAAGATTTAAAATTTAATATTTCTTCAGATGAGCAAATTAGATTCAAAGATTCCACACGGTCCTTTGGCCGAAAAGTGGACCAACCATAAAAACCACATGAACCTTGTAGCGCCTAACAACCGAGACAAGATCGATATCATCGTTGTGGGGACCGGCCTTGCGGGCGGTTCTGCTGCTGCAACCTTAGCTGAACAGGGCTATAACGTAAAAGCTTTCTGCTATCAGGATTCTCCCCGAAGAGCGCATTCTATCGCCGCTCAGGGGGGTATCAACGCAGCCAAAAATTATCAGGGCGACGGTGACTCTACTTACCGTCTGTTCTATGACACCATCAAAGGTGGCGACTACCGTGCACGCGAAGCCAATGTTTACCGGCTTGCTGAAGTTTCCGCAAACATCATTGACCAGTGTGTGGCCCAAGGCGTACCTTTCGGTAGGGATTACGGCGGCCAGCTTGATAACCGTTCGTTCGGTGGTGTACAGGTAAAAAGAACTTTTTACGCGAAAGGACAAACCGGGCAGCAGTTGCTTTTAGGAGCTTATTCTGCCATGAGCCGTCAGATCGGTAAAGGCCGCATCAAAATGTACAACCGTCATGAGATGCTTGAACTGGTAATCGTAGATGGAAAAGCACGTGGAATCATCGCCAGAAACCTCGTGACCGGCGAAATCGAAAGACATTCCGCACACGCCGTGGTGATCGCTTCCGGTGGTTATGGTAATGTGTACTTCCTTTCTACCAACGCGATGGGATCCAACGTTTCCGCTGCCTGGAAAATTCACAAAAAAGGCGCGTATTTCGCAAACCCTTGCTACGTGCAGATTCACCCGACCTGCATCCCAGTACACGGCACACAACAGTCTAAATTGACCTTAATGTCGGAATCTCTAAGGAACTCCGGTCGAATTTGGGTGCCAAAAAACATCGAAGACGCAGTGGCGATCCGCGAAGGAAAACTGAGACCAGAAAATATTGCCGAAGAAAACCGCGATTATTATCTTGAAAGAAGATATCCGGCATTCGGAAACCTGGTTCCGCGTGACGTGGCTTCCAGAGCGGCCAAAGAAAGATGCGACGCTGGTTTCGGTATTGAAAATAATGATACTAAAGAAGGCGTTTACCTTGATTTCTCTACGGAAATCATGAAAAAAGGAAAAGAGGCAGCTCTTGAAATGAACATCCACAACCCTTCAGAACAGGTTATTTATGACCTCGGAAAGGCCTGGATAGAGGAAAAATATGGTAACCTTTTCGTGATGTATGAAAAAATTACCGCAGATAATCCTTACGTAACTCCAATGAAGATATACCCGGCCGTTCACTACACAATGGGTGGCGTTTGGGTAGATTATAACCTGCAGTCAACCATCCCGGGATGTTTCGTTCTTGGTGAAGCTAACTTTTCAGATCACGGTGCGAACCGACTTGGCGCTTCCGCGTTAATGCAAGGTCTGGCCGACGGTTACTTTGTACTTCCTTATACCATCGCGGATTATTTATCAGCAGATATCCGAACGGGTGCGATTTCAACTACTACACCAGAGTTTGAGGAAGCAGAGAAAGAGGTGAGAAAACAGATTGATTTCTTTATAAACAATAACGGAAAACACTCGGTAGATTATTTCCACAAAAAATTGGGACACATCATGTGGAACAAAGTAGGGATGGGCCGTACACCGGAAGGTTTACAGGAAGCTATCAAAGAAATCGAAGAAGTACGCGAAGAATTCTGGAGAGATGTAAAAGTTCCTGGGACTAACGACGAAATGAACATGGAGCTTGAAAAAGCATTACGTGTGGCAGACTTCCTGGAGTTAGGACAACTGATGGCGATCGACGCACTGAACCGCGAAGAATCCTGTGGTGGGCACTTCCGTTGGGATCATGCTACGCCGGAAGGTGAAGCTGAGCGCGATGATGAAAACTTTAAGTATGTGGCCGCCTGGGAATACCGCGGGCCGGATATTAAGCAGGAAATCATGCACAAAGAAGAACTCATTTACGAGAATATCGAAGTTAAAACAAGAAGTTATAAATAATAAGGAATGAAGATTTTAAATAAAGCATTGCTACTTTTCGTATTTATACTAAGTTGCAATTTCATAAGTTCACAGAAAGTCACTACACAAGCCATCGAAAAGCCTTCAGAAGGCAAAGCGCTGGTATATGTCTTAAAAACAGGTGCGGGACCACTGGTCAATTTCCGGATATATGATGGTGATAAGTTTTTAGGTGCGCTTTCCGGATTTAAATATTTAGTTTATGAATGCGAGCCAGGAAAACATATTTTTTGGGCTGCATCAGAAAACCGTGATTTTGTAGAAGCGGATCTCGAGCCAAACTCAGTGTATGTGCTGAACGCGGAGGGCCAGATGGGAGCATTCATCGCAAGCGTAAGCTTGAAGCCTTTAAATTCAAATGAATTCCGCGATAAGAGACTTTTCTATCAAGTTGTTAAAGGCGCCAAAAAACAAATATACGAGCCGAATAGCGAAGATAAATCAGAGAATATTAAGAAAGGTATGGCTAAATATGATGAGCTTAAAACCAGTGGTTCGGCTAAGATCACAGTTCTGGATTCTTCGTGGAAGTTTGAAAATGCTGACAAGCCTGTAAAAAACTAATCTCCAAAAAGTTAAAATAATATGAGTGCAAAAAAAGGATTAAACCTGACTCTGAAAATTTGGAGACAGAAAAACAATAAATCAAAAGGGCAGTTTGAAACATACAAGATTTCTGATGTGTCCACAGATTCATCTTTTCTTGAGATGCTCGATATGCTCAATGAAAACCTCATCAATGAGGGCATAGAGCCTATTGCTTTCGACCACGATTGCCGCGAAGGTATTTGCGGAATGTGTTCACTTTATATCAACGGTAGAGCACACGGGCCCGACACCGGCATCACCACTTGCCAGTTACACATGCGAATGTTCAAAGACGGCGAAACCATCCACATCGAGCCTTGGCGCAGCGCTGCTTTCCCAGTAATTAAAGACTTGGTGGTTGACCGTAGCGCGTTCGACCGTATTATGGCAGCCGGCGGTTTCGTATCAGTAAACACTTCAGGCAATACCTTAGATGCAAACGCAATCTTGGTACCTAAAGAAGATGCGGACAAAGCTATGGATGCTGCCGCGTGTATCGCGTGTGGCGCCTGTGTAGCTACTTGTAAGAATGGCTCAGCCATGCTGTTTGTCGGCGCTAAAGTGTCTCAGTACGCTTTACTTCCGCAAGGCCGCGTAGAAGCCAAACGAAGAGTCTTGAATATGGTGAAAGCCATGGATGAGGAAGGCTTCGGGAACTGCTCCAATATCGGGGCCTGCGAAGTAGAATGTCCTAAAGGGATTTCCCTGGAAAATATCGCACGCATGAACCGCGAGTTTATGTCAGCCAACCTCGACAGAGGATAGTATTTATAACATACGACACAACTACAACCGCTTTGTTCATCAAAGTGGTTTTTTCTTTGTTAAATTTTCACAAAATATTTTATCCCTGCGACAAAAACACTTTTAAATACCTTATTTTTGCTCAAATTAAAATTACATAATGAGTAAATATTTTTTAATGCTTCTGGTGGCCATCAGTGCCATGTCGTGTGCAAAAAAAGTAGAGGTAAAAGGCAATTTTGCAGGCGGCTCGCCACTGGAAAGGATAGAGTTCATTGAAGCCTCTGGTGTCGCTACGCTTCCGCTGGTAAATCTAGGTGTGGACAGTAAAGGAAGCTTTTCCGGAAGTTTCGAAGCGCCAAAAGACGGCATGTACCTCATGACTTACGCCGGTAAAACCGCTATGCTTTACCTGAAAGGCGGGCAGCAGCTGAATATCTCTGGCCAGGCAAGTAATTTCCCAAACCAGTTTACCATTACCGGTGATGCAAAAAACAATAATGATTTTATACGCGAAGTGCAGCAGTTCACCCAAAATTACGCTTCGAAAATCAACGTTGGGGAACTTGTGACTAAAAAAGAAGCAGACTTCCTGAAGCAAACTGAGAAACTACAAGCCGATATAGAAGCAGGTATTGATGCGGCCGCTAAGAAAACATCCGCCGATAAAGGAGTTATAGACTTCAAAAAAGATGAGCTGAAAGCCAGCATCCTTGGGTTGATGGCTCAATATGAGATGAATCATCCGCAAGCTACGCAGAACCCTTCTTATAAAGTGTCTAAAAACTTTACCGATATGGAGGCGAAACTTACAGGTAATGAAGAAAAGATGCTCCGCAACCAGCCAGTGTACCGAAATTATCTGCTTGGCAAAATAAGCCCGGAATTTCAGGATTACGCGATGGCCCAAAACCCTACAGGTACAGAACTTCCATCAGAAATTTTTGCGAAATTTTTGGACAGCAAAAAAGAAATGAAGCAACTTACCAAAGACTATCTGTTGGCATTTGTACTTTCCAGTGGAGACATTGCACCGGGTATGACGTCTGAAAACCAAGCGAAAATCTCTAAGATCATTAATGAAAAAATAAAAGACGCAGAGATTAAGAAAGAATTGCAGCGCGTACAGTTTGTCATCGCAGGTCCTAAGGCAGGAGAAGACTTCTCTTCCGCCAAACTCATCAAGCAGGATGGTAGTGCCTTTAAAATAGGTGAAGCTAAGGCGAAACCGACACTGGTAACTTTCTACGCCTCATGGAATCCTTATATTTCTGAGGGGACTGTGCCTGTGCTTCGCGAAGTAGTGAATTTCTATAAATCAAAGGTAGATTTCGCTTTCGTTAATTTAGATGATACCAAAGAGCAGTTCATTAAAACCAGCAATGCCATGCTTAAAGGAATCCCCGGAGCCAATGTATATGGCGAAGGTGGCCTGAATTCGCAAATCGCGAAAGATTTGGGTATTTACGGCTTTAAATTGCCATCTTTCGTGGTAGTGGATAAAAATGGTAAGATAGCCAGCAGAATCTTCTACAACCTAGGTGATCCTGAAATCGTATCTACCCTAGATAAGATATCTGGTCTGAAAGCGCCCACGGTACAGCCCGATGTTCAGTTACAGAACGATCTTTTGGCGCCGCAACCAGAAAATGCTCCTGCCAAATAATAAAATCGAAACAATTATAGAACCTGCCTTTCAAAGGCAGGTTTTTTTATGACTAATCAATAGTGTTTGCCATTCTACGCCGCCTCTTTTATTTTAAAATATTACTTTTGTGACATTAAATATACTGATGCGTAAGAAAAATAAAAATCTGATCCTCGAAAATATACAGCTGCTCTCTGCCGGCGCCAAAGGGGTTGCCATAGGTAAGACTGAAGAGGGCAAAACCATCCTAGTCGCCGGTGCGGTACCGGGTGATGTGGTAAATGCGAGGGTGAAGAAATCTAAATCTAAATATATCGAGGCAGAGGCTACCGAAATCGTAGTCGCTTCACCAAATCGCGTAACGCCAAGATGTGTGCATTTTGGCGTGTGTGGCGGCTGCAAATGGCAAAATCTTTCTTACGAAAAACAGTTGGCCTATAAACAGGATGAGGTGTATAACCATATCAAAAGAATCGGCGGAATCGAGGATTTTGAAACATTACCGATACTTGGCAGTCCCGAACCTTATTTTTATCGCAATAAAATGGAGTTCTCTTTCTCTAACGCACGCTGGCTGACTCAAACAGAAATCAGTTCCGAAGAAAATTTCGGTAACCGCGATGCGCTTGGTTTCCATATTCCTGGCATGTGGAGTAAAATCCTTGATTTGAAAGAATGCTGGTTGCAGGAAGATCCTTCCAATTATATTCGCCTGGCCGTAAAGCAGTACGCGGTCGCGCACGAACTCGAATTTTTCGATGTGAAAGCGCAAACAGGCTTCCTTCGTACGCTGATGCTTCGCCAAAACTCAAAAGGGGAGTGGATGGTGCTGTTTCAGTTGTTCCGTGATGAACAGGAAAACCGTGAAAAACTATTTGATTTTCTGCTCAATGAGTTTCCGCAGATCAAAACGCTCGTATATTGCGTCAACTCCAAGCAAAACGACTCCATCTACGACCAACATGTCGTAACCTATCATGGTGATGGCTATTTAATGGAAGAAATGGATGGCTTACAGTTCAAGATAGGTCCGAAATCCTTTTTCCAAACCAATTATAAGCAGGCCCTTGAGTTATATCGCAAAACTTTGGATTTTGCGGATTTAAAGGGCGATGAGGTTGTGTACGACCTTTACACCGGTACTGGGACCATCGCGCAGTATGTCGCCAGAAATGCCAAGCAAGTTATTGGGATAGAGTCTGTTCAGGAGGCCATCAATGCGGCGAAGGAACACGCCAGGCTCAATGGGTTAACCAACTGCACCTTTTATTGTGGGGATATGAAAGACATCTTTAATGATGAGTTTTTAGCCAATCACCCTAAAGCCGATGTGCTGATTACCGACCCGCCGCGCGATGGTATGCACCAGAAAGTGGTAGAGCAGATATTGAAACTGGCACCAGAGAAAATTGTATATGTGAGCTGTAACTCTGCCACACAAGCCCGCGATTTAGCGTTGATGAAAGAACACTATAAATTGGTGAAAATCTTGCCGGTCGATATGTTCCCGCAAACACATCATGTGGAAAATATTGCACTTTTGGTGAAGATATAGATAGGAGATCCATGAAATTGCCATCTTTTTTTACAAGTTTACTTTTATTGTTGCTTATCGTATCGTGTGGCAGCGATGATGATATTTGCCTCAGCGGTGAAGCTACACCCCGTATGAAACTGAAGTTTAAAACACAGTCCAGCGGCAAACTCCGCACGTTAGATTCTGTTTTTGTAAAAGTAGATTACGGCAATGGTTTAGTGCCCGTAATTGCTGCCAGAACAAGGACTGACTCGGTTTTCGTACCACTGCGCGTTGATGATGCATCGGTAACGAAAGTTTTTGTAGGCTTGTCTTCTACAGCCACCAATACAGAAATAGACGTACGTTATACCACCAAATCAGCGTATGTATCGCCAGCCTGTGGCATTAAGAAAGTTTATGAAAACGTAAGTGCCACTTTATCCGGCGCCGGCACCGTTCTCGGAATCGAACAGAACCAAAGTCAAATCACCGATGAATCTAAGACTCACTTTTTCCTGCTTTTTTAGTTTCCTATTTTGTCTGCTTGCAGCACAAAAACCTGTGGATAGCCTGAAATCAAAATGGGATTATAAACCTAATTTCATGGTAGGCATTGATGTGCTGAATGCAGGGATGGCGGCATTTTCTGACCGTAAAGTGTTTCAGGCGTTTGTGTCGTCTCGGGTGTCACGCCATATTCATGCGGTAGCCGATGCAGGTTTCGAGAAGAATGTGTATGAGAAGAATGGGTATGATGCACAGGCCTCGGGTGCGTTTATAAAGTTGGGTGGCTTTTATATGCTGGCCGATGACCGCGAGAATCCTTTAAATGGCTTTTATGCAGGTGCAAAAGCAGCGGCTTCTGTCTATACCCAGGAATATGAAAAAGTTCCGGTGCGCGGTTTCGGGGGAAGCGATACCTCTGCCTCCTTTCCAGAGAGTTCACAGCGTTCTTATTGGCTGGAGGCGGTCATAGGCGGCCGTGTACAGCTATTTGAATCTTCTTTTTATATAGATGTCAACCTACAGCCTAAATATCTGCTGTATGCTACAAAACAGGAAGATATTGAGCCGATGATTGTACCAGGATTCGGTCGTAGCTCCGCAAAATTCAATATGGGCTTCTCTTGGAATATCGCTTACTATTTTTAATTAAATGAGAAACATCAGATGATTATTTCGGGGTTTTCCTATAAATAATGTGTAGATTCATCTGATTGCTTATTTTTCATCAATATTCCATCCGCGCTGATAATGTGCTTATTTAAAATGGGGTTTGATATAAATTATTCTATTATCTTTATTGATATTTAAAAATTTTTCTTTTACCAAAGAAAAAAATGCTCTACATTTGAATAATTAAATTATTAATCATATGAAGAGAATTTTTACCTCTTTACTTTGCGGGTTAATGTCAACGGCTGCGTTTTCACAATGGAGTCCCACAACCATGCAGGGAGAAAGAATTCAACCGACGGCCAATGCCAGAAGTTATTATTCATTGGATCTTGACGCGATAAGATCCACGCTTACAAAAGCAAGTGAAACAGGCAAAGGTGCTGCGCCTATAGAAATTAAACTGCCCACGCTTACCGGAAAGATAGAAAGGTTCGCGGTGTACAGCGCACCGGTAGTGGTGAAATCCCTTGCAGACCGCTATCAATTGGGTTCTTACGTCGGAGTAGGGATTGATGACCCTACAGCGTACGTACGTTTTAGTGTGGCTCCCAACGACTTTCAGTCCATGATTGTCCGCAATGGCAAATACGAGTTCATTGAGCCTCAGAACAGGCAAAAAACCGTGTACGGAGTAATTCCGAAAACCAATAAAACCGAGAGCGACCGCGCCTTTGTGTGTTCAACCAGTGAAGCCCCGGCTAACAAACAGCAGATGGATAAGCTGTTCTCTGATAACAAATCATTTACGAATAGCCCGCTTGAGTTTAGCAAAGCGTCTGATAAGAAATTCAGGACCATGCGTATTGCTATATCTGTAACTGGTGAATATACCACCTATTTCGGCGGTGTAGCCAACGCGCTGGCAGCGATTAATGCTACAATGACCAGAACGAACGGTGTTTTTGAAAAGGACTTTGCGCTTCGGTTAATTTTGCAGGATTTCCCTGAGCTTATTTATGAAAACGCGGCCACAGACCCTTACTCTCCTGCGGCACAAGGTGCTGATGGAGCTTGGAATCTTGAGTTACAGAAGACACTTACATCAAAAATTGGCAATAATGCTTATGATATTGGTCACCTGTTTGGTGCCTCTGGCGGTGGTGGTAACGCCGGCTGTATTGGTTGTGTATGTATAAACCCTGCAACAGCAACTTCTAAGGCAAAAGGATCAGCGTTTACTTCTCCGGCTAATGGCATCCCAGCGGGTGATACGTTTGATATTGATTATGTAGCCCACGAAATCGGACATCAGTTAGGCGCTAACCATACTTTTTCCATGAGTTTAGAGTCGGGTACAGGAGTTAATGTAGAACCAGGATCGGGAAGTACTATTATGGGATATGCAGGCATAACGGGTAATACTGATGTGCAGCAGCATTCTGATGCCTATTTCCATTATGCGTCCATCAAACAGGTGCAGGACAATTTGGTGGCTAAAACTTGCGATATCGAAACCAACATCACCAACAACCCACCGGTGATTTCAAACATGGGAGAACTTACCATTCCGAAGGGGACTCCGTTTGTGTTAACTGCACAAGCTACAGATGCGGAGAACGATGCGCTTACCTATACATGGGAGCAGGTAGATAATGCTATTACACCTACCAATGCCCAAAACCTTGGCACACTTACAAACGGACCGAGCTTCCGTTCCTGGCTGCCAACACCCAGCCCTGTACGTTATTTCCCTAAGTTTTCAACCGTATTGGCGGGCAATACCAAGAACACTACCGACTGGGAAGCGGTTTCTACTGTTGCCAGAGTGCAAAACTTCCAGGTAACGGTACGCGATAATCATCCTGATGTCGCACAACAGCAGACACAGAGTGTCTTACAAAAAGTAACGGTAAGCAATAACGGTCCATTTAAAATTATTTCGACTAAAGTCTATAATAATGCCCCAGGTCCACTCTATTGGAATGTGGAAGGCACAAATGTGGCTCCGTTCAATGCAGCAAACGTGAAGATTGATTATACAACAGACAATGGTGCGACATGGACGGTATTGGCAGCATCAACGCCTAATGATGGTCAGGAAGACTTTCATTTTCCTGCGTTATCCTCAGGTGCAACAATAAAACTTCGGATATCAGCCATCGGAAATGTATTTTATACGATAGCGCCGCTCACAGTTTCGCAGATCGCTGCTTGTGATGGTAGCGCTCCTACTAATTTAGTGGTCTCTGACATTACGCATAATACAGCCGTCCTTAACTGGGATGCCATGTCAGGCGCGACTTATATGGTAAGATATAAGAAAGCTGCTGATGCTGCTTGGACAGAAGTTCCTGTAAATATTGCTTACTTCACAATGACCAATCTGGAGGATTATGCCACGTATAATGTGCAGGTTGCAGCCGTTTGTTCGGGTAACGTAGGTACATATACGACAACAGCTAATTTCTCCACGTTACTTGTACCATATTGTGTAATGACTTCAAGCGATGCTTCTTATGAGTACATTTCTAATGTAACAGTAACCCCGGATGGCGGTACCGTAATGTCAAGCAATTCGGGAGCTACTACTTATTCTAATTACAGTGGGGATACTGCAAGAATGATTAACCTCAAACAAGGGACAACCAACAACATAATCTCAGTGACTAAAAAATGGGTTGGCACTAAATATAATGAAGCGATTACGGTTTGGATTGATTTCAACCGTAACGGAATCTATGAAGACACTGAAATGATCATGAGCACTTCTCTAAATAAAACGACACCGGAAACAAAAAATTTCGCTGTGCCAGCCGATGCTTATGCAGGTGAAAAACCGGTAGGGATGAGGGTCGTGTTGTCTAATGCTAGGCAATTACAACCATGTAAAAGTTTTAGTTATGGTGAAGTAGAGGATTATGCGGTGAAAATATCGGCAAACCTTGCGGCGAATGATTTGGTAAAAAATAATGCGGTACAGGTTTACCCGAACCCGGCTGTTGATGTACTGAACATTACGAAGGTTACTGACAGCGCTACCTACACTATTTACAATGTTACCGGCCAAGCCGTAGCAAAAGGTAAAATCATTGATAATAAAGTACAGGTTTCACAACTATCAAAAGGAGTGTACATTATTTCTATCCAGAACAGAGGTGAAACAAGCCAAGTGAAGTTCATCAAGAAGTAATTGATTCTTACCTCATATCCAATCCCCGGCAGTTCACCGGGGATTTTTTTGTTATATATCAGCGTGATATGTATTGCAAAGGCGATTGGAAGTAACTGTGCCGAATTTTATCTTTATTTGGTATATTTTAACCAAACTTTAACCCATGCCGTACGCCATTAGTCATAGAACTGTACTAAAATTGAGTTATTTTTACGGACTCTATGAAGAAGTTTTTCCTGCTCGTCATCTTATTGTTCATCAGTGGTCTGCGTGCACAGTTTTTCACCGGCGAAATCATCATCCGCGATAATTCAGTTTATTATCTCAATCAGGTGTATGTCACCAACCTTACATCGCAAAGTACTGTTTACACCGATTATTTTGGTGCATTTAAAATTCCTGCCAAACCCGGCGATATCATCCGTTTCACTTCCATTGTGACAGACCGTAAAGATGTAAAAGTTACGGCTGAGGACCTTGCAAACCCCTCGAACTTTGTAGAGCTCAAAATTGCGTACTACGATATTCAGGAAGTCGTTATAAGTAAATTCAAGCCTACCGGAAATTTGCGTAAAGATGTAAGTTCACTTAAAAATGGCGAAAAGACCCTCGCTTTGCAACAGATGATTGGTCTTCCGGTTCCGAAAGGCGATGGTACGCCGCCACAGTTACCCGTAGCGGGTTTTTCAGGTGGTGGCCTAACTTTCAGTTTAGAAAGTATATTTGATATCCTCTCCGGCGAACGCAAGAAACAGGAGCGCGCCAACCAATATGAACGGATGAACAAGGCAGTTGCCGAAATTCATACCTATTACGGTACCGAATATTTCATCACCCTGAAAATCCCCGCACAGATGATTGGTAACTTTCTGCAGTTTGTATATACTTCAGAAAACCTCAGCCCCTATCTTTCCGCCAATAATTACGAAGCTATTGGTATTTATATCGAAAAGTATCTGCCGATTTACCAGCGTCGGCTGCGCAACTCCACTTTAATGGAAATACCTAAATAATATTTTTAACCTATCGGAAAGGCTATACGGATGTAGCATAACGTATTTGCCCAAAAATTAGCTATTTTTGCACGTTTCAAACAGAACATAATGGGTAAGAATAAACAGAAAAGATTCGATGAAAACAAAACACTTCCAAACGTTTTTCAGCCGACCAGGGAAGAGGCCATCAGTGGTTACCACCTGAAAGGGAAATGGCGTGATGAGGTGTTTAAAAATAACAATCCCATCGTGTTGGAGTTGGGTTGTGGCAAAGGCGAGTATTCTGTAGGGTTGGCAAAAGCGTTTCCTGAGAAAAATTTCATCGGTGTCGATATCAAGGGCGCACGCTTTTGGTTCGGGGCCAAAGAAGCGGTGGACACAGGTTTAGACAACGTGGCATTCCTGAGAACACAGATTGAGCTTATCGACTGTTTTTTTGCCACAGATGAGGTAGATGAGATCTGGATTACCTTCCCCGATCCGCAGATAAAATACCGCCGCACGAAGCACCGCATGACGCATCCTGATTTTCTGGAGCGTTACAAAAAAATCCTGAAATCCAGCGGCATCATGCACCTTAAAACCGATTCGGAATTTCTGCATGGTTATACACTAGGTTTACTTCAGGGGCTTGGCCACGAAATTATTTCTGCCCATCACGATATTTACGGCGCACCGGAATATGATCCGGAAACACCGTTGCTACGGGAAATAAAAACTTATTACGAGGGATTGTTTTCTGCGAAAGGTAAAACCATTACGTATATTAAGTTTCGCATAAAATAAAGGTGATAAAAACAAAAAAAGCTCAGAAATAATCTGAGCTTTTCTTATTTAAGATAAAATCTTATTCTGCAGCATTATCGAAATCTGCATCAGCGTCAGCCGATACTTTTTCGCCTTCTTCCTTAGATTTTTCTTTGTCTGCTTTTCTTTGAGATAAACCTTCTTTGATAGAATCTGAAACTACGCTCAGGATCATATCGATAGATTTAGAAGCATCATCATTTCCGGGAATTACGAAATCCACTTTTCTTGGGTCAGAGTTCGTATCTACGATACCGAAAACTGGGATGCCCAATTTTTTAGCTTCAGTTACCGCGATGTGCTCTCTCATGATATCAACAACGAAGATTGCTGACGGAAGACGTACCATGTCAGAGATAGAACCTAAGTTTTTCTCCAGGTTCGCTCTTTGACGGTCAACCTGTAGTCTTTCTTTTTTAGATAAAGTTTCGAAAGTACCGTCTTTCTTCATTTTATCGATCTGGTTCATCTTCTTTACCGCCTTACGGATGGTAACGAAGTTGGTAAGCATACCACCAGGCCATCTTTCAGTAATGTATGGCATATTAAGTTCAGTTGCATGTTTTGCAACAACTTCCTTAGCTTGCTTTTTAGTAGCTACGAAAAGAACTTTTTTGCCAGCAGAAGTAATTTTTTCCAAAGCTGCACAGGCTTCGTCCAATTTCACTGCTGTTTTATGTAAGTCTACGATGTGAATACCGTTTTTCTCCATGAAGATGTATGGAGCCATATTTGGGTTCCACTTACGGGTCATGTGACCGAAGTGTACGCCTGCCTCTAAAAGGTCTTTAACATTTGCTTTTGCCATGTCACTTTTTTGTTTTTAGTTTACGTTCCGCTCTTCTGCAAACAACAATTTCTTTAGATGGGAGAAATGTTTGGGTGCTAAACTAAACGGGGCATTTTTTTGATTAGATAATAGAGCCAAGAGCCGAGAACCAAAATCTCCAAATATAGTCTTGAATCTTGTGTCTTGAATCTTGAATCTCCTGAATTAACGTTTCGAGAACTGGAATCTCTTTCTTGCTTTCTTCTGACCTGGTTTCTTTCTTTCCACCATTCTGGCGTCTCTGGTAAGAAGACCGTGCGGCTTAAGCAATAGTCTGTACTCTGCGTTGATTTCGCAAAGCGCTCTGGAAATCCCTAGTCTGATGGCTTCTGCCTGGCCAGTGATACCGCCACCGAATACGTTTACGGTAACATCATATTGACCTGCAGTTTCGGTAAGGATGAAAGGCTGGTTCAGTTTGTACACCAATACATCAGTCCCGAAATATTCTTTCGAATCTTTTTTGTTGATGGTAATCACGCCAGACCCTGGTTTCACATACACTCTTGCAACAGAAGTCTTTCTTCTTCCGATTTTGTGAACTGTTGACATATTAATTATTTGATTTCGTTAATATTAATAACTTTTGGCTGCTGAGCTTCGTGCTTGTGCTCTGTCCCTTCATACAGATAAAGGTTAGAGAACAGGATAGATCCCAGTCTGTTTTTCGGAAGCATACCTTTTACAGATTTTTCCAATACTTTCAGGGAGTCTTTTTTCTGAAGTTCGAGTGCAGTCATAGACTTCTGACCACCAGGGTAACCTGTATGCCAGATGTAAGTCTTGTCAGCCCACTTGTTTCCGGAAAGGGTTACTTTCCCAGCGTTCAAAACGATCACGTTATCTCCGCAGTCTGCGTGAGGCGTAAAATTCGTCTTGTGCTTTCCTCTCAAAATCTTTGCAACCTTCGAAGCCAATCGGCCAAGAGGCTGTCCTTCAGCGTCTACCACAACCCATTCTTTATTAGCGGTAGCTTTGTTAGCTGAAACGGTTTTGTAACTTAATGTATTCACACTTTTTCGTTTACGGTTAAACATAATTTTCCCTTAAAAAGGGTGTGCAAAGGTAAAGATTTTATTTGAAACTGGAAATGTTTCTGGAAATATTATGCTAAGGAATTGAAAATCTTACGCTTAATTGGATGAATTGATTGTGTGTTCCAAAACTTTTAGTATTTTTCAATCTATTTACTCCGTAAAGATTTGCTTGCCTTGAAGCTTGCTATAATATAATAAACAACAAAAACCATGGAGAATTTAATAATCGATGGTACAGCTAATTCGAGATTGAAGAGAACAGTTCCTAATGCAACAAGTAAAATCATGGAAATAAATGAAAAACCTAACTTCTGCTTCAAAGTGAATTTAACATCATCAAGAAAGTAAGCCATGCCCCACGCCGTACCGAACGCCACACTGTAATACAAATCCAGTTCCCAGCCCTTGCTGCCCAATAGAAAATAATTCAGAAGGAAACTTATGGCTGTCCCGGCTAGGAAATAAATAGAGGCACGCTGCATATGCTGGAAATTTCAGCAAAATTAGAAATTATAAGATTCAATCCAATTTTTTATTACATTTGAATTAAATACGCTGATGAAAACCAGGACAATTTTACCCTTATTATTGGTACTTACATTCACCTCCTGCCAGGAAATTTTAGACAGATACTGGGAAGAGAAAGAGGAAGAAAATTACGTATCTCCGTATCAAGGGACTTATCAAGGGACTTACTCGGGAGATGAAAAGGGAACTTTAACAATCGAAGTTGCAAGAAACGGATATACTTCGGTGGCCCGAACTTCACAATTTGGGGCAGAAAACTCGTTTATCTCCGGCATGGTGCGGCACGACGGTGCATTACAATCGGTAAAACTACAGTCGGGATTTGTACTTGAAGGTAATCTCAACGTAAAAGCCGGAAACTGGCGGCTGGCTGACTGGAAGGGAAGCTGGTCCGTACAGAAACAATAGCGATATTATCTCATCGTCCTCTGCGTTTAAAGGTTATGGAGATCTGCTTGAGTTACAACTAACGTGTTTCTGTTTTAAATTTTACTTTAAAACGCTTCAACCTCTCGATTTTTTTAGGTTATAGGAAGGCTTCCAAAATTTCTTCCACTTCCACTTTTCCGAAATACTGCGTAATATCCACCGCAGAAAGTACCTTGTTGATCTGCGAAGATTCATGTTTTACACCGATTAATTGTGTTTCCAGATCTTCAATCGGGTTTTCCGCGAAGAAATCCCCGAATATCTTGGCCTGCTTGATGGTTCCTTTTTCTACGTCGAGGTGCACTTCGATAAAACCTGCCGGCACTTTAATCCCTTTCTTGAAGTTGTAGTTTGGCGAAAAACCGAAATTCCAGTCCCAGGTTTCATATTTCTCGGCGGCTAATTTTTTAATTCCGGTTATGTCTTCAGGGGTTAGTTCGTAACGTTCGGCTGCCGGGTTGTTATGGATGATTTCTTCCGTAAGCAGTTTTTTAAAGGCTTCGGTAGAAAGCGGTTCCGGCAGGTATTCACTTAGATTGGTCACGCGCGAGCGGGTGGATTTCGTAGCCTTATCGACAAATTTCAGTGGATTGACAGTAAGCGCCTGGCTGAGGACTTCCATTTCAGAATGAAGTAGGATGGTGCCGTGCTGGATCATCTTGCCCTGTCGTGCGAGTTTGGCGTTACCACTGAACTTTTTGTCATCTACCAGTAAATCATTTCTGCCTTTAAGGACGGCGGGCACACCGAGATTGTTCAGTAATGTCAGCACAGGCTTTGTAAAAGCTGAAAAATCCATAAAATCGTATTCGCCCAGCAAAGTGTGAAAAGAAAAGTTCAGATTCCCAAGGTCGTGGTAAACCGTGCCGCCACCGGACATTCTGCGTACCACTTTGATGTTTTTTTCCTGTACGTACTGCAGGTTGATTTCTGCCAGGGTATTCTGGAATTTGCCTACGATGATAGAAGGCGCGTTCACGTATAACAGAAACAGGTCTTCTTTGGGGAATCTGCTAAGCAGATACTCTTCAGCAGCAATATTAAAATACGCATCGTGCGAAGGCGAATCAATGATATACATACCTATTATTTGTGACAAAAATAGCGGAATTTTATTTAATGCTTTGATTTTATTGCTCAAAAAACAGCATCAGCCTAAGCCAGAATTAAAGTTATTTTAGGACGCGTCAAGGACGGGTCAACTTTTATATATCTTCAATATAACGACATTATAAGTCCAATAAAACTCTAATAAACTATTAGACTTTTAATGTTTTAAGATTACAGTAATAATAGAATTTCATTGAGTGAAAAGCGATGCAATCGTGAATATTAATGGAAAAATTATTATGGTATTCTTAAATCTTTTACTGAAACTTAGTTTGTCAAAGAGGGAAATGTTAACATAATATCTTAACTTTGAAATAGGTAATGGGGACTGTGTTTTATCCAGATCAAGGGTCAAAGACGTATATAATATATGCATGACACCTTAATTACAGAATATTTCTGAACTGCGTTTAGCATATCCGCACAATATTTTGTAACATTGCACAACACACATGATGGATGAAAATCAAATTCCGAAAATTAAAATACCACAGTAATGGCTGTCCGCAACAAACTGAGAAACAAGATCTACAGTGGTGATAATATGATGAGCATTTCCTCCGTAAGGTACCTGCCCCGCTGGGTAATTTTGGTCATTGACATCCTGTTAGTATCCACAGCAATCGTATTTTCATGTTATCTCATTGAAAAACT
This sequence comes from Chryseobacterium sp. 6424, assembly GCF_003692615.1. Lineage (NCBI taxonomy): Bacteria > Pseudomonadati > Bacteroidota > Flavobacteriia > Flavobacteriales > Weeksellaceae > Chryseobacterium > Chryseobacterium sp. 6424. Next base: position 476,912 of record NZ_CP023540.1, read on the forward strand.
GAGTTTTCATTCGCGCCCTGTATTCTATAACCGCATAAATATGTATCTGCTGATTATTGGGATTAGCGTAATATGCATGTTTACCTTTCGTACTTATTCGGGGATCATCAGGCATTCGACCTTTATTGATCTCTTTAAGCTGTTCCTGGCTACTTTTTTTACCACGGCGATAACGGGTGTCATTAATTTTACATATTATTTTTTCTATGGGGAACGAATGATTTACATGTCAGTCCCGTTCCTGGCGATTTTTTTCGCTACCTCCTTTATGCTGATGTTCATGCTGAGGCTGTTTGTAAAAGAATTTTTCCATTTAGCGCGTGAGTTCCGCCGGAGTTCCCTAAAAAAAAGGATTTTAGTTCTGGGTATTGATGAGCAATCGGTAGCGGTGGCAAGAGCTATTTTAGATAATCCGAACCTTCCTTATTACGTGACAGGGTTTCTTACACAAAGACCGGATTACCGCCTGGCAAATCTCTTGGGAAAACCGATACTCAGTCGTGATAGGCTGGAGCGCAGTACCAAAGAACAGTTGATGATTGATGGGGTATTGCTTGTAAAAGAAAGAATGACCAAAGAAGACATAAACTCGTGGGTAAACCTCTTCCTGGAAAAAGACCTGAAAGTCTTGAAAGCACCTTCTGTACAGAAACTTCGGGATAACGATTTAGAAGGAAATTCCATTCGCTCCCTGCAAATAGAAGATTTATTGAACCGAAAGCCTATTCATATCGAAAATGATGAGGTAAGGATACGCCACGAAGGAAAATCAATACTGATCACGGGCGGCGCAGGCTCCATTGGTAGCGAAATCGTGCGTCAGGTAGCACAACTGAATCCATCTTTGGTGGTGGTACTAGACCAGGCAGAGACACCGCTTTATGAAATCGAAATGGAGATGAGGGCCAGATTTCCACTGATTGAGTTTAAATTTGTATTGGCAGATATATCAAACAAACATCGGCTGGAACCACTTTTCCAGAAGTACCAGTTCGCCATGGTTTATCATGCTGCAGCATATAAGCATGTGCCACTGATTGAAGAAAATCCACACGAATCTGTACTCGTAAATATCTTGGGTACTAAAAATGTAGCCACACTCGCGTGTGAATATCAGGTGAACCGCTTTGTGATGGTATCTACTGATAAGGCAGTGAAACCTACCAATGTGATGGGCGCATCTAAAAGGGCGGCGGAACTTTTTGTACAGGCGCTACAGAATACGGAAGGTAACCGGACAAAATTTATTACTACCCGTTTCGGGAATGTATTGGGATCGAACGGCTCGGTGATTCCGCATTTCAAAAAACAGATAGAAGCCGGTGGTCCAATTACGATTACTCATCCCGATATTGTACGCTACTTTATGACGATTCCCGAAGCCTGCGATTTAGTATTACAGGCAGGTACTATGGGCAACGGAGGAGAGATATTTGTCTTCGACATGGGGGAGCCTGTAAAAATATTGGATCTGGCGACTAGGATGATTAAACTTTCGGGGTTTGAGCCACATATAGATATCAAACTGATATATACAGGCTTAAGGCCGGGCGAGAAACTCTATGAAGAGTTGTTAAGCGATGATGCTACTACATTGCCTACACATCACGAAAAGATTATGATTTCCAAAGATACCGATATGCAGTTTGAGGAAATCGACGGTTATGTGAAGAAGATTGTTCGTGCGACATTAAGGCATCAGAAAGCTGAGGTGGTACAGATCCTGAAAGATATCGTGCCGGAGTTTAAAAGCAATAATTCCGTATACGAGGCATTGGATAAATAGCGGAGAATTGTATATTTGCAAAATTTGATTTTTTAAATACTTATAATGAATAGAAATCCGGTTATAATTCTCATATTCTTAGTTTCTCTACTTATCTCATGCAAGCCCGTAAATAAGGCGAGTGACCTTAATTATATGCAAAATATAGAAGATATTGCAACGGGCGTGTCAGTCCAAAATGCAGTTACTACCATACAGCCGGGTGACCAGTTGGTGATTATGGTATCGGCTAAAGATCTGGATGTTATCAAACCTTTTAACCAAAATTACTCTTCAGGGGAAATCATTCAGAACGCACAGGCTGGCGGTAATTTGCCTTCAGCAGGACAAGCGGTTTTCGCAGGACCGACTTATACCGTAGATTCCGGAGGAAATATAGATTTTCCTGTGGTGGGAAATCTTTCTACAACCGGAAAAACACTTGAACAGTTTAAACAGGAACTTCGTAACGAAATTACCCGATATATCATTAATCCTACTGTGAATGTTCGTCTGGCAAATTTTAAAGTAACGGTCTTGGGAGAAGTTAACAGACCGGGGCAATACGTTGTGTCCGACGGTTATACCACACTTCTTAATGCTGTTGGTCTTGCTGGGGATTTAACCATGTATGGGAAACGCGATGACGTACTCGTGGTAAGGAGTATCAATGGTGAAATGACCAAAGAAAGAATTAATCTTACTGATGCTTCGTTTATCAACTCGCCCTATTATCATCTTAAGCAGGGGGATGTCATTTATATCTCTTCAAATAAAACAAGGGAAAAGACCGCGCGTTTAGATCCCAATGCTGGCCTTTATATCGGTGTAGCCTCTATCGTTGTTACTATTCTCGCCTTAGTCTTTAAAAAATAATCCTCATCATTATCTCTAATGGATAATTATTCTGCTCACGAAACTTCTACCCCCGTTAACACGGACACGGAAATCAATATTAATGAAATCATAAAACCTTACCTGCGGAAATGGCCGTGGTTTATTGTAAGTGCTTTTCTGGCTTTATTAGTCGCTTATTTTTATTTGAAAAACACTACACCTGTTTACCGTGTTCAATCTACCGTTCTAATTAAGGATGCCAAAAGCAGTGGTTCTGCTGCGGGCGAAATGGGTGTGCTGAAGGATCTTTCTGGCCTTGGGGGCATGGGTACCAACAGTGTAGATAATGAGATTGAAATACTGAAATCGAAGAGGCTGATGCGTAATGTAGTGACTACAAAGCATTTGCAGACGGCTGTATTCGTGGAAGAGGGTTTCATTACAAAAGAACTGTATGGTGAAACGTCACCAGTATCCGTTCACTTGATTAATGAAAAGAAAAATCAGAAATTCCCTAAAGAATTTTTCAATGCTAGTCTTGAAGGAGATAAAGTGACGCTGGTCTCTGAAGAATTGAATTATAAAACAAAGGGGATTTTAGGAAAAACCATCAGTTTGCCTTTTGCCAACATCATTATCACAAAAAATACCAACTTTGACGCGGGCAAAACTGGAAAATATACTGATATAAAACTTTCTTTTGCTTCTAACGAATCACGTGTCAATGAGTTACAATCTCTTGTAGATGTGAGCTTGGTGAACAAGGATGTAACGGTGATTGGTTTAGGTATGAATTATCCTCAAATCGATAAAGCCAAGGATATCCTGAATACATTGGTGACAGCTTATAATAAGGAGGCAATTGACGATAAAAACTCTGAATCAAGAAAAACACTTGAATTCATTGATGAAAGGATAGTCAAAGTTTCCGAAGAACTTGGCCAAGTAGAAAACAAAAAAGAAACATTCATGTCAGCAAACAAGATTTCTGACATTGAGACGGAAGCTAAAATTAATCTTGAGAGTTCCGCTGCTGCACGCGCCAGCCAGCTGGAAACAGATGCGCAACTCGAACTGACTAATGCACTTATCAGTTATGTAGGTAAGGCAGGCAATTATCAGGCGCTTCCATCAAATGTAGGTTTGGCAAATCCCACCGCTACGGCTAATATTACCGCATATAATAATTTGGTTCTCGAAAGAAACAGGCTTCTGGAAACTGCTACACCTCAGCACCCTGCGGTTGTGGAGATCACCGGACAGATCAATAATCTGAAGAATTCTATTTTGCAGAGTTTACAGAAAAACCGGACAGGTCTTGATCTGGCGCGTAAACAATATCAGTCGGAACAAAATCTGGTAAGTGGGAAAATATCAAAGATTCCATCTTTAGAGAAAATGTTCCGGGGCATTGAAAGACAGCAGCAAATCAAGGAGAATTTATATCTGTTATTGCTTCAAAAACGTGAAGAGACGGCGATATCTTTAGCTATTACGGCCCCGAAAGCCAGGATTGTAGATTATGCGTATGCAACGCCGGAGCCCGTAGCTCCTAAGAAAGTGATCATTCTTTTGGCGACACTGATTGCTGGACTGCTACTGCCGTTCGTTTTCATTTATCTAAGAGAACTCTTTAATGACAAGGTCAAATCAAAACATGATGTTGAAAAGTTGTCACATGCGCCAGTTATTGCTGAATTACCTCGCGTAGAAAAGGGACAGAATGAACTCGTGGAATTGAATGATCTTTCTCCGATGGCAGAAGCCTTCCGGATCCTCATTACCAATATGAACTTTATGTTGCCGAAAATGGATACCGGGAAAGTGGTTTTTGTCACCTCTACGGTAAAAGGCGAGGGGAAGACATTTGTCTCGGTTAATCTGGCACTTACGTTGGCGACACCGAAAAAGAAAGTGATCATTATTGGTTCAGACATCCGTAATCCGCAGTTGCAGCGCTACAATCCTGCAAGAAAAGGACTTATTGGATTGACGGAATTCCTATATGATGACCAAACAAATCTGTCTGATGTGATCCATGTGAGCACTTTCAATCCGTATCTCGATGTCATCTATTCGGGCAGCATTCCGCCAAACCCTACCGAACTGCTGTCGAACGGGCGTTATGAAGAGCTGGTGGCAGAACTCAGGACCAGATACGATTATGTGATTTTAGATACCGCGCCATTAATGTTGGTGACAGATACGCTGCTGATATCCCACATGGCTGATGCTACCTTGTACGTAACACGCTCTGGTTACACAGAAAAAACACTGGTCGACTTTGCGAATAAGCAGATAGGATCGGGTAAGATAAAAAATACAGCCTTTGTATTGAATGATGTGGACAAAGATTATTTTGGGTATGGCAACAAGTACGGGTATGGGTATAGTGCAGTTGAAAAGAGCCTTCTGCAAAAGATAAGTGAACGCCTGTGAGACAAGTAAAAACACAAAGTTTAAGGTCGAATTATATTCTTAGTGCGGTTAGAATTTTTAGCAGTGCATTGATAGGAATAGGAATGATGCCATATACTAATAGGATTCTCGGAGTTGAAGTTATTGGTAAATATGAGTATACATTAAGTATCGTTAATTATTTAATTTTATTCTCTGCTTTGGGAATACCGGTTTATGGGATTAAAGCTATAGCCAGAGTTAGAGATAATGTGGAGGAGAGAACTAAAGTATTTTTGGAGCTTTTTTTAATTTTGATTATAACGACTTTTTTATCCTATATACTTCTGTTTGGTTTTATAATACATCAGAATTCTCTATCCGCGTATAAAACGCTGTTTATAATATTAGGAGGACTTATATTACTAAATAATATTGGGAGTGAATGGTATTTTCAGGGAATGGAAAACCAATTATATCTTACTATCCGGACAGTAATCGTAAGAATAATTGGCTTTTTGCTCATTATTTTTTTAGTAAAAAGTCCGAAAGATGAAGTGGTTTTTGTAGCGATAATGCTTTTTATCTTAGGCGGAGCTAATATTCTTAATATCTTTTATCTGTTCAGGGCACTTAATATTAGACCAGAGTTATTTCGCCATTTAAATATCCGGCGGCATATGACTCCTATATTTACTATTTTTTTTGCAGCGGTTTCCATTAATATTTATCTTCATCTTGATAAGATCCTCATCGGTACATTAAAGGGAAACAGTAGTGTCGCATATTATACTGTGGCTAATAAAATCGTCCGCTTTGTGATTGAACTTATAACGATGATTGGTATAGTTATGCTTCCTAGGCTTTCTACGCTTTTTGTGAATGACATTGGCTCTTATAAAAAATATGTTCTTAAAGCGATGTATTTAATAATGTTAGTTGCTTTACCATTCAGTATTTACCTGTCACTTTTTGCTCATGAAATTATTGAAATAGTTGGAGGTGATAGTTTCCGCCCTTCTGCGCTGGCTATGCAAATCCTTTCTCCGCTTTGTTTTATCGTGGGTATTGCTTATTTCTGTGGTTATCTTATTCTTTATACCCAAAATAAAGAGAAAATTTACACCATTGCGGTAGCAATCTCCGCGGTGTTCAGCGTAATTGTGAATTATCAAGCTATCAAACATTTTGATTTTTTAGGGGCTGCAGTAGTAGCTGTTCTTTCTGAATTACTTTCTGTTTTAATAATGGTTATATTTATGAAAAGATCTGTATTATATATTAATATATGGACTTCAAATTTCCATAAAATACTTAGTGTAAATTTTATTATGCTGGTTGTTTCTGTATCTTATTACTTTTTATATAAAGGAGAAATAGACATGTATCTTTTTATTGTGACATCTGGTGGTTTTTTTGTTTTGTATTTGTCACTTTTGCTATTAATAAAGGAAAAAACTATGCAGCAGCAAATAGGAATGATTTTGAAAACCATTGGTTATGGGAAGTAAGGAGCTAAGTATTATAATTGTGACCTACAACTCTTCGGAAGTTCTAAGGGAGGCACTGAATAGTATCATACAATATAATGACTGTGGTAATAATATTGAGGTGGTGGTTGTTGATAATGCAAGTAAAGATGTTGCAACTACCGAGGTTCTCGTATACAATTTTCCTTTGCCTATTAAATTTATTAAACTGCCAGAAAATAAGGGATATGGATTCGGGAATAATGTAGGCATTCAGCATTCTTCTTCGCCAATAATTCTAATAATGAATCCGGACGTAACACTTTATAAACCAGTTTTCAACATCATATGTAAATCGTTTAAGGAAAATCCTGCATTAGGTATATTAGGAATGCAGCAGTATGAAAATATTGCTGGTCAGAAAAATCCGTCTTATATAATTTCTTCACATAGTATTTTAAAGTTGGTTCTTCATAAGTTTGCAGTGTATTTTAATTATTATACTTCAGTTCTTTTCTGTTTCAGCGGGGCATGTTTTGCAGTACGGAAAGAAGCTTTTTTAGAAGCTGGCGGATATAACGAAGAAATTTTCCTATATGGTGAGGAATCAGACCTTCAGTATCGTTTGAAAAAGAAATCTAAAAAGAATAAGATTAAATTTGCTAAATCGTTAGGGTATATTCATAAAATGCATGATCGTAACTTGAGTATAGAGTTACATCTTGAAGGTGTAAAGTCTTTTCTGATTATTGCACAAAACAGAGGGATAAGTCACAGCAAAATGATTAACCAGATTTCACGATACTATAAATTTCTGTATTTATATAATTCATTGCGGAAAACAGAAGCTGCTACATTTTACAGAAGGATGATTATTGAAATTGAAAAATTAAAAAATCTACATGAATTATAAATTCAGTTTTATAGACCTGTGGCCATACTTAATAATTAGTATGGTTTTTTTACTGTGCATACCTTATGTAAAGCGCAATAAAAGTAATTCAATCCTGATTTTTTATATGCTTTTAGTATTTACAATTTTTAGGTACAATGTAGGATGGGATTATGAAATGTATGTACAGGATATTAAATATAATAATCTAGATCGGTATGAAATATTAAGTAAACTTATCTTTAGCTTTACATATCATATTGGTTTTTATCCGGCGGCATTTATTATTTTCGGCTTTCTCATCCTATTTCTGACTAAAAAAATTATTGACCAATATTCAGTTAATACCTTACTGTCTTGGGCTATATTTTATTCATATCCACAATTCTTTTTTGCATCATTATCGACCCTTAGACAGTCGCTAGCTGGCGCTTTAATTTTTTACTCCTACAAATTCTGCGTAGAAAAAAAAATAGTGCCTTTCCTGATCTCCATAGGCCTTGCTAGCATGTTTCACAGTTCAGGCTTGCTGGGAATAATTCTTTATCCTCTAGTCAATATGAAGTCTGGTAAGACCTTAAATATTGTTTTATTTGCCTCTTCTTTTTTCATCTCAGAGATGGTGCAGAATTTTGTTTTCCCGTTGATTGCGTCACAAAATTTTAATGAACAAGTAAAGTTTTATATAGAGATGAATTCTAAAGCACCAACTTTGCTTCCCATCATTATCTATACTATTTGTATTTTTAATATCTTCTTTTACAAAAAACTTATAGATCTCAATCCAGCGAATAAAAATTATATATTTATTACTACAGTCGGTGGTGCATTATATAATATTCTCTTATTTGAGCCTAATAGTGCCTTGCGAATCAGTAGCTTCTTCCTTATCTTCTGGGTATTTATCTTTCCTTATTACGGATTTCTGATTAATAAAAAAGTCTATAAATTAAATAGTGCTATATTAGTTCTTCTTTGGTTTGCTATATCTTATTCTTTTTTAACAATATATATTATTAACTATGGAAATAAAATAATCGAGAAAATTTCTTTCTTACCATATAAATTCTGGTTTAATAATCTATAGCAATGATTTACAATAAAATAATAATTACCAATCTTCCGGCTTTCTATAAAATCAATTTATTCAATAAAATTGCCGAAAAGGAAAAGATATTCGTTGTTTTTACAGGGAGAACTGCCGAATTAAGGAACAATGACTTCTTTAAAAAAGAATTGATCAGGTTTAACTATATCGATTTGAGAGATAAGTCAAAAATTCGGCGTCATTTATTTCTTTTAAAGTTGTTTTATACAGTAAATTACAAAGAACTGATATTAGGAGGTTGGGACGAATCTCTACTGTGGATGGCAGCATTTATTAGTCCTAAAAAGAAAAATTCGGTACTTGTGGAATCGAGTATCTACGAATCCAAGACAAAGGGGGTAAAGGGAAAGATTAAAAGTTTTTTTTTGAAAAGAGCACACTGTGCGTATGTCTCGGGAAGGTCACAAATACAGTTGCTAAAAGCATTGGGATTTAGTGGTGCAATAAAAAAAACTAAAGGCGTAGGCTTATTTAATATTCAGCCACAGCCATCTTTTGAGAGAAGAGAAATGGTAAAGAATTTTTTATATGTAGGAAGGCTGTCTCCTGAAAAAAATTTACCGGATCTGATAAGGTGTTTTAATGAACTGCCAAATTTAAATTTACATATCGTAGGTTTCGGGCCATTAGACAAAGACTTAAAGGCTATAGCGCTTCAGAATATTAAATTTCATGGTTCCGTTAACAACCAACAACTACACTTATATTATCAAGACTTTGATGTCTTTATTTTACCGTCAACATCAGAAGTCTGGGGACTGGTGGTAGAGGAAGCCCTTAATAATGGAATGCCGGTAATAGTTAGCAACAAAGTGGGTTGTGTTGAAGAAGTTGTAATAGATCATTATAATGGTTTGGTTTTCAATGTTGATGTGAAGTATAGCCTTCAGGATACTATATTACAGATGACTGAACTTAATATATACAATAGGCTTAGGTATAATATTTCAACTATGGATTTTTCTAAAATAGCTACTGAGCAGGTAAAAGTCTATACCGAATGAAATTGATTATTGACAATTCAAATCTTTTTGCTGGTGGAGGACTACAAGTGGCAGCATCATTTATTAAAGATTTAAAGAAATTGAATCTAAAACATGAATTCCATATCATACAATCCGTCAATTCAGCGAGTGTAATTGGTCACGAAGTGTTTCCTGATAATTTTAGATTTTATTATTTAAGTAATTCTGAAGAAAAGTCTAAAATTAGACGAATCAAAAGTGTTCGAAAAATAGAAGACACCATACAACCAAATTGTATTTTTACTCTTTTTGGACCATCATATCATAAAAGTAAATTTCCGAAATTAGTTGGTTTTGCCATACCATATATAATTTATTCCGACTCGCCTTTTTTCAAGCAGATTAACTTTAAAGAAAAAATTCATTATAAGTTGCTGTCAATTATTAAAACATATAGCTTTAAAAAATATTCTGATGCACTGATATTCGAAACTGAAAATGCACGCAGAATTTTTGTAGAACGGAAGAAGTTTTATAAGGATACTTTTACAGTAGGAAATACGCTTAATGAAATTTTCCTGACACCAAATAAATGGGTCGATATAGAAAATATTCCTACAAACACTCATAATATTTTATTTTTAACGGCCAATTACCCACATAAAAACATGGCAATTGTCCCTGAAATAATCCGCCTTCTCATAGAAAAATTTTCACTGAAGGATTTCAAATTTTTAATTACTTTAGATAAAAGTGACCTGAATTTTCCTGAAAAGTATAATGAAAATGTTGAATTTTTAGGTAAAGTGGATTTAAGAAAGATTCCGTCGTTATATGAAAAATCAGAAATAATATTCATACCGACTTTATTAGAAGTGTTCTCAGCTACGTATCTTGAAGCGATGTATATGAGAAAGCCAATAGTTGCCTCGGATTTGGGCTTTTCTCGTGATATTTGTAGTGATTCTGCTTACTTTTGTAATCCAATAAATGCTGAATCTTATGCTGATGCGATCTATAGATTGATTAGTGACAAAAACCTCTGCAATCAACTAGTAGAACGTGGTATACAGAATCTCAAACGATTTGGTTCAAGTATGGACAGAACTCGAAAATACCTATCTTTAATGGAAAATATATATGAGAATGCAAATCAAAAATAAAACCCTCCTCATCACCGGTGGTACCGGTTCATTCGGAACCGCCGTTCTGAATCGTTTTCTCGAAACTGACCATTTCAGTGAAATCCGCATCTTTTCCCGGGACGAGAAGAAGCAGGATGATATGCGGGTACAGTATAAAAACGATAAAATTAAATACTATATCGGCGATGTACGCGATTATTCAAGTGTAGAACCGGCCATGCGTGGCGTGGATTACGTCTTCCATGCCGCAGCCCTGAAGCAGGTGCCATCTTGTGAATTCTTCCCCATGCAGGCCGTGCGCACCAATGTGGAAGGTACCCAGAATGTCATTCGCGCCGCCGCTTTCAATAAAGTAAAGAAGGTGATCTGCTTAAGTACCGACAAAGCCGCATATCCTATCAACGCGATGGGGATTTCAAAAGCCATGATGGAGAAAGTAGCCGTAGCCGAATCCAGAAGTTTGACAGAAACGGTGGTTTGTCTCACGCGTTATGGTAACGTAATGGCATCCCGTGGCTCCGTAATCCCTTTATTTCTGAATCAGATTAAAAAAGGCGAGAAAATCACCATTACCGATCCGAACATGTCAAGGTTTTTCATGTCGCTGGATGATGCGGTAGATCTTGTTTTGTTCGCGTTTGAAAATGCCAACCCTGGCGACCTGTTCGTCAACAAAGCACCGGCAGGCAAAATCGGTGACCTGGCGCAGGCACTTATAGAACTTACCGGTAAGGAGGTTCCCGTTAAAGTCATCGGTACCCGCCATGGCGAAAAACTCTACGAAACGCTTTGCACGCGAGAAGAAATGCTTCATGCCGAAGATATGGGCGATTTCTACCGAATCCCTGCGGACAACCGGGATTTGAATTACGCAAAATATTTCTCTGAAGGTGAACGGGATATTTCTAAAATTGAAGACTACCATTCCCACAATACAGAACAGCAGGGTGTGGAAGGATTGAAAAAGTTGATTTCTACATTGCCACTCATCCGTAAAGAAGTTTTTGGAGAAGACGTGCAGCAGTATCCTTATTAGGGACTGGTAATTAGGAGTTTAAATGAAGATACATGAGTATTTAGAGGTATGGAAACTGAGTGTTAATTTGGTAACTGATTTACAAAGTGACTGCAAGTTTTCCTAAAGAGGAATTGTTTGGTCTTACAAATCAAATTAAAAGAGCTACAGTCTCAATTGCAAGTAATATTGCAGAAGGTGCAGGTAGAAATTCTGATAAAGAGTTTTTGAGATTTCTGTATATCTCTATGGGAAGTATTCAAGAGTTAGATACGCAATTGTTGATAAGTCTTAATCTTAAATTTATTTCAAGTTCCGATTTTGATAAGCTGATTCTTCAGTTAGAACAAATTTTAAAAATGCTTAGTGGACTAATCAAATCTGTAAAATCGAGAAGAATATAATGGCTAATCATAAAGACCAAGTCACAAGTAACCAATCACTAATCACAGGTTGTAAACATGAAGACGAAAGAGGTATAATCACCTACAACAATGACTTCAATGCTTCAGAGATCAAACGTATCTATACCATTCAAAATCATTCTACCGACTTTGTTCGGGGATGGCAGGGGCATAAAATTGAACAGCGGTGGTTTGCCTGTATGAAAGGAAGCTTCGATATCTCTGTAATTGAAGTGGATGATTTTGAACAACCTTCTAAAGATTTAAAAATTAAGAAATATACCTTAACGGATGAAATACTGACGTACCTGCATGTTCCGGCAGGCTGTATTACCGCGATTCAGTCCAGGTCCGCAGGCAGTAAACTGCTGGTGCTCGCAGACTATATGCTGGGTGAAATTGCTGATGAATACAGATACCCTCCGGATTATTTTATCACGTAAATTATAAAAGGTATTTTAGCGGCGGATTTAAAAACCCGTATTTAAACTTTATGTATGAAAAAAATAGGGATTACCGGCCAAAACGGCTTTGTAGGCAGGCATTTATACAATACTTTGGGTTTATCGCCGGAAGAATTTGAACGCATATCCTTCAGCAGAGATTTTTTTGAAGACGAAACCAGGCTGGATGCGTTTGTCGCCCAGTGTGATGTAATCGTACATCTTGCCGCAATGAACCGGCACGACAGTGAGCAGCATATCTATGAAACCAATGTTGCCTTGGCGCAGAAACTGGTGGAATCTTTAATAAGAACAGGCTCTAAAGCACATGTGATTATTTCATCCTCAACCCAGGAAGAAAAAGACAATCTGTACGGCAGATCGAAAAGAGAAGGGCGAAAAGCTTTGGCGGCATGGGCTCAGGAAAACGGCGGAACTTTTACAGGTTTGATCATTCCTAATGTATTTGGAGCTTTTGGGAAACCTTTTTACAACTCGTTTATCGCGACTTTCTGTCATCAGCTGACGCATGACGAGATTCCGACAGTAGCCAATGACGGGGAAGTGAAACTGATTTATGTGCAGGAACTTATAGATGTAATTATTACTGAAATCAGAGCAGGCGAAAGCAAGCCTGAATATGGTATTGAACCCACTGCCATAAGAAAAGTGTCGGAGGTTCTGGCCTTACTGAATGAATATAAACGCAGATATTTCGATAATGGCGAAATTCCGGTAATACATGATACATTCGGGCATAACCTGTTCAATACCTTCCGTTCATACATCGACCATAAGGATTATTTTCCTGTGAAATTTACCCAGCATACAGATCCGCGCGGAGCCTTTGTAGAAGTAATCCGGCTGGGCATTGGCGGGCAGTGTTCATTTTCGACCACGGTCCCCGGCATTACCCGCGGCAACCATTTCCACACCCGGAAAATCGAGAGATTTGCGGTAATCAAAGGAAAAGCTTTGATTCAGTTAAGAAAAATTGACAGTGACGAAGTGCTGGATTTTTATCTGGACGGAACCGAACCTGCCTACGTAGATATGCCCATCTGGTACACCCACAATATAAAGAACATCGGTGACGAGGAGCTGTATACCATATTTTGGATTAATGAACCTTTTGATCCTGCAGATGCGGATACGTATTTTTTGGAGGTGTGATATAGCGGTCAGCGGTCAGCGTTCGGCTGTCGGCTGTCGGCAGTCGGCAGTCGGCAGTGCAAAAAGTTTAATCAGAAGAGCATTACGCCAGACAGTAACTTAATCAACACTAAAATAGTATAATTACTAGCCGAGAGCCAAATGCTGAAAGCTAAAAGCTAATATATGAAAGACTTCAGACAACTTCAGGTATGGGAAAAGTCGCACCTGCTGGCAAAGGACATGTATAGAACCACTGCGCTATTTCCAAAAGAAGAATTGTTTGGTCTGACTTCGCAGTTACGACGAGCATCGGTATCTATTCCTACTAATATTGCCGAAGGTTGCGGACGGGGAAGTGATACTGACTTTAAAAGATTTATTCAAATCTCATTTGGTTCTGCCAGTGAGGTAGAATATTTGATATTATTATCTTATGAATTGGGATTTGTGAAAGAACATGAGTACTTATTGCTTAGTGAACAAATTACCATGATTAAAAAAATGCTTGCTAGCCTTATTAATAAACTTAAACAATCTACCAGATAACTGCTAAATTTGTTTGTAAATGCAGAAGGCCCGGCGGATTGCCGACGGCAGACTGCTGAAAGCCCTATAAAAATTATGACACAAAATACAACTTTTTCCGCCAGACTTAAGGTAATGACCGTTGTAGGAACCCGTCCGGAAATTATCAGATTATCACGTGTGCTTATGGCTCTGGACAATTTTGATGCTATCGACCACATCATCGTTCATACAGGACAAAATTATGACTACGAGCTCAATCAGATATTTTTTGAAGACTTAGGTTTAAGAAAGCCGGACTATTTCCTGGAAGCTGCGGGCAAGACGGCTACCGAAACCGTTGGGAATATTCTAATTAAGATAGATCCTTTATTGGAAGAATTAAAACCTGATGCGTTCTTGGTTTTAGGGGATACCAATTCCTGCCTTTGCACCATTCCGGCCAAGAAGAGACATATCCCGATCTTCCACATGGAAGCCGGAAACCGCTGCTTCGACCAGCGTGTACCGGAGGAAACCAACCGCAAGATTGTAGACCATACCGCGGATATTAATTTAACGTATTCTGATATTGCGAGAGAATATTTATTAAGGGAAGGCCTGCCTGCGGACAGAATCATCAAGACGGGCTCACCCATGTTCGAAGTCTTGAATCATTATCTGCCACAGATCGAGGCTTCCAATGTTATTGAGAAACTGAACCTGGAGGAAGGGAAATTTTTCGTTGTCTCGTCGCATCGTGAGGAGAACATCAATTCCGAGAAAAACTTCCGGGGACTTATGGACGCGCTGAATGCCATCGCAGAAAAGTATGGTTACCCAGTGATCGTATCCACTCATCCGCGTACAAAAAACATGATCGATAAGATGAAGCTGGAAATGCATCCGCTCATCCAGTTCCTGAAACCACTGGGTTTCCATGATTATAACGCTTTGCAGAAAAGGTCATTTGCGGTTCTTTCCGATTCCGGCACCATCTCTGAAGAATCTTCCATATTGAATTTCAGGGCGTTGAATATCCGTCAGGCTCATGAAAGGCCCGAAGCGATGGAAGAGGCCAGCGTAATGATGGTGGGCTTGTCACCGGAACGTATTTTACAGGGCCTAACACAGGTTTTACAGCAGAAAGTAGGGAAAGAAAGAAACTTCAGGCCTGTAGCGGACTATTCGATGCCAAACGTTTCCGAAAAAATGGTACGTATCATCCTGAGTTATACCGATTATGTGAACAGAGTAGTTTGGACAAAAATTTAAGCAATGCAAAAACTTTGGATCGCTAGTGAATTATTCTATCCGGAGGAGACTTCAACTTCTTTTATATTGACAAAAATAGCCAATAAGATGGCTAGTAAATATACTGTAAATGTGGTGTGCGGAAACCCAGTATATGACAAAAATAGAAAAAGTAAATCTTTTATATTAAATCATAACGTTAAAGTACATAGAATTAAAACTATTTCAGGTAATAAAAATAGTTTATTGTTTCGTAGTTTAAGGTTTTTATTTTTAAGTTTTCGTATATTTTTATATCTCATTAGGAATGTGAGAGAAGGTGATAGAATTTTAATTGTAACCAATCCAGCTCCGTTAATTATTTTAATTTCAATTTTAAAGCAAATAAAAAAGGTACATGTCACTATCCTTGTGCATGACGTGTTCCCTGAAAATACTATTCCGGCTAAGATATTATATTCGGAAGCCAGTATCATTTACAGAATTTTAAAACACATATTTGATTTTGCCTATAGTAAAGCTGATCAATTAATTGTACTTGGGCGTGATATGTATAAAGTTCTCGAGAGGAAGACTAAAAGATTTAAGCGTAGACCTTTCATTAGAATTATTGAAAACTGGGGAGATATACATAGTATTTATCCAATACCCAAAGATGAGATATATAAAAATCATCCACCTTTAAAAAACAAGGTCGTTTTTCAGTTTGCAGGAAATTTAGGGAGGGTACAAGGCCTTAAGGAGCTTATGGAAGTGATAAAAAATGTTAATAATAATCATATAGTTTTTTACTTCATTGGTGAAGGCGCCCTAAAAACAGAAATGATGGATATGGTGACTTTCTACAATATTTCTAATGTTTTTTTTGGAGATACTTATTCCAGAGACAAACAAGTTGAAATACTTAATCAGGCAGATATCTCAATGGTAAGTTTATCAGCGGGTATGTTTGGTTTAGGTGTACCATCAAAAGTTTATAATATTTTAGCTGCTGGAGTTCCAATCTTATATATTGGTGAAGAGAATACAGAAATTGATTTATTAATTAAAGAAAATGATATTGGCTATTCCTTTCAGAAAAGTGATCATTTGCTGGCATTTTTTAACGATGTTAATCAGGATTTTCGTGAGGATTTGTATATTAAAAAGAATAATTCAAGAAAAATTGCTGAGAAATACTTTTCAGAGGAAGTAATTTTAAATAAGTTTTATAACAGTCTTTAAATGAAAATATTATTTACAGGTGCTAATGGTTTTTTGGGACGTCATGTAATACCTTTACTGAGAAAAAAAAGCTTTGATGTACGAACATTGAGTACACAAGTAGGTGATTATGTATATGATATCACTAAGGAAATGCCCTTTTTTGATGAAGAGTTTGATGTTATTTTTCATGCCGCAGGCAAGGCACATTCAATTCCGAGTAATTATGAAGAAGAGAATGAATTCTATGATATTAATTTTGAAGGAACAAAAAAAATATGTAAGGCCTTAGAAAATAAACTACCTAAAATATTCATATTTATAAGCAGCGTTGCAGTCTATGGAATTGATTCAGGTGTAGCTATTACCGAGCAAACCCCTTTAAATGGGGCTACCCCATATGCTAAGAGTAAGATTCGAGCAGAAGAATTCTTATTACAATGGAGTGAGAAGCACGGTGTTAGATTGTATATCCTACGTCCATCATTAATCGCTGGCCCTGAACCGCCAGGAAATTTGGGTAATATGATTAATGCCATAAAAAAAGGACATTATTTTAATATTGGAGGTGGTAAAGCATTAAAAAGCATTCTTTGGGTGGAAGACTTTGCAGAGATATTAGTCAAGACTTTAGATAATAAAGGAGGTATTTATAACGTATGTGATAGCCAAAACTATAGCTTTAAAGAAATTTCTACTATGATTGCCGAAAGGATGAACAAAAGTACGCCTCATAATATTCCTTTTATCTTGGCGAAGCTTTTGGCAGTCATAGGAGATGTAGTTGGGAAAGGCTTTCCGTTAGACTCAATGAAATTAGATAAAATCACAAAATCGCTTACATTTAGTAACCAGAAAATAACTTCAGAATTGGGGTTTGCACCATCTAATGTTAACAAAAAATTTATGATATAACTAAATGGAGTATCTACTGATTATTCTGCTGCTCACTATATTAATGCTGCTTTACTTTAAAATCGCCCGGCGCTTCAACATCATTGATAAGCCCAACCACCGTAGCGCCCATTCCGAAGTTACGATTCGGGGTGGCGGCATTGTATTTCCTATTGCTTTTTTGTTGTTTCTTGCGATGTCATATGGCAGAAAGCTAGCTGATGCACCATTATTAAATACCGCGCCTACTGATCAGAATTATTTGCTGTTCGGGATCGGGTTGGGTCTCATCTGTTTAATTAGTTTTATTGATGATGTGATGGATCTCTCTGGCAAAATACGTATTATATTTCATGTAGCTGCCGTTACTTTTTTACTGCTCTTTCTGGAGGTGTTTCTGCTACCCGTTTGGGTAATTGGCATACTTTATATTCTTATTATTGGTATTTTGAATGGTTATAATTTCATGGACGGAATCAACGGGATTACGGGTCTTTACAGTTTGGGAGTTCTGGCAACCCTTTTCTATGTAAATGAAAATGTAGTCGATTTTGTGACTCCTGCATTTATAATCTATCCGGCCATTGCGTGCCTCGTTTTTCTTTTCTTCAATTTCCGCAAAAAAGCCCGCTGCTTCATGGGCGACATCGGCAGCATGGGTATCGCGTTCTGGATTATCGCCTTGATTGGGTTGCTGATGACAAAAACAGCAGAATTAAAATGGATATTATTTCTTGCCGTATATGGCGTAGAAGTTATTGCTACCCTACTGGAGCGTATCAGGCTCAGAGAAAATATATTTAAGGCACATCGTCGACACTTATATCAACTTTTTGTGAATGAGAAGAAGGTGTCGCATTTGGTTGTAAGTTCTGTATATGCTGCTTGCCAGCTGGTGTTGAATATATTTATTATAAGTTCATCATGGCCTGCAAAAAAGGTGTTTCCAATCGTATTGATTCCGCTGGTTCTTATATATTTTCTCTTGAAATATCGTATCAAAAAACAAATAACACACCTAAATGTCTAGTTTGATTTAAAAATCATTTATACAGATTACTGATATTGTTTATCACTTTATCAAAAAATGATTTATTAGTTTCTTAAAGATCAGTGCTGAATAAGTCATTTTCGTAGTATATTTTCAACTTTCCAGTCGCATTCTTAGTTAATTTTAATAAATTTGTGATTCTGTTATCACCATGAATATACAAAGAAATTTTCTTCAAAAAAATATTTGATTGTGTTATTTCTGCATTTACTATAATCATTCTAAGTACAGCGTTTTTCTAGTGATTACCCACTTTAACCGAATATTCTAATATTTAATAAAATTAAAAAATAAACCTTCTTCACAAATGACGGATAAAATTTGGCTCTCTTCACCGCACATGGGCGGTGCTGAATTAAAATATATTCATGAAGCTTTCGAGCAGAATTGGGTTGCACCGTTGGGGCCTAATGTCAATAATTTTGAAGATGACTTGAAAGATTATCTGCAGGAAGATATAGAAGTGGCTGCACTAAGTGCCGGCACAGCAGCGCTGCATTTAGCACTCCTTATTCTTGGCGTAAGTGCCGGTGATGAGGTAATCTGCCAAACATTCACTTTTGCTGCCTCTGCAAATCCCATTACTTATGTTGGTGCAAAACCGGTGTTTATAGATAGCGAAAACCAGACCTGGAACATGTGCCCTGACGCTTTGGAACAAGCCATTATCGACAGAAACAAATTGGGAAAAAAGCCCAAGGCTATTATTGTAGTGCACCTCTATGGCATGCCCGCACAAATGGACAGGATTGCAGAGATTGCCCACCGTTACAGTATCCCTTTAATTGAAGATGCCGCCGAAGCCTTAGGCTCTACCTTCAAAGGGCAGAAGTGTGGTACATTTGGCGATATGTCAGTGCTGAGTTTCAATGGGAATAAAATTATTACAACTTCTGGTGGTGGCGCGCTTATATGCAAAAATATGGCGCAAAAGCACAAAGCTATTTTCCTGTCAACCCAGGCCCGAGATAACGCACCACATTACCAGCATTCGGAAGTTGGCTATAATTACCGTATGAGCAATATTTCTGCAGGTATCGGCAGAGGACAAATGGAGGTGTTGGACCAAAGAGTAGAAGAAAGGAGGGCAAATCATCACTTTTATCTGAATCTATTTAAAGACATCCCGGGGACCAAAGTCTTTACAGAACCTGATGCAGCCTATTTTTCCAATCACTGGCTCTCCGCTGTTACGATAGATGAAAGCTTGGCCGGCTTCAATGCAGATGAATTATATCTTGCTTTAAAGGAGGAAAATATAGAATCTCGTCCCCTTTGGAAGCCCATGCATCTTCAGCCTGTATTTCAGGATGCTCCATATTATGGGGGCAAAGTTGCGGAAGAATTGTTTAATACAAGTTTATGTTTGCCATCAGGCTCTAATCTTAGTAATGCTGACCGTGAAAGAATCAAAGCGGTGATTTCTGCGGTTAATATCCGTGTAAATTAAGCCAAACGGTTGTTTTAAACATTACCATTAATGCACGAAACATTAAAAATAGCCATCCTCGGCTACGGACATATCGGAAAGAAACATGCAGAAATGGTCACACAAATTGAAGGATGTGACCTCATCGCGCTGATTGATCCTAAATTTGCTACGGAATCAGCGCCGTATTCCCCGGATGTGTCTACTTTTCATACCCTCGAAGAGCTTCTGGAAAGTCCGCTCGAAACTGATATTGTCGCCATTTGTACACCCAATGGTTTGCACTTTTCTCATGCCCGGTTGCTCCTCGAAAATCAGATCCACATTATTATAGAAAAACCAGCCGCGTTACGTTCAGAGCAAGTGATATTGCTTCAAAAACTGGCCACTGAAAACAAGGTGCATATATTTCCGGTGATGCAAAACCGGTTTTCGCCACCTGCAGTTTGGTTGAAAAGCATGATAGAAGCCAATGTGCTTGGCAAAATTTACATGGTGCAGGTATCATGTTTCTGGAACCGTAACGAGCATTATTACGCAAAAGGTTCGTGGCGGGGAACGAAAGATCTCGATGGCGGAACGCTCTACACGCAGTTTTCGCATTATCTCGACATCATGTACTGGCTTTTTGGCGACATCACCAACATCAGGTCGAAATTCGCTGATTTCAATCATAAAGATCTCACAGAATTTGAAGACAGCGGCATCATTACGTTCGATTTTGCAAGTGGCGGCATGGGAAGTTTCACGTTTTCCACTTCCACTTACCTCGAAAATCTTGAAAGTTCGCTCACCGTTCTCGCAGAATTCGGCTCCATAAAAATTGGCGGACAGTACATGAATAAAGTGGAAAAATGCCTGATCCGCGACTATGACGCGCCGGTGCTGCCGGAAACCAATGGTGCCAATGATTACGGGGCTTTCAAAGGATCTGCGCAAAACCACCATCAGCTTTACCAGAACGTAATAGACTTTTTGCAGAACGGCAAAGCGATACAGACCACCACCGACGACAGCGTGAAAGTCCTCAGAATAATAGAAAAAATATACGCCTCAACCGAATGATATGAAAATTACCGAAACACCGCTAAAAGACTGCTACATCATAGAGCCCACCATCATCGAGGATGAGCGCGGCTACTTTTATGAGAAATACAACGAAGCTAAATTTGAGCAACTCACCGGTCTCAATGGCCATTTCGTGCAAGACAATATTTCAAAATCCTCCTACGGAGTCCTTCGCGGCATCCATCTTCAGAAAGGTGAGCACGCGCAGGCCAAGCTTGTTTCGTGTCTGGAAGGAAAAGTTTTCGATGTGGCCGTGGACTTAAGGAAAGACTCGGCGACTTTCGGTAAATGGTTCGGGCTCGAACTTTCGCCCGAGAATAAGCTTCAGCTCTACGTACCGCGCGGTTTTGGCCACGGTTTTTCGGTCTTGAGTGATACCGCAATTTTTTGTTATAAATGCGACAATTTTTACAATAAAGAGGCCGAAGGCAGCGTCATCTGGAATGATCCTGATCTGAACATCGACTGGAAACTGGCACCCGAAGACATCCTTTTATCTGAAAAAGACCGTACCTTACCGGCCTTTTCAGCACAGAATTTTTAAAATTTATATTCAGTAATTCATTATAAATGAAAACCATCATCATCACCGGTGGCGCCGGATTCATAGGTTCTCACGTAGTTCGCGAATTTGTGCAGAACAATCCGGACAAAAAAATCATCAACCTCGACGCGCTGACCTACGCCGGAAACCTTGAAAATTTAAAAGACATCGAAAACGAACCGAATTACGTTTTCGAAAAAGCCGATATTACCAATGTTGAAGAACTCAGAAAAGTTTTCGAAAAACACAATCCGGACGCTGTCCTTCATCTCGCCGCTGAAAGCCATGTAGACCGCAGCATCACTGATCCCAATGCCTTCATCAATACCAATGTAATCGGAACGGCAAATTTACTGAATCTTTGCCGTGAATTCTGGACATTGAATCCCGATCACCAACACGGTAATTTCCCTGATGAAACGCGCAAAAACCTCTTTTATCACGTCTCCACCGATGAGGTTTACGGCAGTTTGGGTGAAGCCGGTTTCTTCCTCGAAACTACACCGTATGACCCGCAATCGCCCTATTCGGCGAGCAAAGCCGCGTCTGACCATCTGGTGAGAGCGTATGGAAACACCTACGGAATGCCGTTTATTGTGTCAAACTGTTCCAATAATTACGGTCCCAACCACTTTCCCGAAAAACTGATTCCGCTTTGCATCTCAAATATTTTAAACGGAAAACCGCTGCCCATTTACGGCGACGGGAAATATACGCGCGACTGGTTGTTTGTAATCGATCATGCAAAGGCTATCCATCAGATTTTCTTTGAAGCTAAAACCGGCGAAACGTACAATATCGGTGGCTTCAATGAATGGCAGAACATCGATTTGGTGAAAGAACTCATTAAACAAATGGACGAAAAACTCGGAAATCCCGTTGGTCATTCAGAAAAACTCATCACTTACGTAAAAGACCGTCCAGGACACGATAAGCGTTACGCCATCGATGCTACAAAACTCAATAAAGAACTCGGTTGGTACCCATCTGTAACCTTTGAAGAAGGCCTCGCCAAAACCATCGACTGGTTCCTGGAAAATAAAGAATGGCTGGAGCATGTCACGAGCGGAGACTATCTTGACTATTATAATGCGCAGTATTTGAGTGAATGAGTATTTGAGTGAATGAGAATGGAATTTTAATTTTAAACAACAGCTTTTTCTTAAACAAAAATTGCCATGGAACTAATCCGTTTTCATAAAGATCTGATTGTTTACCAGAAATCATTTGCGGCTGCGATGGAGATTTACTTTCTGACCAAAAACTTCCCCAAGGAAGAAACCTACTCACTCACGGACCAAATCCGCAGGTCGTCGCGGTCTGTTAGCGGCAACATTACCGAAGCTTGGCGGAAAAGAAGGTATGAAAAACTATTTATTAATAAACTTACGGATGCTGATGGCGAAGCAGCCGAAACGCAAAACTGGTTAGATTATGCGTTTGCGTGCGGATATCTACATGAAGAAACCTACGCTAAACTCTACAAAGAATATGATGAAATATTAGCAATTTTAGTTTCAATGATTAACAACTCCAAAAAATGGACTTTCCAACCTAAGTTTTAAAAAGTCTCCGTCAGTACAAACGTAAAACTTAGATACTCAGATATTCAAATACACAGCCTTAAATACTCAAATACTCAACCACTCAATCACTCAATATGAAGGGAATCATCCTCGCCGGCGGGTCCGGTACCAGACTTTATCCGTTAACCATCGCTGTGAGCAAGCAGCTGATGCCGGTTTATGACAAACCGATGATCTATTATCCGCTGTCAACTTTGCTTTTGGCAGGCATAAAGGATATTTTGATCATCACAACACCACACGATCAGGATGGTTTTATCAAGCTTTTGGGCGACGGTTCTGCCATTGGGTGCAATATTCAGTACAAAGTTCAGCCAAGTCCCGATGGATTGGCGCAGGCCTTCATCTTGGGCGAAGAATTCATTGGTGACGATTCCGTAGCACTGGTTTTGGGCGATAATATTTTTTATGGCGCTGGTTTGCCGAAATTGTTGGCGTCGAAAACCAATGTGAAAGGCGGCTGCGTCTTTGCGTACCAGGTTTCAGATCCTGAAAGATATGGCGTGGTGGAATTTGACGAAGATTTAAAGGCAGTTTCCATTGAAGAAAAACCTGCGGAACCAAAATCGAATTACGCGGTTCCCGGACTCTATTTTTATGATAATTCCGTGGTGGAAATCGCCAAGAATCTTAAACCATCACCACGGGGAGAACTTGAGATCACCGACGTGAACAAGATTTATCTTGAAAAAGGCCAGCTGGAAGTCGGTGTGATGTCGCGCGGAACCGCGTGGCTCGATACCGGAACCTTTGATTCGCTGCATGAAGCCTCAGAATTTGTAAAGGTTTTGGAGAAAAGACAGGGCTTCAAGATTTCTTGTATTGAGGAAATCGCTTACAGCAAAGGTTTCATTAATAGGGAACAGCTGTTGGAAGCTGCCGCGAAATACGGCAAAAGTGGCTACGGCGATTATTTGAAAGCGTTGTTGTAAATACTTTAACTATAAATATTTATGGAGGCTTTAGGTGTAAACTTAAAGTCTTTTTTTATTCCTAAATTTGCAGCCACAAAAATATCGCTGCCCTGGCAGTTATCACATGCAATTATGAGGACAAAATCTGTAGGTAAAAAGAAAATAAACATCGTAACACTGGGCTGTTCCAAGAACGTTTACGATTCCGAAGTGCTGATGGGCCAATTGGAAGCCAACGGGAAAGAAGTAGTACACGAGCAGCGTGGTGACATCGTAGTCATCAATACTTGCGGATTCATCGATAACGCAAAGGAAGAATCCATCAACACCATCCTTGATTTTGTTGAAGCCAAAAACCGCGGCGAAGTAGAAAAGGTTTTCGTTACCGGATGTCTGTCAGAACGTTACAAACCAGATTTGGTACGTGAAATTCCGGATGTGGATCAGTATTTCGGGACCCGCGATTTACCGGTTTTGCTGAAGCATTTAGGTGCAGATTACAAGCATGAGTTGGTGGGCGAAAGGCTTACTACCACACCAAAACATTACGCGTACCTGAAAATTGCCGAAGGCTGCGACAGACCTTGCTCTTTTTGCGCGATTCCTTTGATGAGAGGGAAAAACATTTCCACACCGATTGAAAATTTGGTGATCGAAGCCGAAAAACTGGCTAAGAAAGGCGTGAAAGAACTGATTTTAATCGCGCAGGACCTTACGTACTATGGACTTGATATTTATAAAAAACGCGCGCTCGGCGATTTGCTTTTAAGATTGGTGAAAGTGGACGGAATCGAGTGGATCAGACTTCATTATGCTTTCCCAACAGGTTTCCCGGAGGATGTCCTTGAAATCATTAAAAACGAACCAAAGGTTTGCAACTATATCGACATTCCGCTGCAGCATATCAATTCCGATATCCTGAAAGCGATGAAACGCGGAACCTCTCATGAAAAAACGAACGCACTTTTAGATAAATTCCGCGAGAAAGTGCCGGATATGGCGATCAGAACGACGCTTATCGTTGGGTTTCCAGGCGAAACTGAAGAGCGCTTTCAGGAGATGAAAGAATGGATAAGGACGCAGCGCTTCGACCGTTTAGGATGTTTCACTTATTCGCACGAAGAAAATACCACGGCCTACGAACTAATAGATGATGTGCCGCAGGAAGTGAAGGAAGCACGTGTAGAAGAGATCATGGAACTGCAGTCGCAGATTTCGTGGGAGAAGAACCAGGAGAAGATTGGGAAAACCTTCCGCTGTATTTTCGACCGTAAGGAAGGGAACTATTTTGTAGGCAGAACCGAATTTGATTCGCCCGATGTCGATAACACCGTTCTTGTTTCTGCGGAAAATACTTATTTGTCTATCGGGGAATTCGCTAACGTGCGTATTACTTCAGCAGAGGAGTTCGATTTATATGGTGAGGTAGTGTAAAAAAGACCTACAATATTTATATTTTAAAAAAAAGCATTTAAAACAGGATTTTAAATGCTTTTTTTAGTTAAAAGGTTCAATTTTAATAGTTTATTCTGATTTTCACGGGGGAGTTATGCTTCGAACAGTTAATTGCGTTAACATTTTAAGGTTGTTTTTAACTCTTTTTAACAATTGCTTGAAAATACCATGAATAAAGGGATTGCAATCTGTTTTAAGAAAATATTAAGAAAATATTAAGAGTTATTAACATTTTGATTGTGGCAAAGAATAAGAGCCGGTTAAATTTGCAGCGTCAAAACCAATAAAAATATTCAACATGATGAAAAGAGGAATTCTCGTAATCATAATGATGATTTCAACACTTGGTATTTATTCTTTCAAGATTAATGCCAATGATGCCAAAACAAGTTTTGCATCGTTTTACCACGATAAGTTTAATGGTAAAAAAACCGCAAGCGGTGAAATTTTCAGTAACAGAAAGCTGACCGCGGCACACAGAACGCTTCCTTTTGGGACGGTAGTAGAGGTAACCAACCTGCGTACCGGCAAAAGTATAGAAGTAAGAATCAATGACCGTGGTCCATTTCATTCTTCCAGAGCTTTAGACCTGTCTAAAGCGGCGTTCGATTCAATAGGCAGTACCGCTAAGGGGACGATGCCAGTTGAATATGAGATTGTCTATTAATTACCCGACGTAAAAAACTAAAAAGTCCGTTTCAGCGATGAGACGGACTTTTAGTTTAAATAACCTTGGTAGCCTTATAAGCGTTCTAAGCGCTTACAACGTTCAGGAAAAAGAAGCCGGCCCCGCAGGGGCCGGCTTCATGATAATAATTCATTAAGGCGCTTATTTAGCGCTTAGGTTGATTTCGCTTACCGCGAGTTCAGTAAGGTCGGTGTCGCAGTTTTTTTCTTCATTCAGCGTTGTGCTTAGCAATTCCTGTGCTTCAGTTTCTTCCAGCAGTTTGGCATACGTCACCAGTGTACCGTATGAGGCAATCTCGTAATGTTCTACTTTTTGGGCAGCCGCAATAATTGCCGCGTCTCGTACGGCGCCTGGCTCGGTCTCTTTCATGATGCTTTCCGCTTCTTTTAACAAGCCATCCATCGCGTCGCACTTTTCAGCCTTGGCTTTTTCACCCAGCGCTTTAAATGCATCTTCAAGGCGTGTTACCTGAATTTCTGTTTCTTCAAGATGTTTATTTATGGCTTCTACCAATTTGGGTGAGGTGGCATTTTTAGCCATTTTAGGAAGATTTTTTACCAGGGCTTTCTCTGCCCAGTACATATCTTTCAATCCGTCTACTAAGAATTCTCTTAGAGATTCTGCGGCATCGCTTGCAGGTTTAATTTTAGCAGCGGATTTGGTGGTCGTTGTTTTTTTAGTGGTTGCCGATTTAGCGCTATCAGACTTAGCTGATGAGGTCTTGGTTGCAGTGGATTTAGAACCGCTGGACTTTGCAGTAGCTGATTTGGTTGCAGTTTTTGCCATGATGTGTTTTTTTATATTAATATTTTGTGATTTGGTTTCAGTGGATTTACAAATATAATACCACATATTTGTAATTATTCACCGGTTTCGTCGTGAGGTGCGTCCACAGGTTTTGACTGGGAAGAACCTTTCTGCCTTAAATAAATGGAAAGGATGATGATGGCAAATATGGATAGGAACTCACTTTGCCAATTCTGGAAAGATTCAAACCAAAGCCTAGAGCCTGAGAGATAGTCACTGAGTTTTTCAGGTGGTTTACCGGCCAGCAGAAGTTCGGTATTGGCATCTTTCAAACTGCCGTAAATATGCAGCACAAAAGAAAGCAAAAAAAGGATCAACAAGGTGCCT
The DNA here is from genome assembly GCF_003692615.1 of Chryseobacterium sp. 6424. Lineage (NCBI taxonomy): Bacteria > Pseudomonadati > Bacteroidota > Flavobacteriia > Flavobacteriales > Weeksellaceae > Chryseobacterium > Chryseobacterium sp. 6424. Next base: position 504,231 of record NZ_CP023540.1, read on the forward strand.
GTAAGCGAATTTTTATACAAAGCAAGCCAAATTCCGCCTTTTCTTACGGGCCACGGCGCACCCGGCCTGTCTGGTGAAGGTTCGCGGTCAACTTCATTAAATTCCCCGTCGCATTTCTTAGATTCCGAAGAACCCTTTTGTCTTAAGAAAATTGTGAACCACACCAAAAGTGCCATTTGTAGGAACTCACTTTCCCAGTTTTCGAACGTGGCTTCTATAAAATGCCCGGATTGCAGGTAATCCCAGAGTCCCACAGGTTGTGCGCCCCAATCTATAAGGTCTTTGTTATGCTCTTGTATCCCAAAATAAATCTGCCCTGTCATCCCAAGGATGAAGAGCAGAAATAAGGCGATGGATAAACCATTATGATAAAGAAATCTCTTCATTGCCGTAGTAATGGTATAAGGAAATGAGAAATCAGTTGATTTTTTCGAGGGTGTTTACTTTCTTACCATTAAGTTTCAGGCACTCATTCTGATAGACTTCCTTTCGAAGGTTGGTACTAGAGAAACGGTGGTGACGTTCATTATAATAAAGTGTGATTTTTTGTTCTTCACAAAAATCGCGACCGGTGAAGTTCTTGTCTTTGTATTCCACCCCGATGATTCGCACGTCGATATGATAAAGCTTTAAAATATCTTCAAGGTCTTTTTCTGTTGTATAAGGAATGATTTCATCTACATATTTACAGCCTTTGAGTTGGATATAGCGTTCTACCACGGTTTGTGTAGGTTTATTTTTCTCAGGCCGGTCTATGGTAGGGTCGGTTTGTAAGCCCACGATCAGGTAATCGCATTGCTGTTTAGCTTCTGCAAGCATGCGTACGTGGCCCGCGTGCAAGAGATCGAAACAACTGAAGGTGATCCCTACTATTTTTTTTGAAGAGTTTTCCATAAGATTCAATTTTAATGTTAAATTACAGGTGATTCAATAAATCTTTCCTGATGTTGAAGGATAGCGCTGATGTAATCATCCACAGGGATTCGGTTACCGGCGGCATCCAGATCGAAGATTCCGGAGTTATGATAATGATGCAGGTTATCCCAGTCTGGCCTATCAGTGACGGGATAGAGACAAATCCCCTGAAAATCGACACCTTTTTCAGCGGCTTTCAGGCATTCATCTGCAATTTCATGTAGCCATTCTGCACGTCCTTCACCAAAATGACCGGTTTCCGAGAGAAACATAGGTTTGCCGTACCGCCGGTAAGCGTCCATCAATAGCTGATGGAGCGGTACACGCTGTCCATCGGGGTCGGGCCAGCACAAGCTGTCGGCTTCGCCTTTCCACTGGCAGTTCCAATAGTAATTAAACCCGAGGATTTCAAGATATTCTTCTTTACCGCCAAGTTCAGGACAGAGTCTGCCGCCAATCATATCCATCGCTTCGAACTGATATTCATTTCTTCGTGCCAGATGCTCAGGCTCGTCACCATTGCAGTGAATTTTCACCAATGGCTCTACCATCACGATCTTACAGTCGGGCAATTCTTCTTTCAAAACTTTGATGCCCTGTATGGCTGCTTTACAGATATGGTATTTAATATCCCAACCATTATGAACGGCATACGGTACAGTGCCACGGTCCTCACCTGAAAACCAGGAAAGGAAACTGATCTCATTCACCGGCACTACATATAAAGGAGCAGAGGAATTCTCACGATAAAAGTTCGCAAAAGCCCTGCATAATCCCACAAACCGGTCGGTAAACTGTGGGTGCGTCGGGAATAGTCCGTCAGGATAACCAAAATGTATCAGGTCCCAGATGGTTTGCATGCCCATCCTCTCAGCGGTTTCCATGCGTTGCTGCACTTCAGAGAAATCATATTGCCACGGTGTTTTTTCCACCTGGCTCCAGCAGATTCCTTCACGGATGGTTTTGATGCCGATATCAGACAACAGTCTGAAATCTTCTTCGGCACGCTGGTCATGTTGTGTTTCAGCCAACAGGTTTACGCGGTTGACCATGCGGTTTAAATGGTCTGCACATTCAAAACCGCCCATAAAATAGCTTTTAAACAGTGGTTCGTGCATCATGATGTTTCAGATTTGGAGTTTCTAATGATGAAAATAAATCTAAAGCATTTTTAAAAGCCTGATCCATATTGAAATATTTGTAGTTTGCCAAGCGGCCTACAAAATAGATATTGGTGAGTTTATCGGCTTCTTCTTTATATTTTTCGTAGATTGATTGGTTTTTTTCGTTCGGTACAGGGTAGTACGGTTCGCCCTCATCTACAGTGTATTCTTTTACGATGCTTGTTTTATCGGATTTTTGATTGCCGAAATGTTTATACTCCACAATACGTGTGAAATCTACCTCTTCACCGGGGTAATTCACCACACTGTTTTCCTGGTAATACTCCTGATCCAGATGTTCGGTCACAAAATTGATCGAACGGTATTCAAGTTTTTCCAATTCAGTCTTAAACTCGAAGAAACGGTCAACAGGACCGGTGTAGAACAGCTTTTCGTATCCGGTGTACTGATCTTTTACATCAAAATAATCTGTGTTTAAAAGTACCGTGATGTTCGGATGGTTCAGCATTTTTTCGAATATTTTGGTATATCCGCCTTTTGGCAGCGCCTGAAATTCATCCGAGAAATAACGGTCATCATAATTGGTCCTTACCGGGATGCGCTCCAGCACAGAGGCGTGTAACTCAGCCGGATATTTATCCCATTGTTTTTTTGTATAATGCTTAAACATCTTTTCGTAAAGCACTGGCCCTACACGGTTCAGCACGGCTTCTTCACCATTTGCCGGTTTTTCGAACTCAATTTTATTGGCATCAAGCCAACCGGTCATTTCTTCTTCAGTTTGAATATCGGTTCCGAAAAGGGTGTTTACAGTAGTGATATTTACAGGGATTGGTACGGTTTTGTCATCCACTCTGGCCACCACACGGTGCTCCCATGGGTACCATTCACCGAACCTGTTTACATATTCCCAGACTTCTTTTTCATTCGTATGGAAAAGATGCGCGCCATATTTGGAGGTCAAAATGCCGTTTTCATCATAATAATCATAGCAGTTACCTGCGATGTGGTTGCGTTTTTCGACTACAACCACTTTTTTGCCCAAGTTTGCGTAACGTTCGGCAAGGGTAGCGCCAGAAATCCCGGCTCCTACGATCAGAATATCTGTATTTTTCATGCAGTAACTTTTTGAATGATGGATTTCATGCTATTTGCGGTGTGATCCCAGGAAGTTTTTTCAAGTATGTTCTTATACTCACCGAGGTCTTTGTTTGGGGTTTCTTTTAAGGCCTTGCAGAAATCATCTTCATTATCGATCAACAAGATGCAATTGCTGTAATCGCGTTCTACATCACGGATTCTGGTGGAAATAATGGGTTTCCTCGCAGACATATATTCCAGGGTTTTGGTAGGACTGATGAATTTAGTCGCATCATTAAGTGCGAAAGGCATCATGGCTACATCGAAAAAATGCAGATATTGGGGCAGTTCTTCGTAAGATTTCATCCCAAGATAATGGATGTTTTGTGCCCTTGGCAGGTCTTTGTCTTCTATTTTACACAATGGCCCGATCATGACAAATGAAGTTTCCGGAGATTTTTCCGCGGTTTTTCTAAGTAAATCCAGATCGATACGTTCATCAATCACGCCATAATAACCAACGATGGGATGTGGGATGTCTTTCAAATCTGCCGGCATTTCCACTGTATCAGTATTTTTGTTAGAGAAATGGTCTACATCTACCGAACTCGGGAAACAGAATACATTATGATGTTTTTGCTGTTTAGATTCATATAGTGACTTCCCGCCAGTATAAACGACATCCGCCGCGGCAAGCAATTGACGCTCCTGTTCAATCAAATGGGCTGAGGCTCCTTTAAATAGCGAAAGCTCATCCATACAGTCATAAACAACGCTGTCAAACTCTAGCGTATCAAGAACTGAGATAAATGCCGGTGAGTAAAACCATCCTACCGGGAAAACACGGTTCTTAAGATGCTTCTTTAAGAAAGAACCTATGGATTCTATATTTTGTACTGGCGGACGGAATACGTGGATGTTAGCCGTAATCTCCCGCACTTCCAGTGGGGAATGGCCATTAAGACGGGTGGGTTGTGGCTCTTCTACCACAAGGATCTTATAGTCCTTTGCCAAACGGCTGATGAGGTGTTGTGGGCGTTGGTAAACGAAATCCCAGCGTAGGTGGCAGAATACAATCATATCATACTCATGATGATTGTCGCTCTTTGAATTAGCAGCTTCCATAAGTTTATTTTTTAATTTTGGTTATTAATGTTGTTTTATCTCCCTAACTTACAGCCATTACAAATGAGTGTGCTGCTTTTGCAGCACCTTTACAAGTACGGACATTATAAAACGAAGAAGGAAGATGATGCGGGAAAGAAAGTGCTGAAATTGTTTCAGTATTTTCTCTGAAGCCCTATGCTCAGCGTAACAAAGAATATACCAACTGAAGCGAAAAAGCGCTAAACTTGATAATATGGGATAATAAAAGGGTTATGAACAGGATTTGAACCGAAGTTATTAGCAAAATAATATCAATTTAAAAATCACAGGTCCAGTTCCACTAAAACCGGGCAATGGTCGGAGTGGAAAACCTCTTTCAGGATGACCGCACGCCTAAGTTGTTCTTTTAAAGGATAAGATACAAAGTTATAATCCAGCCGCCAGCCTTTGTTGCGCTCGCGCGAGTTTTGCCGGTAGCTCCACCAGGAATAATGGTCGGGTTGGTCGTTGAAGAACCTGAAACTGTCGATCAGTTCGCATTCTTCAATGAATTTGGTAAGCCATTCTCGCTCAACAGGTAAAAACCCAGAAGCGTTTTTAAGTCCTTCTGGATTATGGATGTCGATAGGTTTATGGCAAATATTAAAATCCCCGGAAATAATAAGATTCGGGATGGTTTGTCGGAGATTCTTGATGTACGCCAGAAAATCATAGCAAAAACTCATCTTAAAATTCAGCCTCTCTATATTTGAAGCAGAAGGTACATATACTGAAATCACCGAAAATCCCTCGAAATCCGCACGGATAATCCGTCCTTCGGAGTCGTAGCTTTCTATACCACAACCATGCTCCACATGCAGGGGTTCGGTTTTGGAAGCGATGCCCACGCCAGAGTAGCCTTTTTTCTCTGCCGAATGCCAGAAACTTTTGTAGCCGCATCTTTCAAGACTTTCAATATCGATCTGGTCGTTACCGGCTTTGCTTTCTTGGATGCAAATGATATCAGGATCCGCTACTTGTAGCCATCCGAGGAAATTTTTTGTGAAAGCCGCACGTATGCCGTTGACGTTATAAGAAATGATTTTCATGGAAGGCAAAAATAAGGATTATATGCTGCGGAAACCGGCCTGCCATAAAAAAGGCGGAAAAAATCGAAGATTTTTTCCGCCTCATCGCCCAAATCAAATAAACTATGAAAAAACTATTTGGGCTCTAAAATACTGATGGGTATTATGATTTCTTCCAAAGAGATGCCACCATGCTGATAGGTTTCTTTATAATAATTTACAAAATGGTTGTAGTTTTTCGGGTACGCAAGAAAAGTGTTGTTTTTAGCAAAAATATATTTCGAACTAAGGTTTCCTTTAGGTAAAAACAGTTTTTCAGGGTTCGAAATGGCCCACACATCGCTGTTTTCGTACGTCAGACTTCTGCCGGTCTTATAACGGATGTTGGTGGATGTCTCGCGGTCGCCCACCACTTTACTGGGTTTTTTTACATAAATAGTCCCATGGTCGGTGGTAATTACAAGTTTAAAGCCATTTTCTGCCGCCTGCTTGATGATTTTCAACAACGATGAATTCTCGAACCAATTGTAGGTCAGCGAACGGAAGGTTTTATCATCACGAATCAACTGATTGACAATTACATTGTCGGTCTTTGCGTGCGAAAGGATATCGATGAAGTTATATACGATGACCAGTAAGTCGTTGTTTTTGTGCTGGTTGAAGTCTTCAAGGATTTTCCGTTCAAAATCTGCGTTAAGGATTTTTAAATATTTCATTGATCTGCTCGAAAGCCCCAAGCGTTTCATCTGATCCTCTAAAAATTCGCGCTCGTGCTCGTTTTTATTGCCTTCTTCGTTATCATTGAACCAATATTCAGGGAAGCGTTTTTCGATTTCCGATGGTAAAAGTCCGGCAAAGAAGGAGTTCCGTGCATATTGGGTGGCGGTTGGCAAAATGCTGAAGTAATAATCTTCCGAGGTTTTATTGTAAAATTTGGTGAACAGCGGTTCTATGACTTTCCATTGGTCATACCGCAGGTTATCAATCATCAGCAGCAGTACTTTGTCTTTTTCGACCTCGGTTTTTATTTTATCTTTGAAGAGGGTGTGGCTCATCATGGGTTTTTCGCTACCGTGCAGCCATTCTTCATAGTTGTTTTCTATGAACTTCGAGAATTGGATGTTGGCTTCCTCCTTTTGTGACTGTAGCAGATCGGCAAATTCATTGTCGAAAACCTTATCGAACTTTACTTCCCAATTAAGGATTTTCTTGTAATACTCCGCCCAATCCTGATAGGTCCTCATGTAAGAGAGTTCCATGGAAAGGTTCCGGAATTCCTGCTGATATTCAAGTATGGTTTTTTGTTCGACCAGCGTGTCTTCCTGAAGGTTTTTTTTCAGCGAAAGCAGCACCTGGTTCGGATTCACCGGCTTCAGGATATAGTCGGCAATCTGCGAACCAATGGCCTGTTCCATAATCTGTTCTTCCTCATTTTTGGTCACCATCACAATTTTTATGGCCGAATCTATGTTCTTAATCATCGGGATCGCCTCCAGACCGCTGATGCCGGGCATATTTTCATCCAATAGCGCGAGCTGGAAGTTTTCTTTCTCAATTAGTTCCAGCGCTTCATTCACATTGTTTACAGGAACGATGTGGTAGCCTTTGTTTTCCAAAAATACAATGTGCGGTTTCAGTAAATCTACTTCATCATCAATCCAAATCAGTTTCGACATATATTTTAAATTCAATAATTCTGTTTCAAGGTCTAATCGTTTTAAACTCTATGGCATCAAAAATACAAACAAAGATTCCCAAGTTTTTTTTAAAGGCCGTTAAAGTTGCGTTAAAAATAGTCGCAGCAAAATGCTCCCCGAAATGCTTTATAATGCGTAATTTTGTGCTATCTGAACTGTAAATTGGCATGACGAATAAATTTAAAATCATCAATGATCCGGTGTACGGATTTATAAAAATACCGCACGAAATCCTGTTTGATGTCATCGAGCATCCTTATTTCCAAAGGTTACGCCGTATTTCCCAGACCGGCTTGCTGAATCTTATTTATCCGGGTGCCACCCATACGCGTTTTCATCATGCGCTTGGCGCCATGCATCTGATGTTTACCGCATTGGAGACTTTGAAGCTTAAAGGCACCGTAATTTCGCGGGAAGAAGAAAAATCTGCGATGTTGGCGATTTTGCTACACGATATTGGTCATGGGCCATTCTCTCACGCACTTGAAAATATGTTGATGCACGACTGGCATCACGAAAAACTCTCGCTGCTGCTCATGAGGCGCCTGAATGACGAGTTTGAAGGGGAACTGTCGATGGCTATTGAAATGTTTCAGGGGAAATATCACCGGAAATTCTTTAACCAGTTGATATCTTCTCAGTTAGATGTGGATAGGTTGGATTACCTGAAGCGCGATAGCTTTTACACTGGCGTTACCGAAGGCAACGTAAACACGCAGCGTATCATCTCCATGATGAATGTGTCGGATGAGGAGTTGGTAATTGACGCGAAAGGCATTTATTCAATAGAAAACTTCCTTACCGCACGGATGTTTATGTACTGGCAGGTGTATTACCATAAAACCTCGGCTTTGGCAGAGCATCTTCTGGTGAAGATATTGGCTCGGGCAAAAGAGCTGGTGCTGGCAGGTACAGCACTTCCGGCCTCGGAGAACCTGCGGTATTTTTTACATAGAAACCACTCCGGATCGGCTTCGCCGGAGGATATCCACCGTTTTACCCAGTTGGATGATACGGATATTATCCAGGCGATGAAGGCGTGGGCCGAACATGAGGATTTTCTGCTGTCTTATTTTTGCCAGTGTGTGATCCGCCGTCAGTTCCCAAAGACCGTAATTTCCTCCAAGCCTTTTGACGCTGCTTTTATTCAGCAGAAAAAAGAGAAGACCAATGAAATCTTCGGCATCGAAAACGGTGAGAAACTGGTAGATGAAATTGCCCTGTCCTTGTTGCCGTACAGCGCGCACAGGCAGCCTATTTATCTGTTGCTGAAGGATGGGCGGAAAATTACTTTAGAAAATTCTGAAAATCAAATACTTTCATCTTCTATCAGCCAACCGAACACGAAATATATCCTGGCTTTTCCGCGTGAAACCGACGCAATAATTTAAGTACAATATAAGTGCGATATTTGGGAAATTCTTATCTTTGCACGATATGGAGTTTACCGCATCGCAGATTGCAGCACTGATCAATGGAAAAATTATTGGCGACGAAAATGCCCTGATTACGGGTGTTTCGCCTATTGAGAGCTGCGAAGAAGGTCATCTTTCCTTTATAGCACAGGAAAGATTTGCAGATTATATAGAAAAAACCAAATGTGCTGTACTGATTGTTTCTGAAAAACTTTTAACCAAAGATTCTTATCCCGTTACCATTATTGCTGTAGATGATGCGTACCTGTCTTTCCAGGTGCTCATGAATCTTTATAACGACATGCAGGGCCGCAAAACAGGCATCGAGCAGGGAGCGGTATTTCATGAAACTGCCAGTGTAGGTGAGAATGTATATGTAGGTGCCTTTACCTGTGTCTCAGAAAAAGTGAAGATCGGGGACGGTAGCCAGATTTATCCGCATGTATATATCGGCAAGAATGTGAAGATTGGCAAAAACTGCATTATTTACAGTGGCGTAAGGATTTATGATTACTGCGTGATTGGCGATAACTGTGTCATCCATTCAAATACCGTCATCGGTTCGGATGGCTTTGGGTTTCAGGTTACAAAAGAGGGCTACCAGAAGATACCGCAACTGGGCAATGTCGTATTGGGAGACCATGTAGAAATTGGTTCTAACTGCAGTATCGACCGCGGGACCATCGGTTCAACAGTTATCGGTAAAGGTACTAAGATTGACAACCTCATACAGATCGCCCACAATGTTAAGATTGGCGAACACAACGTCATCGCCGCGCAGGCAGGCATCGCAGGCTCTACCACTATTGGCAACTGGAACCAAATTGGTGGGCAGGCCGGTATCGTAGGTCATATCCAAATAGGTAATCAGGTAAGGGTGCAGGCGCAGAGTGGCGTAAACTCCAGTACCAAAGACGGTGAAATCCTTTACGGGTCACCAGCCATCAACGCCAGCGAATATCGCCGCAACTATGTACACTTCCGAAACTTTACCGAAATCGTAAAACGTATTAACAGCATTGAAAAAAGCGCTAAAGATAAAACCAGTGAGTGATAAACAAAAAACCCTGAAAGAGGAAGTCTCCCTATGTGGGATCGGCCTGCATACCGGAAAAGAGGTGACCCTCACCATCAAACCCGCAAAAGAAAACACCGGTTTTGTTTTCGTAAGGACAGACCTTGAAGGCCGGCCGCAGGTAGAAGCAGATGTTAACTATGTAACCACTACAGAACGTGGCACTACGCTGGAGAAACTCGGTGTGCGCATCCATACCTGCGAACACTTGCTGGCAGCGTTGGTGGGCTGTGATATCGATAACGCCTATCTGGAGATGAACAGCGCGGAACCCCCGATTATGGATGGGTCTTCCAAATTTTTCGTAGAAGCCATCGAACGTGCAGGCATTATAGAGCAGAATATCGATCGCGAATATTTAATCGTAAAAGAAGTACTGAATTATACTGACAGCACCACCGGCTCCGAGATTACGATTATTCCATCAGATACTTATGAAGTAACCACGATGGTGGATTTCGGCACCAAAGTTCTTGGTACCCAGAACGCTACGATGAAGGATATTTCTGAATTTAAAGAAGAGATTTCATCTGCCAGAACCTTCAGTTTTTTACATGAACTGGAGATGCTGCTGGATGCTGGACTGATTAAAGGTGGCGACATCTCCAACGCTATCGTATATGTAGATAAAGAACTTACGGCGGATACCTCTGAAAAACTGAAAAAAGCCTTTGGAAAAGACAATGTCGCTATTCGCCCGAATGGGATCTTAGATAACCTTACATTGAACTATCCGAACGAGGCCGCGCGCCACAAACTTCTGGATGTTATTGGTGACCTTGCGCTAGTGGGTGTGAAGATCAAAGGAAAAGTCATCGCCAACAAGCCGGGGCATTTCGTCAACACCCAGTTCGCCAAGAAACTGAACCGCCAGTGGAAACTCCAGAAAAAGAAAAACGTACCGGATATCGATATCCACAAAGAGCCGGTATTTGATATCAATGGCATAATGAGGCTTATGCCACACCGTCCTCCATTTTTATTGATTGATAAAGTGCTGGAACTTTCAGATTCTCATGTAGTGGGTCTGAAGAATGTCACCATGAATGAGCCTTTCTTCGTTGGGCATTTTCCTAAAGAGCCCGTAATGCCTGGTGTACTTCAGGTGGAAGCACTTGCGCAGACCGGCGGTATCTTAGTGCTGGCCAGTGTGCCCGATCCCGAAAACTATTCTACCTACTTTATTAAAATTGATAATGTAAAATTCAAGAAAAAAGTAGTGCCTGGTGATACACTGGTATTTAAGATTGAACTCATTTCACCCATCCGAAGAGGCATTGTGCACATGCAGGGTTACGGCTATGTCGGCGACAGCATCGTAGTAGAAGCTGAGTTGATGGCACAGGTAGCAAAAAATAAAGTGGATTAAATGGTACACCAACTCGCCGCTGTAGATAAGCGCGCAAAAATTAAGAAAAACGTCATTGTGGAGCCATTTACCACTATCGCCGGAGATGTGGAGATTGGCGAAGGTACCTGGATTGGCCCTAATGTAACGATTATGGACGGGGCACGTATCGGTAAAAACTGCCGTATTTTTCCCGGCTCTGTAATTTCAGCAATTCCACAAGACCTAAAATTTGATGGGGAAGATACACAGGTGATTATTGGCGATGGCACTACCGTTCGCGAAAGTGTAACCATCAACCGCGGCACCAAAGCCTTAGGCTACACAAAAATCGGCAATGACTGCCTGATAATGGCAACCTCACACATCGCACATGACTGTGTTTTGGGCAATGGTGTCATCATCGTAAATGGCTGTGGTATTGCCGGACACGTAGAAATTGGTGACTATACTGTGATGGGTGGCCTTTCAGCCGTACATCAGTTTGGTAAGATCGGTAAACATGTAATGATCTCCGGTGGAACGTTGGTTCGTAAAGATATACCGCCATATGTAAAAGTAGCGCGAGAACCTATGACCTATGCCGGCATCAATTCTGTTGGGCTGCGCCGCCGTGGTTTCAGTAATGATAAGATTTTTGAGATCCAAACCATCTACCGCGCCATCTTCCAGATGAAAATGAATGTTTCGCAGGCCGCCAGCTATATCGAAAAAGAGATGTTGCCCACTGTAGAACGCGATGAGATCCTCGAATTCATAAAAAATTCCCCGCGTGGTATCGTAAAAGGCTACGGAACGGGTAAAGAATAATATCACTATTAAATTATAAATAAACTCAAAAAACCTACATGGCAACAAGCAACGATATTAAAAAAGGAATGTGCATTGAATATAGCAATGACATTTTTAAAGTAATTGAATTTTTGCACGTAAAACCCGGCAAAGGGCCCGCTTTCGTTCGAACCAAGATGAAATCCGTCACCAATGGTAAAGTTCTTGATAATACTTTTTCCGCCGGTCATAAAATTGATGAGGTAAAGGTCATTACCCGTAAATTCCAGTACCTGTACGATGATGAAAACGGATTCCATTTCATGAATAATGATGATTTTTCACAAATCTACCTGAACAAGGAGATGATAGAAAATGCACAGTTTATGAAAGCTGGCGAAGAAGTGACCATCATTCTGAAAGAGGCGGATGAGATGCCACTTTCGGCGGAAATCCCACCCACTGTATATCTTGATGTGATAGAAGCAGACCCTGGAGTGAAAGGGAACACCGCTACCAACGCACTGAAAAATGCCATCGTAGAAACCGGAGCGCGTGTGATGGTTCCTCTATTCATCGAGGCTGGTGATAAAATTAAAGTGAATACCGAAGACGGTACTTATTTGGAGCGAGTTAAATAAATAATGCGATCACACAGGTTTATATGACCTTTAATCAACCCCAAACTTTAAAGAACATTTCAGAAATCATCGGTGCCCGAATGGTGGGTGCTGATGATTTTCCTGTATTGGGTACCAATGAAATCCATCGGGTGAAAGCCGGTGAAATCGTGTTTGTAAATCACCCGAAGTATTACGATAAAGCACTAAATTCCGCTGCAACCGTCATTCTGATTGATAAAGAAGTGCCTTGCCCCATCGGAAAGGCTTTGCTGGTTTCTGATGATCCTTTTCGCGATTTCAATAAAATAAATACCCATTTTACCCGTCTCACTCACTTTACCGAGGAACTCCACGACCTTGAAGTAGGTGAAGGCACACATATTCATCCCACCGCGGTAATCGGAAATGATGTGAAGATCGGTAAGAACTGCCTTATTTATCCGCATGTGGTAATTGGTGATCGTACGGTGATTGGCGACAATGTCATCATCCAGAGCAATACCGTAATTGGTGGCGACGCGTTTTATTACCGAAAACTTAACGGTAATTTCGACCGGCTGATCTCTGTCGGGAACATAGTCATCGAAGATAAGGTGGAGATCGGGAACGGCTGTACCATTGACCGTGGCGTTACAGATGCTACAGTGATTGGCGAGGGTTCAGTTTTAGATAATCAAATTCAGATCGGCCATGATACCATTATTGGCAAAAAGGTGTTGATCGCCTCACAGACCGGCATTGCAGGCTGCTGCATCATCGAAGATGAGGTCACCATCTGGGGACAGGTCGGTATGGCTTCTGGTGTACATGTGGAAAGCGGCACGGTGATACTGGCGCAGTGCGGTGTGAACCGAAGCCTTAAAAAAGGCACCTATTTCGGGCCCCTTGCGGAGGAATTCAAGCAGTATTTGAGAAAGGAGGTAAAACTTAAAAATCTGGAATAGAAGTGAACCCTGAAATCAATATTATTAAGTAATTTTGTAATCAGCACTTAAAAATAAATTATAAAACATAAACATGTCAGTATTAGTAAACAAAGATTCTAAGGTAGTTGTACAGGGTTTCACCGGTAACGAGGGAACTTTCCATGCACAGCAGATGATCGAGTACGGAACCAACGTTGTAGGTGGCGTTACACCAGGAAAAGGCGGTTCTGAACATTTAGGGAAACCAGTGTTCAACACCGTGGCAGATGCGGTAGAGAAGGCAGGCGCCAATGTGTCCATCATTTTTGTACCACCGGCGTTTGCTGCCGATGCGATCATGGAAGCCGCAGACTCCGGCATCAAAGTAATCGTATGTATTACCGAAGGGATCCCTGTGGAAGATATGGTAAGAGTAAAAGCTTATATCGCTGACAGAGACACCCGCCTTATCGGCCCTAACTGCCCGGGAATCATCACTTCAGAGGAAGCCAAAATCGGTATCATGCCAGGATTTGTATTCAAAAAAGGCAGAGTAGGCATCGTATCCAAATCGGGTACTTTAACTTACGAAGCGGCAGATCAGGTAGTAAGAGCAGGTTACGGAGTTTCTACCGCAATCGGTATCGGTGGCGACCCAATTATTGGGACTACAACCAAGGATGCGCTGGAGCTTTTCATTAACGATCCTGAAACTGATGCAGTTGTAATGATTGGTGAAATCGGCGGTAGCCTGGAAGCTGAAGCTGCAAGATGGTATAAGGAAAGCGGTTCTACAAAGCCTGTAGTAGGTTTCATCGCAGGGCAAACTGCTCCGAAAGGCCGTACGATGGGCCACGCAGGCGCTATCGTAGGCGGGGCAGAAGATACCGCACAGGCTAAGATGGCCATCATGCGCGAGAACGGTATCAACGTAGTAGATTCACCTGCTGAAATTGGTTCTACAGTAGCTAAAATTTTAGGTTAATAAAACTCGCCTAACTGCAAGATTATAATTGCGGGTGTACATCATCGGCACCCGCAATTTTTATATACCTTTGCCTTATAAACATACAAAAATGAAAAAAAACTATTCCTAACCTCAGCACTTTGTGCAGCCACCATGCTGTCTGCGCAGATTGATCTCAGAAACACCCGTTTCGGTCTTACAGGCGGCGCCACTTACTCCCGAATCACCAACGCACACAACCCATCCGGACCTATTTTTTCTGGTTTTGGCGGTATACTGGCCTTAATTCCTATTGATAATAATGATCAGTTTTATCTGCAACCCGGCGTAGAATACCTGGGAGCGGGCGAAACCGGTAAAGACAAAGATGCCAAAGGCTATCCGGGGTACGACGCGGTATATGCAAACCATTACCTTAGTGTACCGGTATATTTCAAAGGTTATTTTTCAGAAGCGGAATCTGAATTTTTCGCTATGGCCGGCCCGAAGTTCAATTTCCTGATGAGCCAAACCATTAAAGATGCACCACAACGCTATACCGAAGAAGGGGAAGGCGAGGTGAACGGCAAAGCCTCATCTTTTAATTTTGCGGTAGGTTTTGGGTTTGGTTTTTCTTTCCGACGCCAATTAGAGGTAACAGCACGTTACGATTTGGGCCTCAGCAATACCTACAAAGGCTTGATGAGCGAAAACGGCAGCGACCCCAATATCGCGAAGAAAAAAACCGAGCAGGTTTTCAGCCTAGGACTAAGCTACATTTTTCAATAAGCGCAATTATATTATACAAATCCCATCAATCTGCATTGATGGGACTTTTTTTATATAAGTTGTGTAAATCCGTTCCGTTTTCGGCGTAAGATTCTTCGTTGACCTATCAGGTCACACCTTATTTTGGGTTGTAATATTTGTCGAAAAGCAGTTTATAATTACTACCCATACTTTTTCATCAACCGGTGATCTTTCTATGGCTGGAATGTAATTGAAGAAAACCACCGAACTCTTCTGGGCGTCATAAATCATGGCGTAGGTAGAAGTAGTCGATTTTATTGGGACTTGCGTGTACATTCCCATGGTCAGAATGCCTATACCAATACCTTTCATCACTTGGTTCCCATAATTGTTTTTTCTGCGTGCAAAACCTGTATTTACCATACACAGCACAAATCTCTGCTGCTCGGTTTTTAACAACGAATCCATTAATGGGGTTGTTTTTACAGTCTCAATTTTATTGGTTTTACGGATCTCGCTTATGGTTTTCAGAAGGTCATTTTCCAAACGCATTTTCAGTTTGGGATCGGTGACGTCAATACGCTTGCCAATTCTTGGCTGATTTGAACTGACGATAATAGAATCTAATATTGCAGTAGAAACCTGTGAAAGAGAATCATTTATTTTAGCCTGATTTCCCTTCTGGATCAGATGTATGATTGAAATAGGCTCATGATAAGCGATATTTTGTAATTCGGCAGGAGTGATGTTCTTATTTGTAATTAGGGTAGAGGCACAAGAGCTTAGCAACAAAACGGCAAAGCTAATAAGGAAAGGTTTTTTCATAGGGTTATTTTATGTAATTTCGACCTAACCAAGTTACTGAAAATAAAAATACTACAGTAAAAACATTCCTAATTAAAAGTACCTTAACTCCTAATCCACTTCCAGATCTCCTTCGCGCTGGCTTTGTTGCCATACATCAGGATGCCTACACGGTAGATTTTGGCGGCGAGAAAAACCATCAAAAAAGTAAAAATAACCAGTAGCACTATTGAAAGTGCGATCTGCCAGCCCGGCACGCCGAACGGTATTCGTGCCACCATCGCTACCGGTGACGTGAATGGAATGATGGAGAGCCAAAACCCGAGCGGCCCTTCCGGATTATTGATAATGGTAAAACTGCCGTACATCCCTATCATTAAAGGGATAACGGCGAAAAGTGTGAACTGCTGCGTCTCGGTTTCATTATCTACAGCCGAACCAATGGCCGCGTACATCGAACTGTAAAAGATATATCCTAACAGGAAAAACATGATGAAGACGAAAATGATCAGCGGGACATTCATATCCAGCAAAATATTCGATATCTCTCCTGCCATTTGCTTGAAATCAAGTTGCTGTACACTTTCCGCAGCTGCTCCCGCGGTTGGGATCCGCTGTTGAAGAGCGGTGAAACCGGTGTTCAGGAATATTGCACCCAATACCGACATGCTGATCCATACACTGAACTGCGTAAGCGCTACGAGTGTTACACCCAGTATTTTGCCCATCATCAACTCAAATGGTTTTACGGAGGAGATGATGATTTCTACCACGCGGTTGTTCTTCTCTTCCAGCACGCTGCGCATCACCCTTACACCATAGATGATGATAAACATGAATACCGCGTACATCAACACCATACTGAGGCCAGATTTTACGCCGAAATCCAAGTCCGAATCAGCTGTTTTGTTATCAACGATATTTTGTGTCTGAAGCTGAAAGTTTTTATCAAGGTCCCGGATCTCGTCTTCAGATATGTGTAGGTTTTTTATCTTTTCCTGGCGTATAACGCGGGAAAGATCGGCGCTGATGGCAAGTTTGGTTTCTAAACCTATTTTTTTATTAAGTAAAAGCTTGGTTTCTTTTTCAAGCGTTTGATAATTAGCGTCTTGAAGTTTTGGGATAATCAGCAAACCCTCAATCTCTTCCATGTCTTTCAGCGTGCTTACCAATGCCTTCTCGTTGGCTGGCGGTACAAAGGTATAGGTAAGGAGTTTACTGTGCGGCAGTTTCTGTTCAAAAAGGCCGCTTTTATCAATCACATAAAACGTGCTCGAACTTTCGTTGGCTTTAAACATCAAAGAAATCATCATTCCGAAACCCAATACCAGCAATGGCGCCAGTAAAGTGAGCAGTATGAAGGATTTTTTCTTTACCTGTGTTAGATATTCACGTTTTGTGATGAGAAAAATATTTTTCATTAGCATAAAGATAATTTAATAAAGCCCATTAGTCTTGATTTACCACTCGCGATTCATCATTCACCACATACGGTTTCCCCACAGCGTTGATGAATACTTCATTCATACTCGGGATTTTTTCATCGAACGAACGTATCTTGCCCATCTTCATAAGTTCCTGCAACAGTATATTTTGGTCTGCAGTATTATGAAGGTCAAATGTCACCAAGCCATTTTCTTCAGAGAAATTCATTAGATGTTCTTGCCTTCTAAAGATTTCAAACTTGGCGGCATCCGTTTCCGAGAGCGTAACGCTGAAGATGTTTTTTTTATGTTGTTCGCGCACATCAAACACCTTTCCGTCAAGTATCTTCTTAGACTGGCTGATCAGTGCCACATAATCGCACATTTCCTCTACGCTTTCCATGCGGTGCGTCGATAGAATGATCGTCGTGCCGTTATTTTTTAGGTTCAGTATCTGGTCTTTGATGAGGTTGGCATTCACAGGGTCAAAACCAGAGAAAGGTTCATCCAGAATCAGCAGCTTCGGCCGGTGCAGCACTGTAACCACAAACTGTATCTTCTGCGCCATCCCTTTAGAAAGTTCACTCAGTTTTTTCTTCCACCACTGGTCGATCTGCAACTGCTCGAACCAATATTTCGCCTGTGACAGCGCGTCGGTACGGCTCATCCCCTTCAACTCCCCGAAATACAGGATCTGGTCGCCCACCGACATGTTTTTATAAAGCCCACGCTCTTCCGGCATATAACCGATATTGCGGATGTGCAGCGGATTTAGCCTTTCACCATTGATGAGAATATGGCCGCTGTCCGCCTGCGTAATCTGGTTGATGATTCTGATGAAAGTAGTCTTCCCCGCGCCATTCGGGCCTAAAAGTCCATAGATACTGGCTTCAGGGACATGAATCGAGAAGTTCTCGAGCGCCAGTTTTTTGCCGGCGTTGTAGGTTTTCGTTACATTTTCTGCTCTAAGCATCAAAAAAAATATTTAAATATAAGTCTGCCAGTTCCGTTGAAAGTTACGCTTTATCCCGAAGAATCTTCAGTAGCCGGGAACCTGCTTTCCGCTATATCTTTTTCTCCTCGTTCCTCGTCAAAAAAGGATGCCGCTGCAATCAGGGCTAGGGATTTGCGTTCTGTAAAGACTGGTGAGGGCCAATCCTATGGCGCAGGCCTTAAGCCGAAATCTATTGGTCCTGAAGCTGATGCTCCCGGTAAAAATCAGCCGCTTCCGCGATCACGCCATCCATTTCCTCCAGCGTGAACACCTCCAGGAACTTCCGCCGGAAATCTTTGAAATGCGGGATCCCACGGAAATAATTGCTGTAATGCTGTCGCATCTCGATAAGACCAAGGCGTTCACCTTTCCATTCCGCGCTCCACTCGGCGTGTTGGCGTACCGCCTCTAGTCGCTGGGTGATGGTAGGTTCAGGCAATTTTTCGCCTGTCGCAAAAAAATGTTTGATCTCATTGAAGATCCACGGATAACCAATCGCGCCCCGACCGATCATGATGCCGTCGCAGTCGTATTTTTGCTTGTACTCCAGTGCTTTTTCGGGGGAATCTACGTCGCCGTTCCCGAAAATAGGGATTTCAATATTTGGGTTGTTCTTCACTTTCGAGATATATTCCCAGTCCGCCTCACCTTTGTACATCTGCGAGCGTGTCCTGGCATGGATGGTAAGCGCTTTGATGCCCGTTTCCTGAAGGCGTTCCGCAACTTCCATAATATTGATGGTCTCGGTATCCCAGCCAAGGCGGGTTTTCACCGTCACCGGAAGATGGGTGGAATTCACCACAGCTTTCGTAAGGCGGATCATGAGGTCGATGTCTTTCAGCACGCCGGCGCCGGCGCTTTGCAGACTACTTTTTTCACCGGGCAACCGAAATTGATGTCCACCAGGTCGGGGTTTACTGTCTCTACGATTTTAGCGGAAAGTGCCATCGCTTCCTCATCGCCACCAAAAATCTGTATGCCCACAGGTCTTTCGTAATCGAAAATGTCGAGCTTTTTACGGCTTTTCATGGCATCGCGGATGAGACCTTCAGAAGAAATGAATTCTGAATACATCATGTCGGCGCCGTGCAGTTTGCAGAGGCGGCGAAAGGGTGGATCGGAGACGTCCTCCATAGGTGCAAGCAGCAAGGGGAACTCCGGCAGTTCTATATTCCCGATTTTTATCATGCTGCAAAGATACCATTTATAGAAGAATTGGGCGAGCGGAAGTTTTTGCTACCTGTGCCAAGTAGTGAGAAGTAATCATTACTTTATTTTTTGCCGTTGCATAGGATGGGGAGAGGTACCCGCGGCCGCGATTGTAGCGTAAATCCTTTTGGCGGCACGCCAGTGCCGCCAAAAGATTGCAGCGGAAAGCGCGAGATGCCGCCCAAAATCCTCAGGAAATCTTAGTCGAAATCGTGGTGCGTATCGTCTTTGGAGTTTCGGTGCACGAACCACATACCGATGGTAAGTCCCACAACGCCTGCAACAGCTGTCATCAGGGCACGTTCAAGCCGGTCGGGTAAATCATTACCGACATAATTCATCAGGAAAAGGATGGTGAAGGTGATGACTGCGATCACCAGGAATTTTTTACTTTTTATATCCATTTTATAATCTATAAGAAATCATGAGGCCCCCGCGATACGGAATCCACTCGCCGCTGCGGTTTAGATCCCGGGTGGGATCGGTATCATAACGTACGCCCAATGTTTTGTGATAGCCCCGGTAGAAACTCTGCATTGTGCCGGCACCTATAAATAGATCAAGGTTCCAGTTTTCATTAAGTTGCCATTGATAGCCTGCAACGGCACCGATAGATAGGCTAAACCCATCCTGATAAAGGTCTGAAATTGCGTAAATGGGTGAATCTTCCGTAAACTGGTAACGCGCGTCGCCCCAGTAGTTCCATTTCTGGACTATGAAGCGTGCAGCGGAAATATTGGCACCTACATACCAATGTGTAAAGGCTTTATTAAAATAGTAACGGCCATCAAAACCCACCATATAAACCTGAGCGTATTTGCCGCCAAAAGATTTCCAGGGCGAGATAAAAACATCAGCCTGAAGCGTTGTTTTTTTACTGATCTGATATTCCGCTCCCACATTTATCACCCCGATAGGTAGAAACAGTGTGTTGGCTTTTACAAATATCTGCTTACGCGTGCTCGTAGAATCTTGTGCTTGTACAATAAAAGGTGAGTAGAGCGATGCTGCTATGATAAAAAGGAATTTCTTCAAAAGAATTATTTTAAGCTTTCAAGAAGTTTTATGGCTAACGAAGCATCTTTGCCTTGGTTTTCGGCCAGCTTTTTTGAGGTTTCAGCATACATTTTGGCGTTGTCTTTTTTACCGTTTTTAGCATATAGTTTTGCCAGGATATAGGTATTCTCAACTGTTTCTGAACGCATGACCGATTTTTCGGCCCATTCTTCTGCTTTCTTCAGAGAGGCTGGGGTCGTAACATGCTCACTGAAAAGCCATGCCGCGCGCAAAAGTTCTTCCGGATCGAAGTTTTCCGGGGTTTTATAATATTGCAGAGCGGCTTTTTCATACTCCGCAAAGCGTCCGGCACTTGCGTACACGATGATTTTTGTGCGGTTCAGCGCGGTTTCGGCTTCTGCTTTTCCCACCAGCGGAATGGCTTTTTCATAGAAATAATCATCATTAATCAATCCGGTTTTTTGGTCGAAGGCCTCTTCCATAATATGGGAAATCTTAATATTGGTATCAAACTGATGGTAAATATCTGCTGACATCAGATTGATGATTTCTGGCTTTCGGGCTACAAAAGTTTTGTAATTAACATCAGTCGGCGACTTTGTGAAATATAGTAAAATACCGAGTTCATCTTTGGTTAAAGGCTGGTTTTTCTTTACCTCAAAAAATCTTTCAGAGGCTTTTTGGGCCAATGGGAAATCGCTCTGTGAGTAAAGTTGCATCATATTGAGAAGAAACTCCGGCGAAGACGCTCCTTTTTCGAACAACTCTTTGATGGAGGCCGTAGCCAATTTCGGGTCGCTGGCTTCTTTCGCGAATGCCAAAAAAGCTTCTTCGGCCATATAACCAAAAGTTTGCTTCACCACTTCACCATCACCATTCAAGAATAAGAAGGCAGGGTAGGAGCGGATGCCGTATTTGCGTGCGATGTCAATTCCTTCCCCTTTTTCCATATCGAAGCGGGCATTAATGAAATGGGCGTTATAAAAACTGCGTACGGCTGGCAGCGTGAATACATTTTTCTCCATCATCTTGCATGGGCCGCACCACACGGCAAAAGCATCAAGAAAGACCAGTTTTTTCTCTGTTTTGGCTTTCGCGAGGATGTCTTTAAAAGTGCCTTGCTCAAACCGGATGCTTTCCTGAGCGAATATTGATAAGGAAACTGAAAATATAATAAGTGTGAATAATCTTTTCATGAAATGCGAAAATTTAGTGCGAAGATAATTATAATATATTTTAAGGGAAATTTCTGATTGGCCGTTTATTTTGCAATGAAGCTTTATAACGTGTTTTTTTAATTTAAATGATGTACTGCGGGCATAAAAAAACCTTTCAGTTTTTGCTGAAAGGTCTTGTGATTATTCGGGTTTATAACCGTCTTTTAAAGTAACTGTTCTGTTGAAAACCAATTTATCTGTGGTAGAATCTCGGTCTTTGGTGAAATAACCGATACGCTGGAACTGATAATGTTGTCCGGTTTCTGCATGCTGAAGACTTGGTTCGGCAAATCCCTGTACGGTTTTCAATGAATTCGGGTTGATGAACTCCATGAAATCTTTTTCCTTCTCGGCATCTGGCTGAGGAATCGTGAAAAGACGCTCGTAGATGCGCACCTCAATCGGCAATGCGTGATTAGCCGACACCCAATGAAGCGTACCTTTTACTTTCCTGAGGCTTTCTTCGGTACCGCTGCCCGATTTGCTTTTGGGGTCGTAGGTGGCGTAGATGGTGGTGATTTCGCCGTTTTCATCCTTATCTACCCGTTCTGCCTTGATGATGTAGGCGGATTTCAGACGAACTTCGCCGCCAAGCTTTAAGCGGAAAAATTTATTGTTGGCTTCTTCTTTGAAATCTTCACGTTCGATATACAGTTCGCGCGAGAAGGGAATCTGGCGTGTGCCTGCATGTTCATCTTCAGGGTTGTTTTCTGTCTCCAGCCATTCTTCGGCATTCTCAGGATAATTTTCAATGACGAGTTTTACCGGATCTACCACAGCCATTACGCGGGTAGCGTTTTTATTTAGATCTTCGCGCACGAAGAATTCGAGCAGTTGTATATCAATAAGGTTCTCTCTTTTGGCGACGCCTACTCTTTCAATAAAATTTTTGATGGCTGTAGGGGTATAGCCCAGTCTTCGCATTCCCGAAATGGTAGGCATACGCGGATCGTCCCAGCCGGTAACGGCTTTTTCGGCGACCAGACGTTGCAGTTTTCGTTTAGAGGTGATCATGTATGAGACATTCATCCGTGCAAATTCACGCTGTTTGTTGCGCACATTATCTTCATCATATACCTGATCGAGGTACCAGTCGTAAAGTGGGCGGTGGTTTTCGAACTCGAGCGAGCAGAGGGAATGTGAGACTTGTTCGATATAATCAGATTCTCCATGTGCCCAATCGTACATCGGGTAAATCTTCCAGGTTTCGCCCGTACGGTGGTGGGGCCTTTTCAGTATGCGGTACATCACAGGGTCGCGCATGTTCATGTTAGGCGATGTCATGTCGATTTTGGCGCGCAATGACATGCTGCCTTCCTCAAATTCGCCATTTTTCATCCTTTCAAAAAGTGCTAAACTTTCAGCAACCGGGCGGTTACGGTAAGGAGACTCGATGCCGTCTTCAAAGGGGTTTTTGCGCTGCGCGGTAATTTCTTCGGAAGATTGTTCGTCCACATATGCTTTCCCGTCTTTAATCATTTGTACGGCCCATTCGTAAAGTTGCTGAAAATAATCTGATGCATACAGCTCTTTATCATAATGGAAGCCCAGCCAGTCGATATCCGCTTTAATAGAATCTACAAACTCCTGTTCTTCTTTTTCGGGGTTGGTGTCATCAAAACGCAGGTTTACGGGTGCGCCATATTTTTCTCCCAAACCGAAATTAATGCAGATGGCTTTGGTGTGGCCGATGTGCAAATACCCATTCGGCTCGGGCGGGAACCGGAAGCGCAGTTTTTCTTTAGGAAAACCGTTGGCTAAATCATCTTCAATGATTTGTTCGATAAAATTGAGGGATTTTTTCTCTTCTTCCATGGACTGTTCTTGTATAGTGGCAAATTTACGATTCTTTCATGATTAATTATACCCATGCACCTGTTTTTAAAATAGATGTTGGGAAATGGGTACCCTTTATAGTATATTTCAGTATTTATTGCAGCTAAATTCATGTTTTGGTTATGATTAATGAGGTGAATCTGCAGTAATCTTTAATTTTTATATATTTGATAGCGCATAAAAACTTCCGAAACTTTCCTTGAAATAACCTAAAAACCGATTACTATGAAAACTGCATTGTTAACCGTTCTTGCACCACTTATGCTTTTTGCACAGGCACAACCGGAAGAAATGAATATCGTGAAGACAAACGTTACTGCGTACGCCTTCCGAAACATCAACGTTACATACGAAAGGGTGATTAACAGAACATTTTCACTCTCGCTCAGTTATGGCACTGTACCGAAAGGGTCTATTCCTTACAGCGGCAACTTGCTGGATGATACAGAGTTCTCTAACGCGAAAGTTTCACAGTCACAATTCACACTTGAACCCAGGATCTATCTCGGACAGGGGTATGGCAAAGGTTTTTATCTGGCGCCCTATTACCGCCACACAAAAATAGATATAGAGGAAGTGACTTATGATGTGGATTATGAAACCGGCAGCGTGCCGACCAGAATAACCGGAAACGCCAACGGTAACAGTGGTGGCTTGATGGTGGGTGCACAATGGTTTTTGGGGCAAACATCCCAGTGGGTGCTTGATTTTTGGATTATTGGCGCGCACTACGGTAACGGAAAGGGAGATTTACGTGCTGCCTCACCACGGCCACTGACTCCCATGGAACAGGCAGAACTTCAAAGAGAGATTGAAAATCTTGATATTCCGTTTGTGGAATATACGGTAAGCACCGATGCTACCGGCGCCAACATTCGGTTGGATGGTCCTTGGGCGGGCATTCGTTCAGGTTTGTCGGTGGGATACAGGTTTTAGAACTTTATATTTGGTAATAATAAAGTTTTAAGGTTTCATCCATAGTTCATCTCTTTCAAGGCATAAAGGGCTGTTGAAATTATTAGTGAAAAGCCCACCTGTGCCCAGTCCCTGTGGGATTTTAGCATTTTTCGTAAAGGTGTATTGTGCAATAGCGTTCAAGCCGATGTTGCTTTCGAGCGCTGAGGTAATCCACCAACCGATTTGCTGTTCCTCAGCGAGCGAAATCCATTCATCAGAACCCGAAAACCCGCCAACCAAGGAAGGTTTTAAAATAATATACTGCGGCCTGATGGCTTCTAGAAGTGCTTTTTTATCCTGATAGTGTACCACCCCAATAAGTTCTTCATCCAAAGCGATAGGCACAGGGGTTGTGGCGCAAAGTTCCCGCATCTGTTCGCGGTTGCCAGCTTTGATAGGTTGCTCGATGGAGTGGATTTGTAATGCCGCGAGTTCATGCAGGACGTGCCGCGCTTCATCGGTACTAAATGCACCGTTGGCATCCACACGAAGTTCGAGTTGGTCTTTTGGGAACTGTAACCGCAGCTCCTCCAGTATTTTCTTTTCTGATGGCCAGTCTGTACCGATTTTCAGTTTCAGGCAGTGAAAACCGGCGGCAAGTTTCTCTTCGATCTGCTTTTGCATAAAACTGGCACTTCCCATCCAGATCAGGCCATTGATGTTTATAGAATCCTGCCCTGCCGTAAATTTGCTGGGAAAGTATAGCGTATCACCATGCTTTAAATTAAGCATTGCCTGTTCATAACCGAACCAGATAGAAGGGTAGTGGCGGAGTTCTTTTTGCAGAAATGTTTCATCAGCGTTGATGTTTTCGCAAAGCCATTGCAGTTTGTCTTCGTAATCGGGTACATCATCATGGCTTAGTCCCCGGAACAGGCCACATTCGCCCACACCGGTTTTGCCTTCATTGCTTACTTCAAGGATAAAGGTTTCCTTAGTTTGTAAAACGCCACGGGAGGTGCCACCAGGACGTTTGAATTTTAATATGTGAGATTTGAATTTTGCGGTCATTTATTTTTGCTGCTGCATGAACTCCTCTGCTTTTTCTACCATTTTTCGGCTTCCGCAGAAGAATGGTACGCGCTGGTGAAGTTCGGTAGGTTCAATTTCAAGGATTCTGCGGTAACCATCGGTACATTTTCCGCCGGCCTGTTCTGCCAAAAATGCCATCGGATTGCATTCATACAACAACCGGAGTTTACCATGCGGGGATTGTGCGGTAGAGGGATAAATGTAAATGCCCCCTTTGATCATGTTTCTGTGGAAATCCGATACCAAGCTGCCGATATATCGCGAAGTATAAGGGCGGTCGCCTTCTTCAAGCTGGCAGTATTTGATGTAATTCTTTACGCCTTGCGGAAATTTGCTGTAATTACCTTCATTGATTGAGTAAATTTTGCCATTCTCCGGGAATTTCATGGATGGATGCGAGAGATAGTATGTTCCCAAACTTGGGTCTAACGTGAAACCATTCACGCCGTTGCCTGTTGTGTAGACAATCATGGTAGATGAGCCGTAGACCACGTATCCCGCCGCGATTTGGTTGATGCCTTTCTGCAGGAAATCTTCGAGCGCTACGGGCGTTCCGGGTTCAGTGACGCGGCGGTAGATAGAAAAAATAGTCCCTACAGACACGTTGACATCAATGTTTGAAGAACCGTCGAGCGGATCAATCAGTACCACGTATTTGCTGAGGTGCGCATTGCAGGAAGCGTGTATTTCGATAAAATCATCATTTTCTTCAGAGGCGATCCCGCATACCACTTCGCGCTGCGAGAGGGCTTCAATAAAGATTTCATTGGCCAGCACATCCAGTTTCTGCTGTTCTTCGCCCTGTATGTTTTCGTTTCCCGCTTTTCCGATGATGTTGGCAATCCCGGCCTTGTTCACCTCGCGGTTCACGACCTTCGAGGCGAGCCGTATAGCGCTTAGCAAGCGTGATAATTCCCCTGTAGAGTATTGGAAGTCCTCTTGTTTATCAATGATAAATTCCCCGAGTGTCTGAAAATTTTGTTCCGCCATTTTTGTATGTTTACTTTTTCCCAAATTTCGTAAAAAACTTTCAATTCCCACATTTTCTATACTTCTATTTTATTATGGGCAGCGCATTATATCTGGTTTGTCACTTATATAATCCGTGTCACAAAAGATGTGTTTTTCTGTATCCGGAATTAAATTAATAATTTTGAAGGTTGGTTTTACAATAAAAACTGTACAAGACTTTAAATATATTATTGGCTATTAATTACATAGATGAAAATTTTTAAATTTGGAGGTGCCTCGGTAAAAGATGCTGAAGGTGTGAAGAATGTGACAAAAGTGCTGGCTTCCCAGGGGTTCGAGCGTTGTCTGCTGGTGGTATCCGCAATGGGTAAAACCACCAATGCGTTGGAGAAAGTAGTAGAAGATTATTTTAAAAAAGCCGATTATCAGGCAGAAATTGCCAAAGTCAAACAGTATCACCTCGAGATTTCCAATGGTTTGTTTGAGGAAAACCACCCTGTTTTTGAGGATGTTTCGCTATTTTTTGATGATATAGATGCTTTCTTGCGCCGCAACCGTTCTCCGAATTATAATTTCGTGTACGACCAGGTGGTAAGCAGCGGAGAGCTGATTTCATCAAAAATCCTGAGCGAATACCTGAATTTAAAGCAGTTTACCAATACCTGGCTGGATGCGCGTGACTATCTGAAAACCGATTCTACCTACCGTGAGGGTGTGATCGACTGGGTGCAAACACAGCGCAATATTTCGCTTCTTGATGCCTCCAGATGTTACGTTACGCAAGGTTTCATCGCTTCCGAGGGAGATAATTTTACCGTTACGCTCGGGCGCGAAGGTTCCGATTATTCAGCGGCGGTCTTTGCTTACGGCCTGGATGCGGAAGCCATGACGATCTGGAAGGATGTGCCTGGCGTGATGACCGGCGATCCACGCAAATTTGAGGATGTTTCGCTTTTATCACATATTTCATACGAAGAAGCCATTGAAATGGCGTATTACGGCGCATCTGTCATTCACCCAAAAACCCTACAGCCACTACAGCAAAAGAATATTCCGTTCTATGTGAAATCTTTCTTAGAACCAGAAAAGCCCGGGACAAAAGTAGGAAACACCGAGGAAAACCGTTTCGAGGAATCTTATATTCTAAAAGAAAACCAGCACTTGCTGCGTATCGCTACACGCGATTTCTCTTTTATTGCTGAGGAGCATTTAAGTCAGATTTTCGCGCAGCTTGCAAAACTTAGGATAAAGATCTCACTGATGCAGAATTCTGCCATTTCCCTGGCGCTTTGCTTGGAGGATAAATACGGTGCGATTGATGAGATGTTGCAGGCGCTACAGCAGGATTTCAGTACCGAAATCATCAGGGATGTCTCGCTTTTCACAGTGCGGAACGCTGATATGAATGACCTCGACCGCTTTTACGTAAATAAAAACATCCTGCTCGAACAAATCGCAAAACGTACCGTTCAGATAGTAACCAACTAACCACCATGAGTCTTATTACAAAAGAGGATCTGATAAAAGTTTCCGGACTGGGCAAACTCGGTTTGCTGAAAAGTCCAGTGGCTGCCGCCATCATGCGACTCACAAAAATCACGGAAGTGAATAAACTTTACGACCTGCTGAAAGATAAGCAGGGCAAAGCGTTTTTCGATGGTTTTGTGCGCGAACGTGGCCTTAAATACATTGTTTTTGAAGAAGATCTTGCCAAAATACCTAAAACAGGCGCGTTTATTTTAGTGTCAAACCATCCGTTAGGCGCAATTGACGGCATTCTGATGACCAAAATCCTTACAGAAATCCGTCCGGATTTTAAAGTGATGGGAAATTTCCTTTTAGAGAAGATCAAGCCGATGGAACCTTTCGTGATTTCGGTAAACCCATTTGAAAGCCGAAAAGAAATCCGAAACAGCATGACGGGTATGCGCGAAACCTTGAAGCATCTGCAGAATGGTGGGTGCGTCGGTATCTTTCCTGCAGGTGAAGTGTCGAACAAGAACAATGCTTTCGGCGAAATCCGCGACCGTGCGTGGGAAAAACCAGCCTTAAAACTCATAAAACACGCAAGAGTTCCGGTGGTGCCGATGTACTTCCATGCCAAAAACAGCCGTCTGTTCTACCGTGCGGCCAAACTTCATCCCGAGTTGCAGACTTTATTGCTCCCAACCGAGATGATGCACAAAAGAGAGAAGCCCATCCGTATCCGCATCGGGAAACCCGTTTCCGTAAAAGTATTGGAGGATCATGATTCTGTAGAGGAGATGGGAGAATTTCTGCAGAAAAAAATCTACATGCTGAAATCTTACTATGAAAAAAGAAAATCTATCGCCGAACACCTGAAACTCCCCAATCTGAAGCTGAACTTTCCGATACTGAAGGCTGGGAATGTGGTGCAGAATATTATTGATGAAACGCCGCCCGAAAATCTGATCGAAGAGATCAGTCAACTGCGCAAACAGGAAAAAATGCTTTTCCGCAACGCAAATTATGAGGTTTACTTCTGTACTTATCAGGAAATACCATCCATCATGCGTGAAATTGGGCGCCAGCGCGAACTTACTTTCCGCCAGATTGGTGAAGGAAGCAATTTGCCTTTCGACCTGGATCATTATGATGAGCATTATCACCACCTTTTCCTTTGGGACGCAGGCCCGCAGAAGCTGGTGGGTGCCTACCGTATGGCGCTGGGGCAAGAGGTGATGAAGAAGCATGGTATTGAAGGTTTTTATACCAGTTCTTTATTTGAATTTGACCCCGAACTGCGGCCTTTCTTCCGCAAAGTCATCGAAATGGGGCGTGCGTATATTTCCGCTGATTATCAGCAAAAGCCGTTACCGCTATTTCTTCTGTGGCGCGGGATCGTACATGTATGCCTCAGAAATCCGGAACACAAATTCCTGATGGGTGGCGTGAGCATCTCGGATAAATTTTCGGAATTTTCAAAATCCCTGATGATTGAGTTCATGCGGTCGAACTATTACGATTCTGCCGTCGCACAGTATATTCATCCTAAAAAAGAATTTAAAGTAAAACTGAAAGACCGCGATAAACATCTCTTCTTTGAGGAAGTTGAGGCGGACCTTAATAAACTCGACAAGATCATTGATGATCTGGAGCCCGAAATGCGCTTGCCTGTTCTGATTAAGAAATACATCAAACAGAATGCGAAAGTGGTTTCATTTAACGTAGATCCCAGTTTTAATGATGCCATTGACGGGTTGATGTACATCCGCATCAGCGATCTTCCGGAGAGTACCATTAAGCCGGTACTTGAGGAAATGAGCGAGCAGATGCGCAATGAAGAAAATAATTGTCCTGAAAATCAGTAAGTTTTTACAGGCTGGTGAAATTTGTTGCCGATAAACTTGCGCCGAATGCATAAAAGTTATACTTTTGCAGCACTTTACTACGGTAATGAAGGCGGTTTCTTAGCTCAGTTGGTAGAGCAATGGATTGAAAATCCATGTGTCCCTGGTTCGATTCCTGGAGAAACCACTAAATAACAATCACTTACAGCGATGTAAGTGATTTTTTTTATTTGGACTAATTGATTGCGGAAGGCAGCACTGAACTGCCTTTTGGCTATAATATCATCGTCAGTTGAATTCTCTTTCTGGCTTCGTCCACCTCGGTTACTTTCACGCTTACGTGCTGATGTAGTTTTACGACTTCATTTACGTCTGATACGAAGCCTTCTTTCATTTGCGAAATATGCACGAGGCCACTTTCTTTGATCCCTAAATCCACAAAACAGCCGAAAGCGGTGATGTTGTTCACGATTCCGGGAAGAATCATTCCGGGTTTTACATCCTTCAGGCTTTTAACGGAAGCATCGAACTCGAATATCCGCGCCGATTTTCTGGGGTCTAAACCAGGCTTTTCAAGTTCTTTAAGGATGTCCCTGATGCCAAGGACGCCTATTGTTTCATTTGCGTACACCTCTGGCTGTATCTGCCTGATTTTTTCTTTATTGCCGACAAGTGCTGTGGTTCTCATACCGAGATCTTTGGCCATTCGCTCTATCAGTGGGTACGCTTCCGGGTGAACAGCAGAATTATCGAGCGGGTTGTCACCATTGACAATTCTTACAAACGCTGCCGCCTGCTGAAAGACTTTTTCGCCCAACCTCGGTACTTTCTTAAGTTGTTTCCGGTCTTTAAAAGGTCCGTTTGCTGTACGGTAATTCACGATGTTTTCGGCCATTTTCTCACCAATTCCCGAAACATAGCTGAGTAATGATTTGCTGGCAGTATTCAGGTTGATACCTACAGAATTCACACATTTCATAACGGTAGCATCCAGTTCGTTTTTAAGTAAAGTTTGATCTACATCGTGCTGATATTGCCCAACACCGATGGATTTTGGCTCAATCTTCACCAGTTCCGCCAGCGGATCAGCGAGTCTGCGACCTATAGAAACCGCGCCGCGAACAGTAACGTCAAATTCGGGGAATTCTTCACGGGCAATCTTACTTGCCGAATATACCGAAGCGCCCGCCTCTGATACCACATAAACCTGTAGCGGTCGCTCGAATGCGATTTTCTTGATGAAAAATTCGGTCTCGCGGCTGGCGGTGCCATTTCCGATGGAGATGGCTTCAATCTGGTACGCATTCACCATCGAACGGATTTTTTTCATCGCCATGCCAGTTTCGTTTTGCGGTGCGTGGGGATAAATGGTTTCATTGTGCAGCAGGTCGCCTTTTTCATCAAGGCACACCACTTTACAGCCGCTACGATACCCGGGATCGATAGCCAGGATTCTCTTTTGTCCCAAAGGTGGTGCAAGCAGGAGTTGCTTTAGGTTTTCAGAGAAGATATCGATGGCTTTGGCATCAGCTTTTATTTTTGCTTCCTGTAGGGTTTCATTGGCAATCGCGGGCTCTAGCAGTCTTTTATAACAGTCTTTAATGGCCAGTGAAATTTGTTCGGCAGTGCCGCTGTGGCTTTTGATTACAGTATTTTCAATCACAGTCAGCGCTTCTTCCTTATCAATGCCGATGTTGGTTTTCACAAAGCCTTCGGTCTCCGCACGGAGCATCGCCAAAAGCCTGTGTGATGGGATGCGGCTGAGGTTTTCTTCCCAATTGAAATACTGTACGAATTTCTGGGCCGCCTCTTCGTCCTTTTTGGTTTTCATCACTTTTGAACTAATGACGGCTTTGCGCTGAAAAAGGCGGCGCAGGTTTTTCCGGATGTAGATGTTTTCATTGATCCATTCAGCGATAATATCCCTTGCGCCCTGCAGTACATCTTCTTCTGTGGAAACTGTATCGCTGAGGTATTTCGTAGCCACTGCTACCACGTCTGTGGGTTTTTGGCTCATGATGATTTTGGCCAAAGGTTCAAGTCCTTTTTCCCGGGCACTGTCGGCTTTCGTTTTTTTTCGTTTCTTGAAGGGTAAATAAAGATCTTCGAGTTCCTGAAGATCAAAACTTGTCTCAATTCTTTGTTTCAGTTCGGCAGAAAGCGCGTTTTGTTCTTCAATGGTATTTAGAATATGCTCTTTTCTCTTTAAGATGACATTGTATTGGGAACTAAGCCGCGCAATCTGCTCAATCTGTACTTCGTCAAGATTTCCGGTGGCGTCTTTACGATAGCGCGAAATAAAAGGGATCGTACAGTCTTCTGATAATAGTTTTAATGTTGCATCTATTTGAAATTGAGTTAGTTGAATGTATTTTTGGATATAGGAGTTCTGATTCATAATGGTTTTAAAAGTTGCTAAAATAATGATTATAGCCCGTAAAAAAAGAACCTCTTCAGCAAGTGTGAGGAGGTCTTACGTAACTGTCTGGAAATAAAACTTATTGGGAGGTGGAATATTTCTCCTTAAACCTTTTGTAAAGTTCTTTCTGTTGATTGTTAAGGTCGATTTGCCGGCCATCAATGAAAGCTTCAGTAACATTGTTGGTAAGTTGATCGAGCGCGTCGCCATCAGAAATAAATAGTGTAGCGCTTTTGCCCACTTCCAGGCTGCCATAATCTTTATCGATACCCAGTATTTTTGCAAGATTCAGCGTAATGCTTTGCAGGGCTTTCTCCTTATCTAATCCGTAAGCGGCGGTAGTACCTGCCAGAAAAGGTAAATTCCGGGAATCCGAGAAATCCTTCCGTGCGCTATAATCCAAGCCATGAAGAATGCCTTTGTCAGCTACTTTTTTTGCAAATTCATATGGAAGTCTTGGCGACATCGATTCGTTTGTGGGCAGCGAATGTGGGTTGGTAATGATGAGTGGGAAGCCACTGCGTTTGATCTCCTCCAGCACACTGTCCAGGCTGGCATCGCCCAACAGCACGGTTTTCCTGATGCTGTAATCATTGGCAAATTTGATGACTTCCAGTGCTTCATTGGCGCCTGCTACCTGCGCAAACAAGATTTTGTTACCGTTCAGCACTGGTGCGATAGCTTCAAGTTTATAATCTTTTACGCCGCTGTTTGGTTGATAGGTTTTTGCCCGGGCAAATAGGGCTTTAAGTTCCGTTAAAGTAGCGTCGCGATTTTCTTTTAACTCTTTGTTTCTTTTTTCATCGGCTGATTTGCGGTATTCTGGCCATGCAAGGTGCAGTACATTGTCGGTGGCCACCACTGCGTCCTGCCAGTTCCACCCATCAAGATTCATCACAGATGAAGTGCCTTTCAAAATCCCATCCCCCAATACTGGCTGGGCAAGCAATACACCGTTGGTGCGCACAGTAGGGATGACGTGGCTGTCGGTATTAAAAGCGATCAGTGTGCGTATTTCTGGTACGAAATCGTTTGATTCTACCAGATCTACCGTGGCTTTGGTAGCAGAAATTTCGACAAGTCCTAATGAATTATTTACTAAAATGAAACCTGGATAGACGTGCTTTCCGCTCGCATCGATGACTTTTGCGTTTGAGGGAACTGGGGCGTTAATACCGGTTATTTTCCCCTGGCTGAAGATGATGGAAGTGTTTGGTAAAACGCTGCCCCTGGCGGTATGTAATGTAGCGCCTGTTATGGCGACAGGCACCGTCTGTGCCGGTGCAGGGGCGGGGCGCTGGGCTGCTATGGCAGTTGGCAGCAAAAATATAATTGCGGATGTTTTATAGATAAATTTTCTCATACATTAAAGATTAGTGGGAGTGTTGGTGTTCTTCACCTTCTAGGGTGTCACAATGATAGAGGACGCGTTGTTTTTTCTCGGCGTTTTGGGTGTTGCCCTTTGCAGTATCGTCAGAGAACAGCATTTTTCTGATGATTCTGTTTTTTTCATCCAAGACCATTTTATCTTTAGCTGGTTGTTGCGCAGCATCGAAATACAAGATTCCATCCACGAAGGTTTTGCTGACTTTTGCGTAGATACTCAGTGGATTATCTGTCCATAAGACCAGGTCGGCATCTTTTCCGGGTTCAATGCTACCTACTTTATCATCAATCTGCAGCATCTTTGCAGGGTTCAGGGTGACCATCTTCCAAGCTTCTTCCTGCGGAACGTTCCCGTATTTAACGGTTTTCCCTGCCTCTTGGTTTAGCCTTCTGGCCATTTCTGCATCATCAGAATTTATGGCGACGTTTACACCGGCCTGCAGTAATAAAGCAGCGTTGTAAGGGATCGCTTCCCGCACTTCTTCTTTATACGCCCACCAATCGGAGAATGTAGAAGCGTTGGCGCCATGTCTCTTCATTTTATCGGCTACTTTGTAACCTTCCAGAATGTGTGTAAAGGTCTGCACACGGAAATCAAAACGCTCAGCCACATCCATCAGCATATTGATTTCGCTCTGTACATACGAATGGCAGGTGATAAAGCGGTTGCTTTTCAAGATCTCCAGCATCGTCTCCAGGCGAAGGTCCTTCCGGTAATTTTTCTGGGAGTTTTTTTGCTTTTCATATTCGAGAGCGCGGGTGAACCAGAAGTCGAACGCCTGCTCTACACCGCCTCTGGATTGTGGGAAACGGTTCGGGTTATTGCCCCAGTTACTTTGTTTTACGTTTTCGCCCAGCGCGAATTTAATATAAGGTTTTGCGCCTGGGAACTGCATGGCTTTTGCCTCTTCGCCCCATTTGAATTTTACCATTGATGACTGCCCGCCAATAGGGTTTGCGGAACCGTGCAGTTGCTGTGCGGCGGTAACACCACCAGCCAGCTGTCTGTAGAAATTAACATCATCAGGGTTGATGGCGTCGCTCATCCGTACTTCGCCAGAGTTATTGCTGCCAGCCTCATTTACGCCGCGCGCTAAGCCGATGTGTGTATGCTCATCAATAATGCCATTGGTAAGATGAAGGTTGCTGCCGTCAATCACCAGGGCATTACCAGCCGAAAGATTGGTGCCTATTTGTATGATTTTTCCTTTAGAAACCTTTACATCCGTATTTTTAGCGATGCCTTTGGAGGTGTTTGTCCAAACGGTGGCATTTCTGATCAGATAATCTTTTTGGGAAGGGATGGTTTCGCTACCAAAGGCAACGAAAGGATACCAGATTTTTCCTGGTTCATCGGCTTGGGTGGTTTCTTCCTGTTTGGTTTCGGGCTCGAAATCTTTTACAAAACTGATGGTTACAGGTAAGGAGTTGCCGCTTTGGTCGGTAGCGGTGGTGGTTCGGTTTTTATAATCGGTCAGTGGGATCATGAGCCGGTAATGCTGTATGGAATCGTTGGGCAGGTTCATGTCCAGCGCCATTTTATAATCTGCTACGGCGAGTTTTACTTTTCCTTTTTTATCATCCTGAAAGATCTCTGCTTCAGGTTTGGTTATTTTACCTTTAATTTTCAGGTCGTAAGACTGGTTGTTTAGCTGCACTTTGTAATCCCCACGTACATCGGTCTCAGGCATCCGATTGATGAGGTTGCGCTTGCCTGACACCCAGTTTTCATAAATTACAGCTTCTTTTGCGAAAAGGTCATCGGATACGATGATGAAGTTTGCAAGAGCACCTTTGTTAAGATGCCCAAGGGTGTTTACCTGAAGGATTTGTGCGGGTTTTTCGGTAAGCGACTGCAAGATCTCTTCTTTTGAAAGTCCTTTTTTATGAAGGTCACGGATTCTGTCGAGGAATATATTTTTATCTTTCAGCCGGAACATGGTCAGTGCGAAGGGCACTTTTTCTTTCGCGAGATATACGGCGTTGTAGGGCGCGAGTTCCCAATGTTTGAGTTCTGCCACGTCCAAGTCTTCCACATTCATCAAATCCTGGCTTTGGAAGGGTTTGGGATATTCGAGTGGAAGAATAAACGTTCCGTTGGTGGCTTTCATTTCTTTTGCACGCTGATATTCGTTCCCTGAACCTACGAATACGAATTGTGTAGCGGCTTCATCACCTATGGCATCAGTACGCAGCACGTCCCATTTTTCAGAAGTCTCTATAATGGTTGGTAGCTTACGGTATTGGTTGAAGGCTTCGAGGTTGATATTCTTATTTTCGGTATGGCCGCCTTTGGCGTACCAATCGGCATCCAGATAAAGTTGCCGTAGCAAGGCTACCGAACCTACAAGCGATGATGGATAGGCCTGGCGCGAACTTCCTTTGCTTAAAGATAATATAAGTCCGGCATCTTCCTTAATGATTTTTTCTGATGCCAATCCTTCTCCTAAGTTAATAAGTACGGCTGAGCCGCGCACGATGCCGTCTTCATTAAAGCTGAGTGCGGAGCCAAATCCCTGTTTCAGATAATCCTGAAAGTCTTTTGACTGATTGGTGAAATTGCTTACCGCGCGGGTATTGGCCTTCACGGCATCATTATATGCGGCCGATGTGGCATCAGTAGGTAGATAGGTGCTGCCCGGCTGATATTCGTTACGTTTGGCTTTTTCTACACCAATATTCGCATACGCATCAATGAATGAAGGATATACGAAAGCGCCCTTACCGTCAATTACCACGGCGTTTTTCGGAATGGTAGCTTTGCCGGAAGCTAATACTTTGCCATCCTGAAAAACCAGTACGGCATCATTGATTTTGGTTTTATAATCCTGATAAAGTGTGATGTTTTTTACGGCGTATACACTGTGGTCTTTGCCTTTTGTATCGTTCGGCCAGTAACCGACCTGCGCCGAGGCGGAGATTACAACTGCCACCGAGACTGCGGAAAGTACTTTCTTTAGCATGAAATGAGTTTTCAGTTTATGTATTAAAAGCAGTAAATGTATAAATATTTACTGTCTGAAAACCACTTTTCTTTAAAAAATATAGCTGAATATAGCCTTGCTGCTTGGAGGCGTATAAATATCAAATCCGTTCCAGTTCGTCTGCCGAGATCTGTGTCTTGAACAAGCCGTAATTAACAGTCACTTTCTGGTTTTTGTCAATCTTTTCGATGGTACCGACGCTGGTGCTGCCGGTAATGCGTACGCGCTGGCCAATTTTTAGCCAAGTCGCACGTTCTTTGGTACGGCGTTCTTCCAGCTTTTCGTTGGTTTCGGCGATTTTTTCCTGTACGGTTTCCTTTTTTAGCTGTTGGGTAATTTTGCGTTTTACGATTTGTAATTTCTTGCTTTCATCCTTATCGGAACCTAATTTCCGGAATTTTTCCTGCTCGAGGATTTTCACAAAATCCTTTACCACTTCTTTGCGTGGCTTGCCTTTGGTGTAAGAATCAATGAAGCCTTCTATCTTATTCCCAAACTGCAGTTTGCGGTGTTCGTCCTCGTATAGTTTCTGGAAATTGAAGAGTTTTTGCTGCAATTGCTCATTCAGTTTTTCTAGGTTTTCCTTTTTGTTCTGTGTAGATTCTTTTTGCTCCGTAAGATTTGTTTTCAGTTTTTCGACCTCAAATTTTTCCTGCTGCAGCTTTACGATGGTCTTATCGAGGTTTACGATGTCATGTTCCACCTTTTTTCGGGCAGATTCTATAATGAATTTGGGGATTTTATTCTTCTGCGCGACTTCGAAAGTAAATGAGCTGCCGGCCTGTCCCACTTCAAGTTTATACAGCGGCTCCAGCGTACGCTCATCGAACAACATAGCGGCGTTTTGGGCTGCGGGCAGCTGCTCGATCACCAGTTTGATGTTGGTGTAATGCGTGGTGATGATGGCAAAACTTTTCTTCTTGTAGAAGAACTCCAGGAAGCTCTCGGCCAGCGCACCGCCCAATTCCGGGTCGGAACCGGTGCCGAATTCGTCGATAAGTAATAACGTATTCTCATCAGCCTCGCGAATGATGCCCGACATTTTCTTGAGGCGTGATGAGTAGGTAGAAAGGTGATTATCAATGGATTGGTTATCACCGATATCCGTCATGATCCGGTCGAAAAAGAACATCTCCGAACGTGGATGCACCGGAACCAGGATGCCGCTCTGTAGCATCAGTTGCAGCAATCCGGCTGTTTTAAGTGTAATGGATTTTCCGCCGGCGTTTGGCCCAGAAATACATAAAATCCTGTTGTGTTGTGTTAAGGTAAAGCTTTGCGGATAAATGTCTTTATTTTCTTCGCGGTTGCGCAACAGCAGCAGCGGATGATATGCGTTCACCAGCCTTAGAGTTTGGTGCCGATTGATTTTTGGTAGAATACCGCCTGTCTTTTCAGCGAATTTTGCTTTGGCGCGGGTAAAATCCAGGTCGAAAATGCATTGCTGATAATCTGAAAGTTGTGGCTGGAATACAGCTATTTCTGTCGTAAGGGTTCGCAGGATCTTATCGATTTCCTTTTTTTCTTCTTCCAGGTTTTCGCGGAGTTTGAACTGGTGTTTTACCACAGAATCTGGCTGGATATAGGTGATTGAACCGGTTTTAGAGACGCCCAATGTTCGGCCCGGCACCCGTTTTTTGTAGCCGGATTTTACGGCCAACACCCGCTGGTCATCAATAATACTCTCGCGGATGTCATCAAGGAAATCAGTGGAGGAAAGTGCGGTTAGTACAC
The DNA here is from genome assembly GCF_003692615.1 of Chryseobacterium sp. 6424. Lineage (NCBI taxonomy): Bacteria > Pseudomonadati > Bacteroidota > Flavobacteriia > Flavobacteriales > Weeksellaceae > Chryseobacterium > Chryseobacterium sp. 6424. The sequence goes on from NZ_CP023540.1 coordinate 542,350, forward strand.
GGTTAAAGTTCTCTTGGATGGCTTTTCTGGCGTGTGAAATCTCGGTTCTGAGTGTTTTCAGCGCTGGTGAAGCCTCGTTTTTTACTTCCCCGAAACGGTTGAAAACCTTGTCGATCTTATCAATGATTTCTTTGCGGTATTCCGTATGTTTTATGCCTTCATGAAGGTGCTGAAACAATTCGCCGTACTGCGGAAAGAATTTCTGCAATTTACCCATCTGTTCGGTGATGGATTTTATTTTGAGGAAAGCGCTGTTGTCGAGCCGGTAATTCTCAATCAGCATCAGTTTCAGTTCTTCCTCGATGTCTTCATATTCATGGAAGGGGATGGCGTTTGAACTTTCAAAACTCGACAGATATTCTGCGACTTTCCTGAGGGAAATTTCAGCTTCTTCCTGTGGTATTGGTCTCAGCGCTGTAATTTTATCAGCGATTTTAGGGGAGTAGGCGTATGGGGCGATTTCCGCAAGTAGATCCGGAAACTCTAATTCTTCTAATTGGTCTTGGTTAATATGCACGGAACAAATTTAATGAGAATTTTAAAAACTGTTTTGTAAGATATTTTTATCTAATTTTGAATATATCTAAAGATCGCCAATGACCTGGACTGAAGTACTCGCACCAATTAAAAATACGCCTTATTTTGAAACACTTTGGGAAAATGTGAAACAAAACTATGCCACTTCAAAATGTTTTCCGCCAAAGGGACAGATTTTCCGTGCGCTGGAGCTTACACCTTTTGAAGAGGTGAAAGTTGTTATCATCGGACAAGATCCTTACCATAACGATGGGCAGGCAAATGGGTTGTGTTTTTCGGTTTCGGAGAATGTGTCCGCGCCGCCTTCACTTAAGAATATCTTTACGGAGCTTAAGGATGATTTAGGTATCGAACGTACCAAAAAAGAGTTGGATGACTGGGCGAAACAGGGGGTTCTGTTGCTGAATGCCACGCTCACCGTGAAGGCGCATTCGCCCAATTCGCACAAGGATCTTGGTTGGGAACAGTTTACCGATTTCATCATCGGGCAGATCGCAGCGCGCAAAGAGCATGTAGTGTTCGTACTCTGGGGTGCTTTCGCGCAGAAAAAAGAAACGTTGATTGATGCAAGCCGGCACTACGTCATCAAATCTGCACACCCCTCGCCATTTTCAGTATATCGTGGTTTTTACGGCAGCAAGCCATTCTCTAAGATCAATGCGTATCTGGAATCTAAAGATCTGGCGCCTATCTCTTGGTAGTTTGATGATCGGAACCGGCGCTTTTTCTGGTGATATTCAGCCCAATTCGGTAGTTGCCCTTATGATCTTTGTAATCTTTGTTGGTAGTGGGTTGCGGATTTACTTCTGCTAAAGAAAATTCATAACCATTGAAGTTTCTGGATGTATTATAGCCTTTTTTGGTGTCGGCAAGCGTGCTGAGTAATATGGTGTAAGGCCTTGTATATACCCCCATTACTACTATCTGAGCAAGGGCTGTGCCTGCCCACACACAATTTACGCCTTGGGGGCAACGGCTGTCTTCGGTAATTCCTTTGAAGGTGATGTTCATCTGTTGCTCTTTCAGGAATTTGGTTTCGCCTTCTTTAAGGTAAATGATGTTTTGTTCTTTTTTGCCCTTTTCAGTTTTTCTTGTGGCTTCGGGCTCAGGTGGTAATCCTGCGGACATATCTGGTATCGCAGGGGTATGCTGATGAACGCCCGAATCAATCTGTTGTACCAAACTGTTCTGATTTTGGCAAGCGGTAAACCCTATAATACTTAAAACGTAAAGTAAGCTTTTGGAAATCATGATATTAAAGCATATCAAAAATCACTACCAAAAACATTGCCACACCTACAATGAAATTGAAACCGGTGCCATAAAGAAACCCAATGAAAGCCCCTTTGGTGGAGTTCCACGCTTTTTTACGGTCGCTACTGTCATGCAGTAATTCGCCAATGAACACGCCCAAAAACATCCCGATGACAAAGCCAAACGGCACCGGGATAAAAAACATCCCCGCCAGTGTACCTATCACCGAGCCTATGCTGCCCCAGCGTGTACCACCATACTTGCGGTTGGTGCGGGCCGGGATTACATAATTAAGTATGGCGGATATTAAGGTAAGTACCGAAAAAATCCAGATGTAAGCCATCGGCAGGGTAGCATCTGTACCGAATTTATAGATCAGAAGTCCGCATAAACTTAGTAATAAACCGGGCAATACGGGCAGGAAAGTTCCTAGAATACCAAGTACGAGTAAAATGATGCTCACGAAGTAAATCAGTGTATAATCCATTTGATAAATTTTGTTAAAAATAGGTATAAGTCCGGTAAACACAAACAGATTTCTTATTTTTGCTGGAATGAACGAACTGCAAGGTACCAGAGATTTTCTTGAAAATATCAGCGACACGATTCACTATTTTGTGAAAGATCACTTTCCGGATGGTACGGTGCTGATAACACAGATTGTGCTCAAACTCCTGTTCTGGGTTCTTATCATTTATTTAGCAGATTTGCTCTGGAAAATGTTGCTCAACAGCATCTTTAGGATCAAATTTAATAATGACCGGCATCCGATAATGAAATCGGTTTACCTCGCACGTCTCACCAACTCTGCTTCGCACCTGTTCGCGCTGCTTCTAGGCAACTTTGCATTATATTCCATATTTGATCGTCATCCGAAAAGCTTTACCCTTCTCGAAAGATTAATTGACCTTGTCATCGTATTGGTGGTGGCAAACATGCTGTACCGCGGCCTCAGCGCGTTTCGTAACTACTTCACCATCAAGCAAGACTTTTATAAGATCATCGCCTTGAATGCGGTTTCGCAGACGGTTAAGACTTTCGGTATCTTCGTGTCGACTGTAGTGGCGATCTGCGTCATTTTCGGCATCAGCGGCTCCACTATTGTAGGGAGTCTGGGAGCGATAACGGCCGTTTTGGTACTGGTTTTCCGCGATACAATTTTAGGCTTTGTCACCGGTATCCACGTGGCCACCTCGAAGAATTTAAAAGTTGGTGACTGGATCGGCATTCCTAAATACAACCTGGAAGGGAACATCATGGATATCAATCTGCTGACAACTAAAATACAGAATTTCGATAAAACCATTTCCACGATCCCAACTTATGATTTCCTCACTACCGAGATCAAAAACATCCAGGTAATGTCGGAAACCAATACACGCCGAATTAAGAGATCCATTATTTTCAACATCAATTCATTTAAGTTTTTAGATGAAGAAACAATGAGTAAACTGGCAAAGATTAACCTGATTTCAGAGTATCTTACCCAAAAGCAAGGGGAAATGGCGGCACTGCGGCGCACGATTGCCAACCCGGAAATGCTGATCAACGGCCGGCAACTCACCAACATCGGTGTTTTCCGGGAATATGTATTTAATTATCTGAAAAACAACCGCCACATCGATCAGGATGGGACCATCATTGTACGACAGCTTGAAAATACGCCACAAGGCATGCCACTGGAGATTTACTGCTTCACGAATGATGCCGTTTGGGCGAATTATGAAGACATACAGGCTGATATTTTCGACCACTTACTCGTAGCTTCCAAAGAGTTTGATCTTCAGGTAGTTCAGGTAGTAAAAATTTAATTATTCAAATGACAAAACTTAGTGTAAACATCAATAAAATCGCGACGATCCGTAATGCGCGCGGCGGCGAACTGCCCAGTGTGACCGAAGCTGCTGTTAAATTGCAAGATTTTGGTGCACAGGGTATTACTATACATCCCCGGCCTGATGAAAGACATATCACCCGGAAAGACGTGTATGAGCTGAAACCGTTGGTACATACCGAATTCAATATCGAAGGAAACCCACACCGCCCATTTATCGATATGGTTTTGGAAGTGAAGCCCGAGCAGGTGACCTTGGTCCCGGATGCCGATAATGCCATTACCTCCAACGCTGGCTGGAACTGCGAGATTCATTTAGGCTTTCTACGCAACGTGATTGCCGAGTTTAAAGATGCAGGCATCAGGACATCCGTTTTTCTTGATCCCAATCCGGCTATGGTGAAATATGCCGCCGAGACCGGTGCCGACCGTATTGAACTTTATACCGAAGCTTACGCGAAAAATTATCTTCAGAATAAGAAAAAAGCGCTTCAACCCTATCTGGAAACTGCGCTGGAAGCTGAAAAATACGGGCTTGGCGTAAATGCAGGACATGATCTAAGCTTAGAAAACCTTAAATATTTTGCCGATAACATCCCGAATCTTTTGGAGGTTTCCATTGGTCACGCTCTGATTTCCGAGGCGCTGTACATGGGACTTGAAAATACCGTTCAGGCTTATCTGAAACGGTTGGCAAAATGGTAAATAAAGACAAGGCGGGCATAAAACCCGCTTTTGTTTCAAATAGTGCGGGCAGCCATGCCAAAAATTTATATTAATTTTGAACCATAACCTGTAGTGATGGATATTTTACACTCGAAAATTTACGGAGCCGAATTGCCGGGCACACCTTTGCTGGTGTTTCATGGGTTGTTCGGCATGCTGGATAACTGGGGCAGTTTCGGCAAAGAAATGGGCGAATACTTCCCGGTTCATTTAATAGATTTGCGCAATCACGGTAAAAGTTTCCATTCCGAAGAAATGTCGCATGATGACTTGGCGCATGATATTCTGCATTATATGGACTTTAATGGGTTTATAAAAGCTAATCTACTCGGGCATTCCTTAGGCGGCAAAGCAGTGATGCAGTTTGCGGTAAAATATCCGGTGAAAGTACAGAAACTTATCGTGGTAGATATTTCTCCTAAAGCCTATCCACCGCATCATCAGGGGATTTTGAAGGCGCTGCAGAGTGTCGATTTCAATACCATTAGTACACGGCAGCAGGCCGAAGCTGTGCTGCAGCAATATATCCCTGAAAAATCTGTCATTCAGTTTCTGGCGAAAAACCTTTACTGGACTGATGATAAGAAACTCGCCTGGCGCTTCAATCTGAAAACTTTGGCCGAAAAATACAGTCAGTTTGTGTCAAATGCTATTAAATTTGGCATTTATAGTGGCGAAACCCTTTTTATTGCAGGGGCAAAATCCAATTATATTCTCCCGCAGGATGAGTTCCAGATCCGGCAGCAATTTCCCGAAGCTTCCGTAGTGCAGATCGCTGATGCCGGCCATTGGGTACAAGCCGAAAATCCACGCGACTTCAATGAAACTGTGAAAGATTTTCTTATCGAAAACCGCCCTAATTAACCTTTTTTCCTATGATTTTAGTTACTGGTGCCACAGGAATCCTCGGTAGAGTCATCGTTTTAGAATTACTGAAACAAGGTCATAAAGTGCGCGCCACAAAACGGAAATCAAGTGATATTGAAGAAGTAAAACAGTCACTGAAATTCTATACCGATAATTTCGAAGCTTTTTTTGCTGAGATAGATTGGGTAGATGTGGATTTTAAAGATATCTTCTCGCTGCAGCAAGCATTGGCAGGCGTTACGGAAGTGTATCACTGCGCCGCTACAGTAAGTTTTCACCCGGGTTTTCAGCGCGAGATGTTCCGTACAAATATTGATGGGACACGGCAATTGCTTTACGCCTGCGAAGACTCATCGGTACAGAAGTTCTGTTACGTCAGCTCTACCTCAGTGCTGGATGGTCTTAATGAGAACGGCGCGCTGGACGAGGATTCCTTCTATAACGCCAAAATCAACCATTCCAACTACGCGATTTCAAAGCATATCGCTGAAATGGAAGTGTGGCGGGCCTCGGCTGAGGGTCTACAGACCGTCATCATCAATCCAGGTGTCATTATCGGCAGCGGAAACTGGGACAAAAGCAGCGGTCTGATTTTTAAAAATCTTACGCGGCCTTATACGTTCTCGGGTGGCACAGCGTATATTGATGTAAGGGATGTCGCTAAAATCGCTGTTGAACTGATGGAGAAGGAGGTCTTTGACGAACGCTTCATTCTTATTTCAGAGAATAAGACCTTCTTTGAAATGTCAGTTTATCTACGGAAAAAGATCGGTGAAAAAGCACCTAAGATCATCCCCAATAGTTTGCTACGCATAGCTTCGGTCCTTAGTTTTCTTTTAGGTTGGTTATTTTCTTTGCTGAAGCTTGCCAATAAAGTCAATACCGAAACTGTGACTACCTTTACCCCAATCTCCAATGACAAGATTAAGGAACTGATTGGTTATCAGTTCATTCCAGTAGAAGAAAGTTTGGATTTTCACTTTAAAAATTATCTCTCAGATACACAAAACAAATAATAAAAAATGAATTTTGCCTCATTTATCAATACCAATACCGAAAAATTCCCACAGAAACCTGCCATAGGCTTCAAGAAGAAAGATGTGTGGAAGGAAATTCACTGGCAGGATTTCCGCCGCCTGATTTTTAAAACAGCCAACGCTTTGCAGGAGTCCGGAATTTCAGCCAGCGATAAGGTAGCGATCTATAGTGATAATTCGGCGGAGTGGATGGTGCTCGATCTCGCAGTTATGTCACTTGGCGCGATTTCCGTTCCTATTTATTCCACCAATAATGGCGAGCAGGCAGCGTATATCATCAATGATTCTGAAGCTAAAATCATCCTCGTCGGCAACCAAGAACAATATGATGCCGCCTTTGAAATCCTGTGCGGCGACAATACGCTTGAGCAGATCTTGGTGGCTAAAAAATCTATTTGGATAAAAAAAGACCGCAGCGTCTATTTCGAGGATTTCATAAAGTCTGGCGCCGAACATTTTGAGATTGTGCCGAAAGAAAGCGGCGATCTGGCGACCATTATTTACACCTCCGGAACAACAGGCGTACCCAAAGGGGTGATGCTCACGCACGGTAATTTCCAGCAGTGTATTAACGCGCATTTCGAATTCTTTAAATTTAAAAATTTCGAGAACGAGACTTCGCTGGCCTTTCTGCCGTTAACCCACGTTTTTGAGCGCAGCTGGACTTTGCTCTCCTTATATGGCGGTGCAAAAGTGTATTTCCTTGAAAATACCAAACTGATCGCACACGCACTTACCGAAGTAAGACCAACAATGATGTGCGCGGTGCCACGCTTCTACCAAAAAATTTATGCAGGGGTAAATGAGATGGTGAAAAACAGTTCGCCAGCCAAAAAGAAAATATTTAATTGGGCCCTTGAAACCGGCGGAAAAGTAGCGGAACTGAAACGAACCAGCCAGCCTGTACCTTTCGGTTTGCAGGTGAAAAACAAAGTCGCCGGTATGCTGGTCTTCAATAAAATCAGGAAAAAAATGGGTGGCAGACTGTGGTTTATGCCTTGTGGTGGTGCTTCGGTTTCGCCAGAAGTTACCCGTTTCTTCGATGCGATGGGCGCACACATGACAGTAGGTTATGGCCTTACCGAAACTACGGCTACGCTTACCGCTTTTCCTTTTAAAAATTACCAACACGGCAGTGCAGGCATCCCGCTGGGAGATACGCAACTGAAAATTGCCGAAAACAATGAAATCCTAGCCAAAGGCAGCGGCATAATGAAAGGATATTACAAACTTCCCGAAGAAACAGCCGCAGTTTTTACAGAAGATGGCTGGTTCCGTACAGGTGATGCGGGGCGTTTCGATGAAAAAGGCAATCTCTTTATTACCGACCGCATCAAGGATTTGATGAAAACCTCTAACGGTAAATATGTAACGCCACAACCTATCGAGAATCTGCTGTCTAATAATAATTATATTACCCAAGCCATGGTGGTGGCCGAAGGCAAACCATTTGTAACCGCGCTGATTATTCCTAATTTTGAAGCGCTTAAAGAGATGCTTCCGAAACTGAATCTCACTTTTACAAGTTGGCCAGAAATCGTTAATTCAGAGAAGATAAAAGATTTCTACCGCGAAAAACTAGAGGAGATGCAGAAAAGCCTGGCAGGCTTCGAGAAAGTGAAGAAATTTGTGCTGATGCCTTCGGAATTTGAAGTTAATTCCGGCGAAATTACACCTACTTTAAAGGTAAAACGCAATGTAGTCATGCAGAAATATGCAGAACTGATTGAAAAAATGTACGAACATTAATATTAAAAAAGCCTCATTTTACAGGGTTCAATTTAAAAACATGAAAGAATTTCAAGGTTCCGCGCACTATCAACTTATCAATACAGAGGTTTCAGCATCTTGTCCTTCAAATATCGCACTGATAAAATATTGGGGCAAATATGCCCATCAGATACCGGCCAATCCCAGTATCAGTTATACATTAAATAACTGTAAGACAAATACATCCATTCAGTTTTTTGCTGGTGAACCATTTTCGGTGCAGACTTTTCTTTCAGGTAACGAAGAGCAGAAATTTGCCACGAAAATCGAAAAATATTTTCAAAGTATTGAAGAATATCTGCCGTGGATTCTTAAGGGCAGATACGTTATAAACACCGAGAATACCTTCCCGCACAGCTCTGGCATCGCAAGTTCCGCCTCGGGTTTCGGGGCCATCGCGAAATGTTTGGTTACACTAGAAGAAACATTCTCTGGGCAGTTGGGCTGCCAGCTAAAAGACCAAAAGGCCAGTTTCCTTGCCCGCCTGGGCAGTGGGAGTGCGTGCAGAAGCCTCTACAATGGGCTGATCGTTTGGGGAAAAACCGATGAGGTGCCCCATAGTTCAGACTTGTTTGCTGTACCTTATCCTGAAGATGAGATCCACGAGGTGTTTCGCAGTTTTAATGATTGGGTATTGCTCATCCACGAAGGGCAAAAATCGGTAAGTTCAACAGTCGGACATGGGCTGATGAATACCAATCCTTATGCTGGGCGCAGGTTTCAGGAAGCGCATGAAAATTTTACCACTCTTAAAAGCATCCTTAAGACTGGTGATCTCGAAAGCTTCATTAAACTGGTAGAACATGAGGCGCTAACCCTTCATGCGATGATGATGATGAGCGAGCCAGCCTTCATCTTGATGAAAACGGGCACGCTGGAAGTCATTAATAAAATTTGGGATTTTAGGAAAGAAACAGGCCTTCCCTTGTTTTTCACGCTTGATGCAGGCGCTAACGTTCATTTGCTGTTCCCAGCCAATCATACCGAAGATGCGGTGAAAGAATTTATCGTAAAAGAACTTTTGACGCATACACAAAACGGCGGCGTAGTGAAGGACGTCATGCGGTTTTAAACAAAAAAGGCTGTCGCAAATGATGTGTGACAGCCTTTTTATTTATAATTTCTTTTTCGGTTACTTTCTGTTGGCCAGTCTGCTCATGGTGTTCATGACAAATACGACCAAAATACCAATCACCGCAGCCGACATGGACAGGATGAATTTTGAGTTTTCATTGTGCCAGAAGCCCAGTTGCCATTCCATCGCATATAGGTTAAAACCAATGAAAATTACGAAAAGTGCCAGGAATATTTTATAGTAAAGATTCATTTCTAATATTTAAAATTTAACATAAGTACTAAACAGTTGTGCGAAATTTGCCGTAAAGAGTTTGATGGAAATGGCTAACAGCACAATCCCAAAGACTTTTTGCAAAACCTGCAGGGTACCGTCACCCAGTTTTTTCTCGAGCCAGTTAGCCGATTTTAGCACCAAATATACGAAAATTGTATTGAGGACGATCCCACAGATGATGTTAATGTCGTGATATTCGGCACGCAACGAAAGGGTGGTCGTCAGCGTTCCTGCGCCTGCGATCAGCGGAAATGCGATAGGGACGATAGAAGCCGATTTTGCCTCCTGATTTTTATGGATTTCGATCCCTAAGATCATTTCTATCGCGATAATGAAGATGACGAAAGCCCCAGCGATGGCGAAGGAGTTGACATCCACACCGATAAACTTCAGGATTTTATTTCCGATGAATAAGAAAGAAATCATCAGTAACATAGCAACGATGGCTGCTTTGCCCGACTCGATATGCCCAAATTTCTGTTTCAGGCTTACGATAATTGGGATGGAACCTATTATATCAATAACCGCGAAAAGTACCATAGTAGCCGTGAGGGTTTCCTTTAAAGAAAAGACTTCAAACATATCCTAAATTATTAATTCCGCAAAAATAGGCTTTTTTATTGGTTATTCCTAATTTCAGAATAAAGTAAGGAAATCCGTTCTGCCATTTCCATGAACTGCTCGCGTGTGTGATACGGAGCGTATTTTTCAAACTTCAGTTGTTCAGCCAATTCACGGTAGTTATCAAGTGTTTGCTGGCCGAAGTTCTGTGCGATATATTCTTTGAACTTGCTTTCGGTTTCAGTCTGTAAGAAAGATTTTGTATCGTTGTGCAGTTCCTCATAGACCTCGAAAAACTTTGAGAAATCTTCATTTTCAGCCAGTTTTTTTAGATATTCAGCAGTAGCTGAAAACGGCACATGAAATTTTTTACGAATCAGGTCCTCTGTCTCGGCAATGGTAGTGATAGGCTTTTGTTCAGCCACAGGCTGTACACGGTGGCTGCTGATTCTTCTCTTCACGAAAGAGAAAAGACCCAAAACGCCTGCCAGCAACGAAAGATTGGCAATGACGATATACCAGTTGATTTTATCTTTTTCTTTTACTTTCAGCGCATGGGTTTTCAGAACGGGCGTGTTTACGGTTTCAAGTACGGTGTTGGTATATTCATTCACCCGTTCAAGGGCCGATTTGGCATCTACAATCTGTTCGTGTGTTTTCACATCCAACAGCAGTTGTTGCGGGCCCACTTCCATAAATTTTTTCTCTTCCGGACTGAAAAATGCAAAATCCTCAAAACTGATGGTCACTGCGCCTGGTTTTTTAGGAATCACCACATAGTCAGCAATGATGGTCCCCTTCAGACCTTCCTGCTCCACAACTGTGTTTGCCGTGATTTTGGGCGGGAAAAATGTATAGCTGTCCGATGATAATATTTTTGGAAGCGATAAAGTATTCAGGTTACCCGAGCCTGATAGCCTTAAACTGATATTCAGTGGCTTATCTATTTCTGTGATTTCGTTGGGTGTTTTGTTGATGACTTCTACAGCAAATTCCCCGACCGCGTTTTTATAGTGCTTTGGTTTTCCTTCCGGAAGTTTTTTTACATGAAGGCGTACACGGTTTGATTTTATTTTTTCAGGCTCGGCTGCGTTTGCCACCGTGGCAGACACCGGGTTGATCTCGATGTGCCCACTCTCCGAAGGAAAGATCATAAATACTGCCAGCACTTTTGAGGCAATGCCAGCGTTGGTTTCAATTTCGTCATTTGCCAGACTTACAGGTGCGATATGTACATTTTTCTGTTTTGGGAGTTGAATTTTCCCCAGTTTCCGGAAATTCCCATAATCGCGGCTGTAAGCGCGGAGGACAGCAATGGTAGGTTCGTTAGGGTAAACCGATTTGTCCTGAATCTCCATATTGAGATAAAGGTCATTAACGGCTTGATTATCAGCTACAGCTGGGCGGTCACTTTCTCGGACGTTGATGTCGAAAGGTTCGGTTTTGTAGATTTTGCCGTTTACGGTGACCAGTACGGAACCGAATTTAATTTTTCCTGCCTGTTTGGGGCTTAGTACCCACTGAAAAACCATCTGGTTGATGATATCGCCGCGCCGCGCATCGAGTACAATGGTATTTTGCTCCGAACCATAGCCTATAATGTCAAACTTAGAAAGGTCGGGCATGCGTAGAGGGGTTTCTTGCAGCATGTTTTCGCCCGCAATTTCTAGCATTACAGTAAGGTTGAAGCGCTGGTTGACCTTCGGATCTTTAATTTCCGAAACCATCAAAGTCACCTGCCCGTAGGTGAGGCAGGCTGAAAAAAGCAGGAATATGTAAAGGAATTTATTTTTCATCACCAATCCTTCTCGTTGCTTTGCGGCATCGAATAGGAATCTTTGTTGAGAATCCGTTTGGCGGTTTCTCTTTCTTTGTTTTCTACACGGTTAAGAATGGAGTTCTCTAGGTCTTTCGGCATTTTGCCTGAGTTGTCTTTTTTATCGTTCTGGGCATTCCCTTCGCCTTGGCCTTTGTTCCGCTGTCCGCTGCCGGCATGGTTTTTTGGGGTGTTACCTTTGTCCTGTCCCTGTTGCTGCTCTTGGTTTTCACCGCCACCACCGCCACCAGACTGGGTTTGTTGATTCTGCTGTTTTTCTTTTTCTTTCAGCATCGCGATTTCGTAATTTTTACGGATGTTTTCGTTATAGGGATCTTGTTTAAGTGCCTGTTTATAATAATCTGCGGCTTTGCGGCTGTCGCCCGCCTGCATATTTGCATTGCCCAGATTATACAGGGCAGCGGCTTTATCGGGTAGGGTGGTTGCAAACCGGTTGGCCTTCTCATATTCCGCGATGGCTTCCGCATATTGTTTACGTTTGTACATGGCGTTACCGAGGTTGTAATGGGCGGCAAAATCATTGTTCTTTACCTTTACAGCTTCCGCAAATTTAGAGGAGGAACTTTCGTAATCTTGACGGTCAAAATCTTTATTTCCCTCATGGATAAGCATATTGTAGCTATTCTGCCCCCAAAGAAGAGAACAGAATAGAATGAAAAGCAGGGAAAATTTTGGGTTCCAGTTCATTAGCGCAAAATTATTCCTTTAATTGTTAATATTTAAGCAGGTATCTGTTAAATTTGGGTTAAAAGCGTATGTATCCACGGTTATCAAAGGTTAAAACCACCTTTTGGATTGAATAATATAATGATGAGAAATAGAAAAACAGAAACCGCCAGAAAATATTGATAATAATGCACGGCGTTCTGCGATTTTACCGTTGTAAGCGCGCTGCCAGAAGTGCGGTTAAGCGCATCATTTATTTGTAGTACAGCGTTTTCTAAATTATTTCCGTCCACGTAGGTCCCACCCGTATGTTCAGCGATATTCCTAAGCGCAGCAGTCTGCCTTTTCGAGATGACAGTCTGGCCGGTCATGTCTGTCTTATAACCCATAAGCTGCCCGAAAACATATTCGGGGATGGGTGCGCCCTCTTCAGAGCCTATACCTACAGATACCACCAAGATTCCCTCTCGTTTTGCCAGCCTGATGGCCGCTTTTTCGTTCCCCTCGTTATCTTCACCATCGCTTAAAAGGACGATCTTTCTGGAGCCTTTGGCAACGTTCTTGAACTTGAATGCAGCAGTTTCTATGGCTTTTAGAAAATCGGTCCCCTGCATTTTCATGATGTTGGTTTCCACACCGCTTACATAGGTTTCCACAGCGGTAAAATCGGTGGTTAAAGGCATGATGGAAGCTGCTTCGCCGGCAAATACCAAAATCCCCACCTTGTCATTCTTCATCTCATTCATCGTTTGGATGATGATGTTTCGGGCCTGCACGAGTCGGTTCTGCTCCACATCCTGCGCGTTCATCGAGTTAGAGACATCAAGCAGAAAGATGACATTGTTCATTTTCTGTTGCGTTTCTATTTCTTCGGAGCCTTGCAGCAAATCTACGATTGAAATAACCAAAAAGAATACGGCGATTAAGTACAAGGCTGGCAGCAACTTAGTAAAGGCGTGTCTTTTGCCAAACAGGCTCTCTTGAAAGCGCTGTTCAGCGAACAGGCTGCGTTTTTTTCGGCTCCAACGGGTGTATCGTATCATCAGCACACCACACAGCGGCAGAAGCAGCAGCAGGAATAAATACCAGTGATTTCCTAAATACCAATCCATATTTATAGCAGCAACAGTGCTTTTTTTAGTTTAAAAATTTAAATATAACCCACCGCAAGAGCGCGTCTAACAATAAAATACCCAATGCGAACCAAAGGAAATACCTGAAATGTTCTTTATAATTATACAGTTTTGAAGTCTGAAGTTCGGATTTTTCAAGTTGGTTGATCTCTTCATACACCTCTTCAAGGCTTTGGTTGGAGGTGGCACGGAAGTATTTTCCGCCGGTAGTTTGTGCGATTTCCCGCAATACCGGTTCATCAATTTTCACTTCGGTTTCGGTAAATACCAAGTCACCGAAAATATCTGTTTGTGTAGGCATCAGGGCGTATCCGTTTGTGCCGATTCCTACGGAATATACACGGATGTCGTTGCTCTTGGCAAGTTGGGCGCCTACCTGTGCGGGCATCGCGTTTTCTATGGTATTCACCCCATCAGTCATCAGAATGATGATCTTAGACTTGGCTTTGCTGTGTCGCAGGTGACTTACGGCAACCGATAGCCCTTCGCCGATAGCCGTGCCCGGCTGCAATTCTAAAGGGTTCAATGCATCCAGTTCTTCTAAAAGTACCTCGTGGTCTGAAGTGACAGGGACTTTTGTAAAAGCCTCACCGGAATAGGTGACGAGCCCGATGCGGTCGCCTGGCCGCTTGTTAACGAATTTCTTGGCGATATCTTTGAGTGCGTTGAGCCGGTCTGGCTCTAAATCTTTGGCGAGCATACTTAATGAGACGTCCACGGAGAGCATGATATCGATTCCTTTGCTGTCATCATTATTTTCAGAGATGGTGAAAGTCCTTGGTCTGGCGAGCGCGATAATCAGCGCAGTGAGTAACAGATATTTTGAAAGTTTAAGGAAAAAGAGGATGAAATGTATGCCTCTGCCGGGCTTCATGTGGGAGACGGTTGGCACCTTCACGGCACGGCGGGTGGTTTTGCGCAGGTCTTTGATTAATAATGGGATAAAAACCAAGAAAAGCAGCAGAAACCACGGGCTGTAAAATTCGAAATGTTGCAGGTCAAATAGCGTCATACACCGGTTCTTAACTGCTCGACTTCTAGATCTTTGGCGGAGCGTTTTACAAAATTCTTTATCTCATCCAGGTCTTTCTGCATCGCGGCCTGATCGGGGAATGTTTTTGCGAACTTCACCAAATCGCCCCGCAGAAATATTTCTTCTACTATTTTTTCATTTTCCGGGGAAATCGCGTTGTTTACCTTCATTACATCGATTAAGTCATCTGTCAATAATACATCGGCCGGAATCTTATACTGTCGGGTGATGAATGAACGGGAGATTTCGATAAGCTCTACGTAGAAAGACCGGTAATCACCTTTTTCGATGAATTTCTTTTTCTTCAGATTCTCCAGTTCGCGCAAGGTTTGGTTGGTCATCACGGCCGGCGAATCCTTCCGTCTGCGTGCATACCGTATGAACTGGTAAATGATAAAGACCAGTGCTAAAATTACCAACAATGCCAACAGATACCATTTATAAAGTTCCCAGTAATCCTGTATTTCAAGTTTCACCTCTTTATTCTTCATGATATCATGTATCACATCGCCTTTCTGTGCGGTATTTACCACTTCAACCTCATAGGGGATGGTATAATATATTTCGTCGCCAATCTTAAAGTCAAGTTTAGGAATGGTGAATTTTCCTTCCTCAAAAACTGCAAATTCTATAATCCGTTCATAATCATCTGGTTGAATATGGGTGCTGTCTTTAACTTCTTCAAAATGAAATGGCAGCAGTTCATTCTTTGGAGCCGAAGAAACTGTTTTGCCCTGCAACCCCGAGATATTGATGCGGAGGACACCCACTTCGCCTAAAGCGAGCGTTGTTTTATCAAGCTTGGATCCCAATGTTTGTGCATGAATTACCATACTGAGCATCAGGAAGAAAATGTAATATACTCTTTTCAAATTCTGTTGAATATTAATGGCGACCATTATCTTTTTCTGAAGTATTGATACAGAAGTTTCGCGTAATCATCACCTGTATTGATGTTCATGAAACCAGCAGAAGCGTTCTCGAAATCTTCTTCCACACCCTTTACTTTCTGTTTTTGTTTTTCGGCAAACTCATAGCGCCAGCGTGCGCTGGATGTGTTCACCCACATTTGTTGGCCAGTCTCGGCATCTTGAAATAGTGCGTACCCCACATCGGGTATTTCATTGTCCTTGTTGTCGTAGATTCGCATACCGAGTAGCTGGTGTTTTCTGGCGGCGACACGCAGGATTTTCTGATCATACTCATCCTCAAAATCCGAGAACATGAATACGAGTGATTTCTTCTTGAAGACGCTCATCATATATTGCAGTACCACATCCGTTCTGGCTTCTGCAGGCACATATTCTGCGGTAAGGATGTTGCTGAGGATGGCTAGGATATGCTTGCGACCTTTCTGTGGAGGGATTACTTTGTATACTTTGTCCGCGAACAGGATGAGTCCTACTTTATCGTTATTTCCCGCGGCGGAAAATCCCACGCTGGCCGCGATTTCGGCAACAAATTCGCGCTTAAGTTGTAGATGTGTGCCATAATCCATGGAAGCGGAGATGTCTATCAGCAACATCATGGTAAGTTCGCGTTCTTCTTCCATCACTTTTACGAAAGGTTCGCGGAAGCGGGCGGTCTTGTTCCAGTCGATACGGCGGATCTCATCACCAAACTGGTACGGGCGCACTTCAGAGAAAGTCATCCCCTGGCCTTTAAAAGCACTGTGATACTGGCCCATCAGGGTAGCTTCCGTCTTTTTTCTGGTTCGGATTTCAATCTGTTTTACTTTTTTAATGATGTCGCGGATCTCCATTGATGGTTAGGGTGCCTGTACTTTACTCAGGATTCTGTTTACAATTTCATCGGCGTTAATTTCCTCTGCTTCAGCTTCGAAGCTTAGTCCGATCCTGTGCCGTAATACATCTTTGGCAATCTCTTTTACATCTTCGGGCAGTACAAAAGCCCTGTTCCTAAGGAAGGCTACTGCGCGCGAGGCGATAGAAAGATTAATTGAGGCCCGCGGGGAAGCACCAAAACTGACGTAATTCTTCAGTTCGGCCAAGCCGTATTTTTCCGGGAAACGGGTAGCAAAAACCATGTCGAGAATATATTTTTCAATTTTCTCGTCGAGATAAATTTGGTTGATGAGGTTTTTGGCTTCCGAAATATTCTGTAACGAAATGACCGGACGGATCTGTGGTTGATGCGAGGTAGATACCATTTTCATGATTTTTCTCTCATCCTCAAAATCGGGGTAGGAGATGGTGCATTTCAGCATAAAGCGGTCGCTTTGCGCTTCTGGCAGCAGGTACGTACCTTCCTGATCAATGGGGTTTTGGGTGGCCAGTACCAGAAAGGGTTTTGGGAGCGGCATGGTTTCATCACCTATCGTTACCTGCTTTTCCTGCATGGCCTCTAACAGTGCCGACTGTACTTTTGATGGTGCACGGTTGATCTCATCTGCCAATACGAAATTGGCGAAAATTGGGCCGCGTTTTATACTGAAATCATTGTCCTTGATATTATACATCATGGTACCAACCACATCGGCCGGCAGCAGGTCGGGGGTAAACTGTATTCTGGAAAATTCACCCTGCACAGCCTCCGCTAGGGTTTTGATGGCTAAAGTTTTAGCAAGCCCAGGTACCCCCTCCAACAGTACATGCCCATTACCCAAAAGACCGATCAGCAGGCGGTCAACCATATATTCCTGTCCGATGATGGCTTTGTTGATCTCTTGTTTCAGTAGGGTGAAGTAGTAATTTTGCTCGCGTACTTTATCGTTAAGTTGTTTAATATCCTCTGCCTGATGAAGTTCTGACATGTGTTATTTTTAGATTAAAAGTGTAAATTTCTAATAAATACCGGGATCAGTCAACACAATTAGTGCCAAGTTTTAGTTAAAGTTTTGTTAAAGCATCTTGCCCCAAGACTGTATGAGCAGCGAAGAATACTGTAGCCGTAAGCCAGCGAACATCTTTTGCTGTTTCCAGTTAATTAAACTATTTTTGATACTTAAAATGTCACACCGATGAACTACCACTTTCAGGCACACCGGCAAGTCCGCAGAAATCTCCTAGATATTCTACAAAATACCAGCCCACAAGAACTGATGATAATCCCGGATGGCTTCAACAATAATATTTACTGGAATATCGCGCACACCGTAGCCACCCAGCAACTTTTATGTTATTACCTCAGCGGTAACCCCTTTCGTATTGATAAATATTGGATTGAAACATATAAAAAAGGCACCCTGCCCAACCTGAGTGTAGAGCAGTCGGAGATCGATGACCTGGCTTTCCTGCTGACAGAAACCTCGAAGATTTTAATGAAAGATTACGATGCGGATTTTTTTGCGGATTATACCTCATACACCACCAGTTTCGGCCTTGATCTGAAGAATATTCAGGATGCCATTATCTTCAACAATATGCATGAGTCGCTGCATTTGGGTTATGCGATGGCCCAAAAACGTGCGATCCTGGGTGAACAGTTCTAACGCGACACAGACAACTTTAAACATTACTATTTTGAAAGACTTTTCACATAAAAAAACCTCTGAAAACCACGATAAAGACCGCAAAGATGATTTTATTTTCGGACTTCGGCCGGTGATGGAGGCCATAGAGGCCGGTAAAACCATTGATAAGATATTCATGCAGAATGCACTGCAGGGTGAGATTTATCTCGAACTGAAAAACCTGCTTGCAAGACATAAAATTCGTCCGAATTACGTTCCAGTAGAAAAACTCAATAGATTTACAAGGAAAAACCACCAAGGGGTAGTCGCTTTTATTTCAGATGTTCCGTTTGAAAAGATTGAAGATGTGCTTCCACAACTGTTCGAGGAAGGAAAAACCCCATTTTTATTGATCCTCGACCGTCTAACGGATGTGCGGAATTTCGGGGCTATTTGCCGTACCGCGGAATGTGTTGGCGTACACGCCGTCATTCTGCCCGAAAAAGGCGCCGCACCAATCAATTCTGATGCGATCAAAACTTCTGCCGGCGCTATCTACAACCTGAAGATTTGTAAAGAGAAAAACCTTGCCCATACGGTAGATTTCCTACAGCAAAGTGGCGTACAGGTACTCGCCGCCAGTGAAAAGGCTCAGAAACTGATCTACGATGCCGATTTTACCGAACCTTGCGCCATCGTGATGGGTAATGAAGAAACGGGTATTTCGAAAGAAGTGTTGCATCATGCAGACGAGAAGATAAAACTGCCGATTGTAGGCAAAACGCAGTCCCTGAACGTATCCGTCGCTTGTGGTGCCATCTTATATGAAGCGGTGCGACAGAAAAACCTCGCCGGTAAATAAACTGCGTACGCTTTAAAGTTTGCATTCTCTTCATTTAGCACTCAATTTGATTAAAAATTTATTTACTTAATTAAAACAGAGATTTATGCAGAACCGAACCGTGCAGAAGAGTGAAATCCGAAACTACGTGCTGGAGATTATCGCTGGGAAAATAAAAAAGCTGGAAGACTTTATTGAGTTTACCATTGATGCAAGCCGCGATATTAAGAAAACACCGAAATACGATTCTATTCGGGAGGAAATACAGGAAGAAATCTACCAAATGCAGCGCCAGCTAGGCTCCCTGAATGACCTGCAGCGTCATATGGTGAAAGTGCTGAACGCGCCTACAGACACAGTTCAACTGGGATCGATGGTTTTTACGAATAAAGCCCGTTTCTATATCTCTGTTTCGCTGGGTGAATTTTTTTATGAAGGTGACCGGTTTTATGCGATTTCAGAACAAAGCCCTATGGCGCAAGTGATGTTCGGGAAAGTTGCCGGCGATTCTTTTGTACTCAATAACATCAGTCAAACCATCCAAAATGTCATGTGATAATGGATAAAGCAGCAGTCCTAAAAGAGATTATAGAAAACCGCAGGAGTATATTTCCTAAGGATTATTCCGATGAAAAAATTGATGATGATGTTTTAACGGAAATCCTGCGTTCTGCAGCGTTTGCCCCAAACCATAAACGCACCAAGCCCTGGCGTCTGAAAGTTTTCAAAGGCGAGGATAAATTACAATTGGGTGCGGAAATGGCGGAAATCTATAAACGTACCACGGCAGCGCCACTTTTTCTCGAAAAAAAATACCTCAGCATCTCCGAAAAGGCTGTCAAGGCAGATACTATCATTACAATTTCAGTCAACTTCAGCGGATTGGTGCCCGAGTGGGAAGAAATTGCCGCCACCGCCATGGCCGTACAGAATATGTATCTAACGGCTTCCGCACACGGCATCGGTTGCTATTGGAGTACGCCCGGCCTAATAAAACATTTGGATGCCTTCCTGGGACTACCCGAAAATCAAAGATGTTACGGGCTTTTCTTCCTTGGTAAGTGTGCAAATCAATAAAAAAATCTTTCAGGGTTGCTGAAAGATTTTTTTTGCATTCGAGGCGCGAGCGAAGCGAGCGTCAAAAGAGTCTTGCTTAATTATCCGTTAAGCAGTATTGCGGCTTCTTTGGCCGCGTAAGTGAAGATCATATCAGCACCGGCCCGCTTTATGCACGTCAGGCTTTCGATAACCGCTTTGTCATTGTCCAGCCAGCCGTTTTGTGTCGCCGCTTTTAGCATCGCATATTCACCACTTACATTATATACGGCGATCGGCAGGTCAATTGCTTCACGCACTTTTGATACGATATCTAAATAAGGCAAGCCTGGTTTTATCATGATGATGTCGGCACCCTCAGCCACATCTTTATAGACTTCATCCAAAGCTTCGCGCGAGTTATGGAAATCCATTTGATATGTTTTTTTGTCTTTCGGAATATCCGTGTTTTCTTTGGGAGCAGAATCAAGCGCGCTGCGGAATGGGCCGTAAAAGGAACTTGCATATTTTGCCGCATAGCTCAAGATGGCTACATCGGTGAACCCATTTTCCTCTAAACCTGCGCGGATGGCTGCAACGCGGCCGTCCATCATGTCACTGGGCGCCATCACATCGGCCCCTGCTTCCGCTAGTGATATCGCCATTTTAACCAATGCTTCATTGGTAGCGTCGTTGTCTATTTTACCGTTTGTAATAATGCCGTCATGTCCGTACACAGAGTAGGGGTCTAGCGCTACATCGGGCATTACTATCATTTCAGGGACTGCGTCTTTTATCGCTTTGATGGTGTTCTGCATCAACCCGTTTTTGTTCCATGCTTCTGTTCCTTTATTGTCTTTCAGATTTTCAGAGACTTTCATGTAAAGATTTACACCCCTTATCCCTAAAGAGAACAACTCTTTACATTCTTTCACCGTAAGATCAATGCTCCTGCGGAAAATGCCCGGCATCGAGGGGATGGGTTCTTGCAGATTTTCGCCTTCCATAACGAAGATCGGCATTACAAAATCGTTGGTCGTAAGTATGGTTTCCTGTACCAATGCACGTATTGAGGCATTGGTACGGAGTCTGCGGTTGCGGGACGGTATAATCATTTTCTTTTGGAATAAATTTTGAATTTATACTGCAAATTTAACCATTGTTTTATGAAAAAACGGTGGTAGATAAATTACGTTTCCTTACTTTTGTGAGCATATTATAAATATAAAGTTTTATAAGGTGAAAAATTTACTGTCTTCTATTATATTTTTTGGCA
Organism: Chryseobacterium sp. 6424; assembly: GCF_003692615.1. Classification (NCBI taxonomy): domain Bacteria; kingdom Pseudomonadati; phylum Bacteroidota; class Flavobacteriia; order Flavobacteriales; family Weeksellaceae; genus Chryseobacterium; species Chryseobacterium sp. 6424. Next base: position 563,520 of record NZ_CP023540.1, read on the forward strand.
TGTTGGTCTTGTTTTCTGCGGACCTTTCCGCGCAGGTCAGCCGAGAGCCTTTTGCTGCGGCACAAAAGTCTGATGACGGCGTGTTGGTGGCATATCCTAATCCTGCCCGTGATTTTATTATTGTAAAGTCTAAGGACGCTTCACTGAAAATCAAATCAGTTACATTTTATTCAATCCTAGGCATGCAGGTGGCGGAATATGCGGTGAATATGAACTCGGGTGAGATTCGGCTTGATAAGCTTCGCCCTGGTAAATACCTGATGAGATACACCCTGAGCGATAATACGCAGAAAGTGACCCAAATTGTAAAACATTAAATCATCCCTGGCCATCAGGGATTTTTTTTGAAATCATCTGTGGCAGTACTTTTGAAGCATCATATAATAATCAGTAATTTTGTTCTATGGAAAGCAGGGAAAAAATTGTCATCATCGGCGGCGGATTTGCAGGTCTTCATCTCGCAAAGAAACTTAACAACAAGAATAAGAAAGTCTTTGTTCTCGATAAGGTGAATCACCACATGTTTCAGCCGTTATTCTATCAGGTGGCCTGTGGCCGTATTGAGCCAAGTAACATTTCATTCCCTTTCCGGAAAATCTTTCAGCGCTCGCGCAACATCCAGTACCGCATGATTGAAGTGGAGAGGATCTTGCCTGAACAGAACAAAGTCATCACCTGCGATGCGGAAATCACCTATGACAAACTCGTAATTGCCACCGGCTGCAAAACAAATTTCTTCGGAAATGAAAAGATGGAGCATCTGACTTTCGGAATGAAAAATACACAGGAAGCCATTGCCATCAGAAACCATATACTGCTGACTTTTGAAAAACTTATAATTCAGAAGAAACGCAGCGATGACGGTAACTGGAATATCGTTATCGTAGGAAGCGGACCTACAGGTGTAGAACTTGCCGGTGCCTTTGCTGAAATGAAAAGTGAGATCCTGCCGCGCGATTATCCCCATATGAATTTTCAGGAACTGAATATCATCCTTATTTCTTCAACACCTACCTCATTGAGCATGATGAGTGAAGAATCCCAGGCCATGTCTGAAAAATACCTGAAAGAACTCGGTGTCATCTTCCTGAAGGATGAGTTGGTTACTGATTATGATGGGGATAAAGTTTATATGAAAAGCGGTAAAACAATCGCTTCAAATAACGTGATCTGGGCAGCCGGCGTTACCGGCAACATCATTGAAGGGCTGAACCCGGATGTGATGATCAGAAACCGGTACAAAACCGATCGCTATAACCGCGTGTTGGGATACGATAATATTTTTGCAATTGGTGATATCGCCTATATGGAAACACCGAAATATCCGATGGGGCATCCTCAGGTAGCCAATGTAGCCATTAATCAAGGTAAAAATGTAGGCAGAAACTTCCTTAAAAAAGATATAAAAGACTGGAGGGAGTATGAATATGTAGACCAAGGCAGCATGGCCACCATTGGCAAGCACCGTGCGGTGGTTGATTTGCCGAACTTTAAGTTTCAGGGCTTCCTCGCATGGTATTTCTGGATGTTCCTTCACCTGATGCTCATCCTCTCCGTAAGAAATAAAGTGGCGATCTTCTTTAACTGGATGTGGAGCTACCTCAACAAAGACTCCTCACTCCGCCTGATCATCATACCAAATAAAAAGAACCGAACCGAACAATGAGAATAGACATTATCAGTGTATTACCGGAGCTTATGGAAAGCCCGTTCCGGACATCAATTTTAAAAAGGGCTTCAGATAAAGGCCTCGCAGAAGTTCATTTTCATTCTTTAAGAGCATACGGTTTAGGGAAATACCGCCAGATTGATGATGCACCTTATGGCGGCTCCGCAGGCATGGTGATGATGGTAGAACCGTTGGACCGCTGCATATCAGAGCTAAAGGCCCAACGGCAGTATGATGAGGTCATTTACCTCACGCCAGACGGAGAAACCCTGAATCAGAAAATAGCCAATACACTTTCCACCAAAAAAAACCTCCTGTTTCTTTGTGGCCATTATAAAGGTATTGACCAGCGCGTGCGCGAACTGCATATCACCAAAGAAATCTCTATCGGCGATTATGTGCTGACCGGTGGCGAACTCGCGGCCTGTGTGCTCGCAGATGCCGTTATCCGCTTGTTGCCGGGCGTACTGAATGATGAGCAAAGTGCGCTTACCGACAGTTTTCAGGATGGTTTACTTTCGCCCCCCGTATATACCCGCCCTGCTGAATATAAAGGTCTGAAGGTGCCTGAAGTACTCCTCAGCGGAAATTTTAGTAAAATAGAAGACTGGCTGCACGATGAAGCCCTAAAAATTACCCAGACCAAACGACCTGATCTTTTACAGTAACGCACTCATAACCGTTATTTTTAAGTAAATTTGTAAATCAAAGGCAATAGTCTGGTGAATGGCAGTAAACGCACAGATGAAATCATCGCTTTCTATAATGTGGAAAATCTTTTCCCGCCGGATCCACCTGTGATGCATTATTTAGATCCAACGCCATCAGGACTGAAAAACTGGGATGAGAGGAAATACCAGGTCAAACTGCGCAAAATCGCTGAAGTCTTCCACTTAATCAGTTTGCACAAAGGCCAGTCACCACTTTTCATCGGTTTATCCGAAATACAGGGCGAGCAACCATTACAGGATTTACTGGCGAAGGATGTTTTTAAGGAATATGCATTTGTGCGGAACGGTAATTTAGACAGGCGTGGCATGGGCGTATATTTACTTTATCAGAAGAAAAGGATACAACTTATTTCCTCCGAAACATTAGATTTGGCCGTTGGTTTTGAAGTTGATACTTCAGAAGAAATAAGTGCAAGGAGTATATTGAAATGTAAATTTTTGTTAGACTCGGCCGTTTTTAATGTGTTGTTGCTGCATTTGCCTTCCCAACGGGATAATAATGTCAAAATAAAACTAAGGACACACATTTTGAAGGCGCTGAAGGAAGAAATAACGAAGATTGACAAGGAAGAAGCGGTGATCATGATGGGCGACTTCAACGTAAATCCTGATGATGAAGATATCGCAGCGCTGTTTTACCAGAACCAGAACAGGCGGTGCTTCAACAACCCGTTCTTGCCATTATATACGGCACGGCAGTTTTCGGCTTATCATCAGCGTGGCGGGCTTTTGTTCGATCAGATCATGTTTTCGGAGGAATTTTATGACAACCGTTTTCCGATGCAGTTTTCCGGCGGAGAAGTCTTTAGTCATCCACGTTTACGCGCTGCTGGCAGAAAATTTGCAGCACGGCCCGCAAGAACTTACGCAGGCACGCGATATATAGGCGGATACAGCGATCATTTTCCCGTATTGGCCTCATTTATTAGAAATTAAAATAACAATAGTCAGATATGAAAAGTGCAACCAATGCAAGCTATCACTTGGATGCTGTGGATAAAGAGATCATCTATATGCTGATGGATAATGCCAAAACTTCCTTGGCCCACATTTCAAAAAACGTCGGCATATCTACGACGGCCGTACACCAACGCATAAAAAAATTAGAGCAGGCTGGGGTAATCGAAAACTCCATCTCATTCCTTAATCCACGTAAGATTGGCTACAAAGTAGTATCTTACATCGGTGTCTTTCTTGAGCAGCCAAGTCATTATCATGATGCCGTGAAGGCCCTTAAGGAAGTGAATGAAGTGGTGGAAGCACATTATACCACCGGCAATTATACGATCTTCCTTAAAGTGCTTTGCCGCGATAATGATCATTTGATGCAGATTTTAAACAAGCTGCAAAAACTGAAAGGTGTGACCAGGACTGAAACCTTCATCTCGCTCGAACAAAGCATCAACCGACAACTGAAAGTTTAATAACATGAATATTACTGCATTTTTAGATTCCACCTACCTCAAAACGCCGGCACAGGCAGGCATCAGCGAAGAGGAAACACTTAAGAAAGTATATGAACTGACCGATGAAGCCATCGAAAACAATTTTTTTGAAGTGATGATCCGGCCAGATTACGTTAAAGAGATCAAAAATTATCTCACTTTAAAAAAATCTGGAGTGAAAGTAGGAACGGTCATAGGTTTTCATGAAGGCACAGCCAGCACCGCTGAAAAACTCGCGGAAGCTGAGAAAGCCATTGTCGATGGCGTAGATGAGCTTGATTATGTCATTAATTACGAAGCATACAAAGCCGGAAAAAGCGATTTGGTAAAAGATGAATTCGTAGCGGGTACCAAACTGGCCCTCGAAAACGCGAAAGTCGTAAAATGGATCATCGAAATCGCCGCGCTTACTGATGAGCAGATCGTTTCGATTACAAAAGACATCCGTCAGTGGGCCGAAGAAAATTTTGATGAAGATCAACTTCCGAATATTTTCGTGAAATCATCCACAGGGTTTTATCCCACCGAAAATGGCAAGCCCAACGGTGCCACTTTCGAAGGTATTGAACTGATGATTCAAAACGCTGGTAAACTTCCGGTAAAAGCAGCCGGCGGCGTAAAATCGCCCGAAGACGCACAGAAAATGATCGAGATGGGCGTGAAGAGAATCGGGACCTCATCTGCGCTTTCACTTATCTCAAACAAAGAAATTACCGGTGGATACTAACCGTTCTACAGTATAAAATAAAAATCAGGAAATCGTGCCCAGGGCACGGTTTTTTGTTTTCTATACGTTATTTTTGCAACGATGGCGAAAAAATCAGGCAAAAGGAAATCTACCAAAAAAATCCACCAGAAGAGGCGCAAGAGATTTATGTGGCGCCGTGGTATATTGCTTGCGATTCTGCTACTGGCATTGGTAGGAAGTGGTTTCTACCTGAAACAGAAGATCGGGTTTTATTATGCCATGTATTTCAATAGATTCGAGCATAAAAGCCTTACCAATACCGAGTTTGAGGAAAAACGCATCAACCGTATCATTACCGAATATTCCGATAAAACCTTTGGTATTGATATGTCCCACTATCAGCGGAGAGAAGACATCCAGTGGGACAGCCTCAGCATCGCGAACCGTGCCATCCCGATTCAGTTTGTCATTTTAAGAGCCACGATGGGCAACCGCAGTGCTGACAGACATTTCGATGAATTCTGGCAGCTCGCGAAAAAACATAATCTCATCCGCGGTGCCTATCATTTTTACCGTGCTGACGAAGATCCGGTGCGCCAGGCCAATAATTTCCTGGAAAATGTGAAACTGGAAGAAGGTGATTTGCCGCCGGTTTTAGATATTGAAAAAATTCCCAGACGCAAATCGAACGCGAAACTCGTCGAAGACCTGAAAATTTGGTGCCGGATCGTTGAGGAGGCGTATGGCGAGAAACCCATCATCTACACCTATTATCATTATTACAATGATTTCCTGAAAGGCGAATTTGACGATTATCCTCTTTGGCTCGCCAATTATAACGATGTTTTGGTGCCCTCACCTGATGATCCGTGGCAAATCTGGCAGTTTACAGAGAAAGGCATCGTACACGGCATCAATACCAAAGTGGACGTTAATGTGTACAACGGCAGCCTTTGGTCACTAAGGCGGCTCACGCTCGATTAAACCTTCCGCGGGTGCCGTTAAAATGTCGTATTTTCGCGCCAGCAAATTCAACATCTCAAAAATCCAAGACCGTGAATTACGTTTCAGCTGAAAACCTTACCAAGTCGTACGGACTGAAGGTTCTGTTCAAAAATATTTCCTTTAATGTAAATGAAGGCGATAAAATCGCTATCGTAGCCAAAAACGGCAGCGGAAAATCGACCTTGCTGAAGATCCTGATGGGGAAAGAAATTGCGGATGCTGGGACTGTCGTCATTAATAAAGACATTCAGGTCGTTCTCTTTGATCAGGAAATTGAGTTTGATCCATCGCTTTCCGTAGAAGAATTCATGATGACGCTGGATTCGCCGCCGATCTTGGCTGTAAAGAAATATCACCACGCACTGCACACCGAAGATCCTGATGATATGGATAAAGCCCTGGCCGAAATGGAACTGCACAAAGCCTGGGATCTTGAGAATGAGATGAAACAGATTCTCTCGCAGCTGAAAATCACCGATCTTGATGCCAAAATGGGAACACTTTCCGGCGGGCAGATCAAAAGGGTAGCATTGGCGAAACTTTTGACGGAGACGCGCGCCGAGCACCGACACATCCTCTTAATCATGGATGAGCCTACCAACCACCTCGATGTTGAAATGGTAGAGTGGCTCGAAAATTATCTTTCGAAAGCGAAAATTACGCTGTTGCTGGTGACGCACGACCGTTATTTTCTTGATTCTGTGTGTGATATCATTTGGGAGATGGAAGACCAGAATCTCTATGTTCACAATGGCAGCTACGCAACTTACCTTGAAAATAAGGTCATCCGCGAAGAAAATTTGAATTCTACAATTGATAAAGCTCAGAATCTTTACCGCAAAGAACTCGAATGGATGCGCCGTCAGCCGAAAGCGCGCACCACCAAATCGAAATCGAGGATTGGCGATTTCTATGAGACCGAAAAAGTAGCCAAACAGGATACCAGGAAGCAGAATCTGGAACTCGATTTTGAGATGAAACGCTTAGGCAAGAAAATCCTGGAGCTTAAAAATATCGATAAAAGTTTCGGTTCAAAGGTTTTGCTTAAAGATTTCAGCTATCAGTTTCAGCGCGGCGAAAAAGTAGGGATTGTAGGGCAGAATGGAACCGGAAAATCTACATTATTGAATATTATCCAGGGACTTGAGCCTTACGATAATGGCGAAATAGAAACCGGCGAAACCATCAAATTCGGTTATTTTTCGCAGAAGGGGCTCACCTACAAAGAAGACGAACGCGTGATTGATTTCATCAGGGAAATCGGTGAAAACTTTCCGCTGGCAAACGGCCGCACCATTTCGGCTTCGCAGTTTTTAAGGCTTTTCCTGTTCGATGACCAAACGCAATATTCGCCCATCTCGAAACTTTCAGGTGGCGAAAAACGCCGTCTGCACCTGATGTACGTGCTTTATCAGAACCCGAACTTCCTCATTTTCGATGAACCGACGAATGACCTAGACCTTCCGACTTTGACGGTACTCGAGAATTTCCTGCTACAGTTTCAGGGTTCGCTGATCATCGTATCGCACGACCGCTATTTTATGGATAGAATTGTGGATCACGTGCTGGCCTTCGAAGGCGACGGAAAAATCCGTGGATTTGTGGGCAATTTCTCTGAGTATCGCGAAACGTGCAGCCAGGAATTGAGCAAGAAAAGTGCGGTGGCCGAAGCGAAACCGAAAGTTGAAACGCCTGCGCCGAAAGCTGAAACTGCAAAACCTGTTCAGAAGAAACTCAGTTTCAAAGAGCAGCGCGAACTTGAAACCATTGAAAAAGAGATGCCGAAACTCGAATCTCAGCGGGCAGAGATTCTCGAAAAACTCAATAACGAAACCGATTACGAGAAGATTTCTGTGCTTTCGGCGGAGCTTCAGAGAATCGGCGATGAACTAGAAATGATGGAGCTTCGCTGGCTGGAACTTCAGGATTAATAAAACAGACAATTTCATAATGGCAGAAAATCAAAAACTTGAAGCGAAATACGGCCTGTTTACCGCCATCTCGATGGTGGTAGGCCAAGTGATAGGCTCAGGAATATTTTTTAAGGTAGATGACGTGTTGCTTTCCACGCAGGGCAATATATTAGCAGGACTTATCGGTTTTGTCGTGGTGGGCATCAGCGTGGTTTTCGGGGCGATTTCGATGGCAAATTATGCTGAACTGCTGCCAAAAGACGGCGGAATCTTGAATTACGTTAATTACCGTTTCGGCGAAAACGCCGGTTATTTCGTGGGTTGGATGTACCTGAGTCTTTTCTATCCGGTGCTTACGGCTGTACTTTTCACGGTTTCAGGGATTTATATTGCGCATCTTTGTGCGGAGTTTATGCATTTTGAGCCTACCAGCCTCCATTTTTTACTGATCGGTTTTGTGAATCTGCTGATATTTTTTGTATTTAATATTTTCAGGCCCAGAAGCAGCGGAATTTTTCAGCAGCTGACCACCGTTCTGAAGGTCTTGCCGCTTATTTTAATTGCTTCAATGGGGATTTTAAGTCTTGTAAAAGGCGATGTCGAAGAGCAGAATACTTTTGCTTATGCCGCTAGGAATGTGGCTGAAAATCAAACACTTTTAATGCTGATTGCGGCCAGTTTCATCCCGATTTCGTTCGCGTTCGACGGTTGGTACATCGCGACGCAAATTTCTGGAGAGATTAAAAATTCTAGGAAAAATCTGCCAAAAGCGTTGATTATCGGTACGTTAGCGGTGATGGTGATTTATATTTCTTACTATATGGGAATCGTCTTCGGAATGAGCGGCGATGAAATCATCAGGCTGAAAGACACCTATATCACCGAATTTTCACGAAAGATTTTTGCTGACAGTGGCGCGCTGATCATGCAACTATTCATCATCGTGTCGGTTTTGGGAACGTCAAACGGCTTGTTGCTGGCGATGATTCGTGTGCCTTATCAATTTGCGGGTTTACCGAAAGCCAAACAGTTTCTGAAACTCAATGTGGTAGATACGAAAACAAAAATGCCGGTGAACAGTGCGTTTCTTGGGCTTGGGTTGGTGATTTTCTATTTACTTGCGTATTATTTTACAAGCACGGAAAAGTTTTTTACAGAACAGAATTTCGATTTATCGGCGATCCGATCGTATTCATTTACATGGTAAACGGCGCGCTGTTTATCGGTCTGTTCAGTTTGCTTAAAAAAGGAGTGTTTTCCGGAAACGCTTTACTTAAAAGCATGATGGCGGTCATCGCGATATTTGGGATCACGATTGTATTGTTGGGGACCGCGCTTTCACCGAATGGTGTCGCTTATTTTATTATCAGCGTCGGTTATCTGGGCATAGGATTTTTATTCAAAAAGAAATAACACCGCTATTTCGACACCCGGTGCCACCAAATAATGAAGCCCGTGACGGGCAGCATGCAGCCGATTAACGTGACGATGAAATAAAGGATAATACTCGGCAATCCCATGATTTCGCCGGTGTGGAGCGGCTTGGCCAACGCAGTGAACTGTTTATCAAGTGGTTTGTCGAGGAAAATGTCCTTGGTTTTGAACGCGCCTGCTTTATCGAAGGTTATCTCATCGGGTAGTTGCAGGCTGTACCAATGTTGCGCGTTCACTTTCCTTACTGTATAGCGCGGGTTTTCTGCGTTCGGAAGTTCAAGTACGGTGTTTCCGTTGTAATCAAGGTGCTCATCAGCCGTTTTTAGTATCGCATTCAAGGAGACCGGTTGTTCGGTGGTTTCCTTTTTTTCCTGCTGACGATCCATCATATCACCCATCAGATTTGCAAATGTATCATCGTTTTCATTCGTTAGGGAAGTTTGAATCGACTCTCCGCCCAGCGATATGATGACCGCATTTTTCACCCACGGGTAAGTAACATAAATGCCAGTGACGGCGATGAAAAACAGCAGCGGAATGGCATAGAAACCCAAAACATTGTGCAGATCATGGTTCAGGCGGAAGAACTTTGATTTTAATTTTACGGTCAGGCCTTGTTTTAAATATTTCAGTTTTCGTGGTAACCAAAGTACAAATCCGGAGAAAAGTAAAACCAAAAACATCAATACCGAAGCGCCACCAATTTGCCTGCCCACATCGCCCAGCATTAGATTGCGGTGGAGATCAAGAATCACCTCAAAAAATGAGTTCAGGCCTGCATCCGCGGAGCCCAGCTTATCGCCGGTGTAGGGATTGATGAACGTGCTGTGATTGGCCGTTCCCTCGTTATAAGAAACCATCCAGCTTCGGTTTCCGGCTGGCATTGTGAGGGACGTGAGTTCTTTGCCTTCTTTTTTAAATATCCCGGAAACGGCGTCCGGATTCAATTTAGGCTGATCCGATAATGAAACGAAAATCTTATCATAATTGTAAAGATCGATGATTTGGTTTTTAAAGGCATAAATACTGCCCGAAAGACAAAGTACCAAAATGACAACCGAAGAGAGCAGTCCGAGCCAAAGGTGCAGAAATCCCATGAAGTATTTGAAGAAAGACTCGTTCTTTTTCCTTTTTCTGAGGAAAAGCCGTGCGGCGGATTTTTTCTTAGCCATTAGAAGACAGACTTTATAAAATTTAAAAAAAGCACCGGAAAATTGCGCTTCCGATGCTTTAAAAAAATGTATTAACAGGAAGACAGTTCTTTATTCTCTGCCTTTGAATTGCTGGTCTTTTACGATTTCCAGATATTTGGCGTTCTGCTCAGGCGTAAGCACTGTTTTTACGGCTTCTTTTCTTTGGTTGTCGAACTTTGTCCAATATTCCTTTGCTAAATCAGTATTGCCATGGTACACATCATGTGCGTCAGAGAAAGCTTTTTCGAAAGCATTGTTCGCGGCGTTCAGCATATCGAACTGTTTCTCGTCGAGGGCAGCTTCTGTTTTGATTTTTGCCAAAAGCGCATCATTATAACGAGGTCTTTTGCGTGCCTTGCTTTCTACAAACTCATTGAATTTCTGCAGTTGCTCCGGGCTCAGGATGGCAGCCATCTCTTCGCTTTGGCTTTTGCGGAGTTCCTCTCCTTTAATGCCGAGTGCTACGCGGTCCATATTGCCTTGTGCTTTGGCATTCTCGTAGTTGTCCTGCTGCATTTTCTTGTATTTGGCCGTAATCTCATCGAACTGTTTTTCTTTAGCGTCATCAAGTTTCAGTTCGGTTTTGATTTCGGTGAAATCTATCGAACCTCTTTTCTGCTCTTTCTTGCATGAAACCAATGTTACTAAAGAAAGCGCTGCGGCCAGATAAAAATGGGTAAGTCTCATAGTTGTTTAATTTGATTGCAAATATATTATTTTTAATCGTTCTAAATTAAATTAAAATAAATAATTTAACTGTACGGCAAAATTTCTAGGATCGATTCTGTTCAAATAACCGCCGCGGTAGTATGAACTGTAGCCGATGGCATCGGTAAGGTTATTCGCGAACACTTTCACTTTCACATTTTTGTAGCGGTAACCGATCTGTGCGTTCACTGTGGTATAAGCATCCAGCATGAAAGGTTTAACGCCTGGCTGTGTATTGTGTACGATTGTTTTCTGCGTATATTCATTGATTGGTCTTTCGCCTACGTAATATACGCCTCCACCAAAGTGTAGTCCCGCGAGTGCGCCATCTTTCACGGTGTAGTTCAGCCAGCCGTTTGCGGTATGTTCAGCAGCCATCATAGGTCTGGAATCGTTTACGTAAGCCGGGCTGTTTTCGTAGAAAGCGTCGAGGTATGCATAACCTGCCATCACTTCAAGCTCTGGCAATAGTTTCCCGATGAGGTCAATTTCTACCCCACGTCTTTTCAGATCGCCCGCAAGGCCGTAAAGTCCTGTAGCATTACCTGCCTGATCGAGAATGGAGTAAGAAAGATTGTTCATGTCCATATCAAATAGGTTGATGTTGAAACGAAGTCTTTCATCAAACCAGTCCGATTTTACACCAGCTTCCCACTGCCGGGTAACAGAAGCGCCCACAGTACCACCTCCTTCTAAAGGATTTGAATTTCCTCGAAGGCTGGTTGTGGTGGTATATGAACCATAGATGTTAACGTTTTCTAGTGGAGAAACCATCACCCCGACTGACGGATCCCACGCATATTTCTGTCCGTCCTGAGAATCGCCGTTGAACTTGCTATAACGTACGCCCATAATGGCTTTTACGTATTTCCCAATGCTCATTACTTCCTGTGCCATTACTCCTATAGTTGCGCTTTTTGCCTGGGCGTTCGCGCCGAGATTTACCAAACGGCTAAGGTCAACCGAAGCAGGTAAGATGTTGCTGAATTGCTGTGTAACATCAATATTATCAACAAAAATGCTGTTTACCGCACGGTCAATTACGCCATTGGTCACAAGACCATATGCGTCGGTGGTGGTTGCAGACTCTTTCCAGTCGAAACCTATTTGGAAGGTGTGTTTTAATATTCCGGTCTGTACATCCTGTCCTACAAAATCGAACTGGAAAACCTTGCTATTATCTTCGCTGCTGCTTTTCGAAACGCTTCTTCTTCTTAAACCGTAATTAGTGATGTTCGGTGAACGTTGTACCAAAGACAGGCTGGCAACGGCTGATGATTCCAGATCTGTGTCGGACGACATGTACGCCGCACGTACCTTATAGAAATCACCGATCTTTCTTTCGATGTTTGTTGAAAAACTAAGGCTTTTGTTTCGGGTAACATCCGTATTAAAGCCTAAAAACTTTTCTTTCGGCATATCGTAGATGGCATTTACATCATCCGCGGCCAAGTTTACGGTTCCGCGATTCGGTGTGCGTTCGTCATCCATATAATCCATTTCAACTACGATTTCCGTTCTGGCGTCTGGTCGGTAAGCGATGGATGGGTTGATGTAGATTCTTTCTCCTTTTACGTAATCTGCGTAGGATTCATTATTCTGATAAGCTGCGTTAAAACGTACGGCTACTTTTCCGTTGGCATCCAGGACTCTCTGGAGATCCAGGGTAGGACGGTACATATTCCAGTTGCCGTAGCGGAAACCGATGTCACCTGCGTTATAGAAACGGGGCCTTTTAGTTACAAGGTTGATGACACCACCGGCCGCTCCTAACGCGGAACCGATACCTTGTGTGATCGCTGCGGAACCACGGATGACCTGTAAACTTTCTACACCCTGCATATCAGCCATCAGCGAACTTGTTCGGAAGTCAGAGTTCATCAGTACGCCGTTTTTAAGGGTAGGCGTACCTCGGTAGCCACGGATCGACATACTTTCCGCACCACCACCATAAGAACTGAAAAGTACTACACCCGGAATGTTTTTGGCGGCATCAGTGATGGTAAGCGCACCCATTTCCGAGATTGCTTTCGAGGAAATGATGGAGATGCTCTGGATTTGGTCGCGGGGTTTCAATGGTAATCTTGTAATGATTTCCAAACCTTTCTGCTGACGCTTTACATCACCAAATAATTCAATCTGTTCGATGTCGGAAACCTTCGCGGAGTCCTGAACCTGCTGTCCGTTCATTATTCCTACAGCTAAAAGAAACGCTGCACTGATGCTTACTTTCTTCATGTTTAATTTAATTTTCTGCAAATGTAGTATTTTTAATTATTCTAAATAAGGATAATTTATGACAAATGTCATATTTTTTTATTTGAAAAAAATTAATGTAAAAATCTTGGTTTTTCACGAAAGAGCAGTCAGTATATATAACCAGGTTCAGAAAAAATTAATATCTTTGCACACTTAATAATAAAACAGGGACGAGTTCCCACAAAACCAAACATTTATGTCAGTAAAAATTAGATTACAAAGACACGGTAAAAAAGGAAAACCTTTTTTCCACATCGTAGTTGCAGATGCCAGAGCAAAAAGAGATGGTAAATTCATCGAGAAATTGGGTACTTACAACCCAGTTACCAATCCTGCAATCATCGAACTGAACGTTGACTCCGCAGTAAAATGGCTTAACAACGGTGCCCAGCCTACCGATACTGCAAGAGCAATCCTTTCATACAAAGGCGTACTTTACAAAAAACACCTTTTGGGTGGTGTTGCTAAAGGTGCTTTTGACGAGGCTGAAGCTGAAAAAAGATTCAACACTTGGTTGGAAGGTAAAGAGCAGCAGGTTCTTGGTAAAAAAGACGGTCTGAAGAAAGCAAAAGAAGATGCTAAGAAAGCAGCGTTGGAAGCTGAGGCTAAAGTAAACCAAGCAAGAGTTGACGCTGCCGCTAAACTAGAAGCAGACGCTAAGGCTGCTGAAGAAGCTAAAATTGCTGAAGAAAAAGCCGCTGCTAACGCTGAAGCCGCTGAAAAATCAGCCGTAGAAAACGTAGCAGAAACTTTAGGTAACGTAGCCGCTGCAGTAAGCGGAGCTGTAGATGCAGTGAAAGAAACTGTTGCTGAGGTGACGGAGAAAATTGCTGATGCTGTAGCACCTAAAAAAGATGCTGAAGGCGACGAGGCAAAAGCCTAATTCCCAAGCACACATATTACAACAAAGGCGCTACTGTAGCGCCTTTGTTATTTTAAAATAAATATATTTGCACCCAATAAGGTCATACAGAATCCTACAATGAAAAAAGAAGACTGCTATTTTTTAGGGAAAATCACCCGCCGCCACGGCCTGCAAGGGAATGTTTTTTTGAAACTCGATACCGATCAGCCAGAGATGTATAATCGGCTAGAGTCCCTTTTTCTGGATATCAATGGCCTGCTGGTACCCTTTTTCATCGCCAAACAATCGTGGAGTAAAGGCGACACCCTCATCATTTCCTTCAAAAACGCCACCGAAGCACTCATCGAGCAGTCTCTGGGCAAAGACGCCTACCTGCCACTTTCCACACTGCCCAAGCTCACAGGCAACAAATTCTATTATCACGAAGTCATTGGCTACGAAATCCGTGAAGCCGACGGTAAAAGCTGTGGCAACATCGTTTCCGTGAACGACCAGACCGCGCAGCACTACTTCATACTCGATTTTGCAGGCAAAGAAATCATCGTCCCAATCATCAAAGATTGGATTATCGAACTCAATCGTGAAGAAAAATTCTTAAAAATGGATCTTCCAGAGGGGTTGATGGACGTGTTCTTGGTCCCATCAAAGAAAGACGAGTAGTTACAGGCCAGCCATCTGGGCGACAATTTCCGTCCTCCGTTCCCGCTTTTTCGCTTCATTCCATTACGCAAAAAGAGCTCCACTCAGGCCGGGTCGCAACTGGGGAGCTATTTGAAGAAATAAGTTTGAAACACGTAACGAGACGCTAAAATTTTCACCGTTTGCATCAAAAATTACGCCAGTTTTTATTACATTTGTACAACATCAGCACATAAAATACCTCTGTAAACCGCTGCTGAAGTATAAAAACGAGTGTAAATGAGAACAACCATTAACGAATTATTATCCGATTACAAAAAACTACTTCATCACGACATCACCGTTCAGGGCTGGGTTCGCGCCTTCCGCAGCAACCGCTTCATCGCACTGAATGATGGTTCTACGATCAACAACCTACAGGTAGTAGTCGATTTTGACAAGTTTGATGAAAATCTTATCAAAAACATCAGCACCGCAGCCTCACTGAAAATTGTAGGCGAGCTTGTTGAGAGCCAGGGCGCAGGGCAAACCATCGAAATCATAGCAAAAAAAATACAGATATTAGGCGACAACCTTACCGAAGAGCGCGATAAGACCATACTTCAGCCCAAAAAACACTCTTTGGAAATCCTGCGGGAGCAGGCACATCTGCGTTTCCGGACTAACCTTTTCGGTGCTGTTTTCCGTGTACGCAGTGCGGTGAGTTTCGCGATTCATCAGTTCTTTCACCAAAACCAGTTCTTCTACATGAACACCCCGATCATCACCGGGGCCGATGCTGAAGGAGCCGGGGAAATGTTCAGCGTCACCAACTTTGATTTGAACGATATCCCGAAAGATGAGACCGGTGCCATTGATTACAGCCAGGATTTCTTTGGCAAAAAGACCAATCTTACCGTCTCCGGCCAGCTAAACGTGGAAACTGCGATGATGGGACTTGGCCGTGTGTACACCTTCGGGCCGACTTTCCGTGCGGAAAACTCCAATACCACGCGTCACCTTGCCGAATTCTGGATGGTGGAGCCCGAAGTTGCCTTCAATAACTTAGAAGACAACATCGATCTTGCGGAAGATTTCCTTAAATACGTCATCGGTTACGTGTTAGAGAATTGTAAAGACGATCTCGATTTCCTTGACAAGAGATTCGCCGAAGAACAAAAACAAAAACCTGAGAAAGACCGCGCTGCCGAAGGACTCATCGAAAAGCTACAGAATGTCATCAGCAAAAGATTCAAAAGAGTATCCTATACGGAAGCCATTGATATCTTAAAGAATTCAAAAGAAAATAAGAAAGGCAAATTCCAGTTTCCGATCGAAGAGTGGGGCGCCGATCTGCAAAGCGAACACGAGCGTTACTTAGTTGAGAAACACTTTGAAAGCCCAGTAGTCCTGTTCGATTATCCAAAAGAAATCAAAGCCTTTTACATGAAACTGAACGACGACGGAAAAACCGTGGCAGCCATGGATGTGCTTTTCCCGGGGATTGGCGAAATCATCGGCGGTTCTCAGCGCGAGGAAAAACTCGACGTTCTAAAGGAAAAAATGCTCGTCATGAATGTGGATGAACATGAACTTTGGTGGTATCTCGATACCCGGAAGTTCGGTTCGGTGCCACATGCTGGTTTCGGTCTCGGGCTTGAAAGACTGGTGCTATTCGTAACCGGTATGACCAATATCCGCGATGTGATCCCCTTCCCGCGTACACCGAATAACGCCGAATTCTAAACAACGCCGCAGCAGAAAACTTCTGTACGGTAACATATAAACCTATATTATTGATTTTTTTTCAATAGTCATAAAGAGATGAAAAATTCATGTTAAAACAAAATTTACAACTTCGTCTTGGCCAAAAGCTGGCGCCTCAACAGATACAGCTGATGAAGCTTATACAGCTTCACACCCTGGAGTTCGAGGAGGAACTGGAGCGTGAACTAGAGGAAAATCCTGCGCTTGAAAAAGTGCAGGAAGAAGCTCCGGAAGAGGATTACAGCTCGCTCGACGATAGCTTTGAAGATGAAGGGACCGAAAGCATTGATACCGATTTCGATGTGAATGATTATATTTTTGATGACGAGCCGGCGTATAAAACCGCATCCAGCAATTACTCGGCAGATGATGAAGAGTTCGACAGCGGCTCATTGCTTACCGAAGGCCAATCGCTTTATGATTATCTTCTAGAGCAGATCCGGCTGGCCAATATCGAAGGTGATGAGCTGAAAATCGCAGAATATATCATCGGAAACCTTGATAATGATGGGTATTTACGCCGAGAGGTAAAGCAGTTGGTTGACGACCTGGCCTTTACACAAGGGGTCTACACGACTAAGGAAAAAGTTGATGAAATCCTTGAAAATTATGTGCAAAAACTAGATCCTCCTGGCGTTGGCGCAAGAAACCTTCAGGAATGCCTGTTGCTGCAGATTGAAAAAAAGGTGAGCGCCGATAAGGCGGTGATTTTGGCAGCCAACATCTTGCGGAATCAGTTTGATGCGCTTACGAACAAGCATTACAATAAAATCCTTCAGAAATACGATATTGAAGAGGATGATTTGAAAGACGCACTTGATGTCATCTCGAGGCTGTCCCCAAAAGTAGGAGGTAATTTCGATACACAGACCATTACCATCAATCAGGAGATTATACCCGATTTTGTTATTCAGATCAAAGAAGGCAAAAACGGACAGGTGGACGTCATCCCTTTACTGAACAGCAAAAACGCGCCAACACTGCGCGTTTCGGATGAATACAAGGAAATCCTTACCACCTACTCACACGATAAGAAATCCCCGGAGCATAAGCAGGCAGCGTTGTTCATCAAACAGAAATTAGATGCGGCGAAATGGTATATCGATGCCATTAACCAAAGACAGAATACGCTGCTGCAAACCATTACAGCGATCGTAAAACTACAGAAGAATTACTTTATCACCGGTGATGAAAAATCTCTGAAACCGATGATCCTAAAAGATGTGGCGGACATCACAGGCTTTGATATTTCCACCATTTCCCGTGTGGTGAAAAGCAAATATGCCGACACACCGAACGGTATCGTATATCTGAAGAACCTGTTCTCCGACTCCCTTACCAATGATGATGGTGAGGAAGTATCTACCAGAGAAATCAAAAACCATCTTCAGGAAGTCATCAGTAAAGAGAATAAACGTAAACCGTTGACGGATGATGCGCTTGTAGGCCTGCTGAAAGAAAAAGGCTACAATATTGCCCGCCGCACCATCGCAAAATACCGCGAACAACTGAATATTCCGGTAGCGAGACTACGCAAGGAACTTTAAATTACAACAGAAAAGCCAGCAAACTTGCTGGCTTTCTCTATTAAGGATGTTCGGCTTCTATTTTCTGCAAGGCGGCTAAGTTTTTACCCAGTCTTTTAAGTAAGATACCATACACGATGCGGTAATACACCCAAATCAGCACCACGCTGAGGCCCGTCATCAACACCAGCCCTATCACGAAGCCGATGAGGGTAGGGTGGCTCATCTCCACATGTTGGGAAGACAGGACCGAGAACGTGAAGAACGTGAGGACGACCGTAAAGATGATCAGTAAAAGGATGTTTGCCAAGATGAAAAGATTAACGGTTTTCTTAAAACGCATGATCTGTAAAATCAGTCTTTTAAGGTTTGCTTCAATCTTGATGCGGCGGAAATTTCTATAAAAGCGTACCACGAAGAATGCGGTCATCAAAAGGCTGATGATCTTCAGGATGAAGTAAAGGTGCGAAAAGCTGGCCTGCAGTTCATCCGTACTGTGTACACCCAACTTCCCAAGTACCGTCATGAAACTTTTGGAGTCGTCGCCTAGGAAGGTGTAATATATATTCATACACAGCATCACCAGAAACTCGATAATGCTGATCCCGAGAATATATTTTACATAATTCCTCGAAGATTTATTCAGCATCGCTTCAATGTCGTGGCTGTTATATTTTGGCGCTACGTGTTGTTGCTGCCAGGTTTTCTTTAAGTCATCCAAATCAAATTCAGGCATGTTTCTCCATTAATTGTTTCAGGGTTTTTTTCAGCCGGTTCATTTTCACACGGGCATTTACCTCTGTAATTCCCAGGTTTTCCGCAATATCGCGGTAGGGCAAATCATCCAGATACATCATTACGATGGCTCTTTCCACCTGTGGCAGCATTTTCACCACTTTGTATAATAAGGAGATCTGTTGCTGCTTCTCGTCATCATCTTCCAGAAAACCTTGGTGATGAAATTCCATCAGCTCATCCGTCTGCGGGGATTTGGTTTTCTTCCTGAAAAGGGTGATGGCGGTGTTCAGGGCCACGCGGTACATCCAGGTAGAGATTTTGCTCTGTCCTTTGAATGTGTCGTACGAACGCCAAAGTTGTAACACAATTTCTTGGAAGAGATCCTGTTCATCCTCCAGCGAGTTGGTATACAGGCGCGAAACCTTGATAATCAGACCCTGATTATCTTTAATTAGTTTCGAAAACTCCTGTTCCTTCGCGCTCAAAACGTCAGTGTTTAAAAAAAAGCGAATATAAGTTTTTTTATACAGAAGCGGCATTTTCAGCATCATTTCAGTTGAAATACACAGTACCGTCATGGCTGGTGATCTCAACGTTAAAGCAGTGCTACCTTCAATTTTATTATATTTGCTCTATGATTTTACGCGGAGAAAATTTAATCAAGGAATACGGTCCCAAAAAAGTAGTGAAAGGAGTCTCGGTAGAGGTTTCACAAGGCGAAATCGTAGGGCTGCTCGGGCCGAATGGTGCCGGTAAAACCACCAGTTTCTACATGATTGTAGGCTTGGTAAAACCCACTTCAGGAAAAATCTTCCTGAACGACAAGGAAATCACGAATGATGCGATGTACCGCCGCGCGCAGCAAGGCATTGGTTATTTGGCTCAGGAAGCTTCTGTGTTCCGCAAACTTTCGGTGGAGGATAATATTCTGGGTGTTTTGCAACTTACAAAACTTTCAAAACGCGAACAGCAGATAAAATGCGATGAACTGATTGAGGAATTTTCGTTGCAGCATGTACGCAAAAACCGTGGCGACCTGCTATCTGGTGGGGAACGTAGAAGAACAGAGATCGCGCGCTGCTTGGCTACAAGCCCTAATTTCATCCTTTTGGATGAGCCTTTTGCAGGTGTAGACCCTATTGCGGTGGAGGATATACAGAAAATTGTGCGCAGCCTGGTAGATAAAAATATCGGGATCTTAATTACCGATCATAACGTACAGCAAACGCTGGCCATTACCCATAAAACCTACATCATGTTCGAGGGTAAGATCCTTAAAGAAGGCTTGCCACACGACTTGGCGAATGATCCGCAGGTGCGCGAAGCTTATCTGGGAGAGAATTTTGTGTATCAGGATATATTGAATAAGCCCAAGAAAAAAAGCTTTGTGTATAACATCTGGGCCGGCAACTTCGCATCGAAGCAGCAATTCCAGAATTTTGTGGATGAAGAATTTGCCGGTGTCGATAATCTGCGGCTGATGTATGGTTTCGAGGACATTAGTTTTGCCTCACTCTCAAACTCCGAAATCGAGTATATCTTTAATGAAGTAGTGGATAAAAACGCCAATAACGCTTTCCTGTTCCAAAAGAAGAACATTGGCGAAACTTACACTAGATCCCAGGCTGAGGCAGAAGCCAACGCGCTGAGCAAGCCCGAGTTGCATTACCTGACCACTTTTTTATCTGAAGGCGGCTAACCCTACGAGAATCCCGGGGAAATCATGTAAATATGCCCAAACCATTTCACAGAACCATCAATCTTTACCATATCTACCGGCAATTGCTGCCGTTCATCAGGCCGTACCGGATGATGATATACGGCACGCTGTTTCTTACCTTTATCGGCGCACTGCTGGCGCAGGTAAATCCGCTGGTGCTGAAGTACACGGTGGATGAAGTTACCGTACTTACCACCATGCCAGAGCCTATGGCGTTGGGTTTGCCAGTTTTGCTTACCATTTCAGCCATTCTTTTGGGGAAAGAGCTGCTGAATATATTCATACAGTTCGGGCAGAAGTTTTACGGAGAGAAAATCCGTATCAACACCAGTTCGGTATTGGCACAAACAGTCATCGACAAAATTTTGCTTTACCGTGTGGCTTATTTTACTGATGAAAATCACGACTCTGGCAAGCTACAGATCCGGATCGACCGCGGCATTGAGAGCCTTACCAAACTGGTACAGAACTTTTTCATTGATATTTTACCACTGTTCTCGAACGCCGTCATCGCGCTGGTGATCATGTACTTGCAGAACGTATATGTAGGGATCGTCTCCACAATTGTGGTACCAATTTATTTTTATGTAAGTGCCCTGCAGGCAAAGAAACTTTCTGGCGTACGCCGTACGTTGCGCAACCAGCGGGAAAAGAAAACATCAGGCCTGCTGAACCTCATCAGTTCTATTATGGTGATAAAAAGTTTCGTGCGCGAAAGATTCGAAGGTAAAAAACAGTATGACCTACAGATGGATCTGATGGAAAGCCAGCTCTATACACGCAGAACCAACTTTATTTATGATGGTCTAAAGACATTTATCGAGCAGTTCGGGGTGGTGCTTATCATTCTGCTTACCGTCTTTTTGGTGCTGGGCCAGCAGATGACCATTGGCGCCATCATGCTGCATATCCTTCTATTCAATAATGTATCGGCACCCATACGCCAGTTGCACCGCATTTATGATGATATGAATGATGCAATGATCTACGCAGAGAGTTTCTTTGATATTTTAAATGCTGAAGAGGAAAAGGAAGCTACCGGAACACTTGTGAAGAACATCGAAGGCAAGTTTGAGCTTAAAGAAGTCAGTTTTTATTATCCAAATGGTGTGCAGGCGCTGAAAAATGTAAGCATGACGATAGAAAACGGGAAAACCACCGCCTTGGTAGGCCTCAGTGGAGCCGGGAAATCTACCGTAATTAATCTTTTATGTAAATTTTATCTGCCCAATACCGGGGAGATTCTTCTTGATGGGGTAAGTTTGAATGATTTTGAGAACGCTGCCCTCCGCGAGGATATTGGCCTTGTACTCCAAAAAAACCATATCTTTCAGGGAAGTATTGAAGAAAACATCCGTTACGGAAATATGCACGCCACTTTCAGCGAAATAGAAAAAGCCGCCAAGAAAGCCTATTTGCACGACCAGATCCTGGATTTACCCGATAAATACCAACACGACGCCACGCAGCTTTCCGGTGGGCAGCAGCAGCGGATCGCCATCGCCAGATTGTTCCTTAAAGACCCGCCGATTATTTTTCTTGATGAACCTACAGCGAGCCTCGATGCCATTGCCACCGAACAGATTAAGAACTCACTCGATGCCATTAAGAAAGACCGCACGGTCATCATCATCTCGCATTCGCTGTCACAGATTTTAGATGCGGATTGCATTTATGTGATGAAAAAAGGCGAGGTGGTGGAGCAGGGTACACATGATGAGTTGATTACCTTACACGGAACTTACCGTAACATCTTCGACGCTTCTGCCAGAAGCCTAAACCTTGATAAACTCGTGAGTTCTTATCGCGGTCATTAATACCTTTAATTAAAAAAGAATGAACAGAATAATATTAGCCACTACAATCACAATCGGCCTGGTTTCGTGTAGTAAAATTGAAGAAACCGTTAACCAAACCGTAACTTCAGCTAAAGAAAAAGCCGAACAGCAAACCACAGAGTTGGTTAAACAAACGGTAAACGAACAACTGACAAAACTCGTAAATGCAGAAACAGTCACTTTCCGTTCCGTATTTCCGAATGATCACGACTCGTTGATCGAAAACGAATCGGGCAGGAAAGTAGCTTTCCCAAACGGAACTCCTTTTTACGTCTTTAAATACAAAACTGACAACAAAGATTTGCTGTTGAAAACTCTTGTAGAACAACCCACTATCGACGAGGCACAGTCTAAAAATGAATTTGAGAAAGTAAATGGCGGTTCCATCATAGAAAAGATCACCTTCTTTGAGAAATTTCTTCCCAAGAACACCATTGATGTTGGCTTTCTGAACGATATAAAGAATGATAAAGGCGTGGAATATTATAAGATTAAGCGCTTCCCCAATGCCAGCACTTTAATCTATAACCCAAAGAACCAGATGGTGTATCATTTTGTAGAAGTAAAAAAATAATGATGACAAATGTGATTGCCAATACCGTAAACTTCGTAAAGAAAACCCTGCATGGCGCGGAAGCCGGGCACGATTGGTTCCATACCGAACGCGTATGGAAATTGGCCAACCAGATTGCACGGACAGAAGACTGCAACCAAACGGTAGTGCAGTTGGCCGCCTTGCTACACGATATTGCAGACCCTAAATTCCACAACGGAGATGAAAACCTGGCGCTACAGATCTCCAGAGACTTCCTGGAAAGCGAAGCAGTAAACGACACGATTACAGAACAGGTATTGTTCATTATCAAACATCTGTCGTTTAAAAATCGTGGGGATGCGCCCGCCGAGTTGCCTTTGGAGCTGAAAATCGTACAGGATGCCGACCGCCTCGACGCGATAGGCGCCATCGGCATCGCACGCACTTTTAATTTCGGGGGTTATAAAAACAATCTGATGTATGATCCTGATATTCCGCCAAAACTGAATATGGATAAAGAAGCGTACAAGAAAAGCAACGGCACTACCATCAATCATTTCTATGAAAAACTGCTGCTGCTGAAAGATCTGATGCATACACAGAAAGCAAGATCGATGGCAGAAGAAAGGCACGCGTTTATGCAAACCTTCCTGCACCAGTTTTATAAAGAATGGTCGGTAGCTGAAGCCGGCCAACCTGCTGATAATTAATCGAAATTTTTATGTTTTATTTATTTATACTGCTCTTTTTTCTGCTTTCCGCGGCTTTGGCGGCCACCGTTTTTAAAAGCGGCAGCCAGAGGATTTGGTCACGGATTTTCCGTGTGGTCGTGGTAGTGATCTCCGTAGGGATATTTGCGTATTACTTTATTACCCGCAGCCTGTCGCAGTTCGAGGAGAACGCGCTTACTGTTCAGTTAGTGAATAAACTGCCTTTCCCGCTCGATTTTTATATTGTAAAAGTAGGCGGCACGCAGGACCAGCCAATTTATGAGACCACGCATTCGGGCAGCATCCGCAGCGCGTTTTATAGGATAGAATATCTGGATATGAGGACTGCCGATCAGTTTTGGGTAGCAGGCTTCATGGGGCGGAAAAACCTGGTGTATTTTTCTCAGCATTATGTACCCAATAGAAATGAAGACCAGATTGTTGAGATACAGAATTACATCAACCAAAGCCAAAAACTTTCGAAGCTCGCCGCAGCACAGATTGAGGAGTTGCGCTTTACCAATATGAGAACCGCGATTTGGATTACGCTGGATCTGTTACTTTTATTCCTGAATTTTACCTTACTCATCCGACGTAGGAAATAAAAAAGCTCCTTAAAATCAAACTTTTAAGGAGCCATTAATTAAAGGGAGATGTTTTTACTTTCCGCGTTGCTCTTTCAGGGCTTCTTTGTCTTTGTCGGAAGGGTTCCACACTTTCACTTCAGAATCTTTGGTAAGCCCAGATAAGATCTGAACATTGATGCCGTCGCTGGCGCCAAGCTTCACGTTTACTTTCTTAAACTTTCCGTCGGGTTGTTTCACTTCCACGAACGGATTGTCTTTTCCGTTCACTTTTTCATACTGAATCAAGGATTCATCGAGCAGCAATGCGTTTTTCTGCGAACTCAGGATGATTTCGCCGTTTGCAGAGAAGCCGGCCCGGATGTACTCATTGGTTTTATTGAAAACATCTCCTTCAATGGGGAATTTGATGGTTCCGTTTTCATCTTTTCCTTTCGGCGCGATCATGGTAACACGGCCGGGGAACGTTTTGTTCTGTAACGCACCGATCACGATGTTCATTTCCATGCCTTCTTTCAGTTTTCCTGCCTGTGCCTCATCAATGGTACCCTGAAAGATCAGTGAGTTGAGGTCGGCGATAGACGCGATAGTTGTGCCTGCATTAAATGAGTTGGCTTCAATTACCTGGCTGCCCACTTTCACTGGCACTTCAAGCACCGTTCCGTTTGCTTTTGAGCGGATTTGCGTAGTGGCAAGCCCTGCGAGTTCTGGTGTTGCGCCGGTTCGCGCGATCTGTAAGTTTTTTTGGGCGGTTTGCAGTTGCTGCTGTGCATTTCTTAGCTGTTGTTGTACAGACTGCAGCTGCTGCTGCGCCGAAATATATTCTTGTTTCGAGATGACGCCCTGGTTGTACAGCCGCTGTTGCATGGCGAACTGCTGCTGTTGGTTGGCCACGTTGGTTTTGGCGTTACTGATCTGTAGATTGGCATTATTTATTTCCTGCTGAGCGGCGTTTACGTTCTGTACACTTGGTACGATACGTAGCGTGGCGATAAGCTGCCCGGCGGTTACCTGGTCACCTTCATCCACCAAGATTTTATCGATAATCCCAGACATATTGGGTTTTATTTCAATCTCCTCACGTGGCACGATGTCGCCGGTAGCCATTACTTTATCATCCATATTCTTTACGACAGGTTTTCTGGTGAGGAAGGTCTCGCTTTCTTTAGTGTTAGAGGAAACCAAATAACTGATGCCGGAGATCAGCGCTACCGCGAAAATGAGCCCTAAAAAGATATAAATTCCTTTCTTTAAAGTGAATTTCTTTTTCATATTAATAGTTTATTGTTTACAAATTTATTTATTCTGACCGAAGGGCTTCAATGGGTCTGATCTTCACCGCACGTTGTGCCGGGATCATCCCAATCACCAATCCCAGAAAGACCATCACGGCCATCGCGGCAAATACTTCCCCGTAATTTACAGTTGGGTTATAGAACGGAAACTCATCTTGATCTTTCGTCATGATATTTACAATCATCAACAGGAAAATACCGGTAATGAAGCCTAAAATCCCCGAAACCAGTGTAATGACTACACTTTCAAGCAGTATCTGGTTGCGTACTTCGGCAGGTTTGGCGCCCAGCGCGCGGCGAATCCCGATTTCTTTCGTACGTTCTTTCACGGTAATCAATAGGATGTTTGAAATCGCTATGACACCGGCTAAAATAGTTAAAGTCCCCACCACGATGGTTAAAAGCTGCATTCCGCTGAGGAAACCGGTAAGTTTCTTGAATTCTTTCCCGAGATTGAAACTGCCGAAAGCATTAGTATCATCCGGAGAGACACGGTATTTATCCTTAAGCGCGGCTTTCACATCGTCTTCAACCTTAGTAAGGTCAGCATCTGGCTTGCTCACGATGGCAAAAAAACCTACTTTATCACCGTCGTTATACATCTTAGTAAAGGTAGAAAGTGGGATGAAGGCAGATTGGTCATTTTCTGGCCCGCCGCCTTTTTGCGCCCGGAACACGCCGATCACCGAGAAAAATATGCCTTTTACGTTAACAGATTTACCGATGGGGTTTTCATTCTTTTTGGCATCAAAGAAGTTTTTGTAAATCTCTTCACCTATAACGATCACGTTTTTGCTGGCAGTGACATCCGCATCGTTGAGGTAACGCCCGAAAATAAGTTTTTTCTGAGAGATCTTGTTCCCGATCGGGTAATCGCCGGTTAGGGTATAGGTGGCTTTTTTGCCGTTCCGGGAAAAACTTTCGCCGGGACTGCCGAAACTTCCGCGCGAGTTTTGGGGCGAAATATAATCTACTTCAGCAATTTTTCGTGGCAGCATCTCGAGGTCGCTCAGGTGCAGGTCCATTTTTCGTCCTTTGGGGAAACCATCATAAGGAATGGTGGTGTTTTGTGCCCACAGAAAGATAGAGTTGGTGGCGTACCCGGCAAATATTTTGTCGAAGCCATTTTCCATGCCTTTGGCAGCGCCCAGCAACGCTACGAAGAGAAACATGCCCCAGCCCACCCCAATCATGGTGAGGAATGTACGGAGTTTGTTGTTCCGAAGCGAGTGGTAAATTTCCTGCCAAGTATCTATTTTGAAGATGATGTTCATGGTTCTTGTGGACTTTATAACTTTTATGGCTAAATGAAACTTTTAAATAGAGAATAAACAGTAGTGATGATTTTTAAGAAATGATGATGCCTGTGTAATCAATATAACAGCTACGATACTTTTTTATTTTTAATTATTCCCAAAGACTTAAAACTCAAACCCTCAGATCTACTCACTCCTCAGCGCTTCGATCGGTTTAATTTTACTAGCGCGGTAAGCGGGCACGAATCCGGCGATAAGACCCGAAATCACCAGACTTATAAATGCTACAAAAATAAGCCCCCAACCTACGGATGGATCTTTAATGAAATATTTTTCCAAACTGTCACCAATCAACGCCAATGACAGCACGCCCAGCGCTACGCCAATAATCCCTGAAATCACCGTAATCACCATGCTTTCCTGCATGATAAGACCTACAATAGTGCGGGGTTTTGCACCGATGGCTTTGCGCACACCGATTTCCTGGGTTCTCTCTTTTACGATATACACCATGATGTTGCTGATGCCGATGATGCCGGCCAGCAATGTGCCCATCCCAATGAATCCCACAATCAGTGTGATAATGAACAGAAACTGGATGGTGTCGCCCATGTTCTTAGCATTATTCCGCACCACGATTCCCTGTTCATCATCGGGGGAAACTTTATTTTTAGCTTTAAGTTCTTTTTGCAGTTGGTCGCCATATTCAATCGCATCTGCGGGAGAAAGTTTGCTGTCGTACGTAATGAAAATGGTACTTACCGTATCCGACCCCTTTTTTAATTGCTGTAGGGTAGATATGGGGACGGTAATCATCCGTTCGTCCCAGTCGCCGCCGTCATCAGAGAACACACCGACTACTTTAAAGAAGGTTCCGTTGATATCAAGGTCTTTGCCTACCGGGCTTCCGTTCTTAATCAGGTCGCGCTGCACCATCCGCCCAATTACGGCTACATTCTGTTTCAGATCGATGTCGCGGGCGTTCAGGTAGCGGCCTTCGGTCAGTTTCCGGTTCTCAATGATCTGTTCATCAGGATTGGCCCCGCTGATTTGGTAGCTGCCGCTTTCCTTTCCGTATTTTACCGTCATATTGGTAGAATAGCGGGGCGTGGCATTTTCCATTTTTTGCGGATCACTGTCAATGACCTGCTCGAAGTCTTCATTTTTAAGCACGACTTGCCGGTCGGACTGTAAACCGCCGTACGCCATGGATGTTTTCCCGGAAAATATGGTGATAAGGTTGGCGGCGTCGCGCGTGAAGCCTTCAGTAAAGGCATTCTTCAAACCCGTGCCGATCCCGAAAAGCACAATGAAAATGTACAGGCCAAGGGCCACGGTGAACCCAGAAAGCACCGTCCGCAATATGTTGCTGCGGATGGATTCGAAAATTTCTCGCCAGCGGTCTAGATCAAACATTTTATATCAGCACTTTTTGAGTAATAAACTCATCACTTTCAATGATGCCGTCTTTCAGAATCACATTTCTTTTAGTTTGTGCGGCCACGTCGGGTTCGTGTGTTACGACAATGATGGTTTTACCTTCGCGGTTAATTTCCTGCAGAAGTTTCATGATGTCGTATGTCGTTTTGGAGTCGAGCGCGCCGGTAGGTTCGTCGGCTAAGATCACTTTGGGATTGGTGATGAGTGCGCGCGCGATGGCCACACGCTGCTTCTGTCCGCCAGAAAGTTCATTAGGCAAATGCCCGGCCCAGGCAGCCAGACCTACTTTTTCAAGATATTCGAGCGCTTTTTTATTACGTTCTTTACGCGCAACGTTTTGATAGTAAAGTGGCAGGGCTACATTTTCAAGCGCGGTCTTATAACCAATTAGATTAAAGGACTGAAAGATGAAGCCCAGAAATTTGCTGCGGTATTCGGCGGCTTTCACTTCCGACAGGTCTTCGATTGGGATGCCGTCAAGTTCATAAGTGCCGGCGTCTTTTTCATCTAAAATCCCGATAATGTTCAGCAAGGTGGATTTTCCCGAACCCGAACTTCCCATGATCGAAACAAACTCTCCTTCGCCAATGCTCAGGTTAATGCCTTTCAGAACGTGCAGTTTACTCTTCCCGGTATCATAAGATTTGTGTAAATCCTTTATTAATAACATAAGGCGTGGAGATTAATTTTAAATATAGGTAGAATAAAGTAAAATTTTGTTACACAACCCTTGTTTTCTTTTAAATAAGTACTGAATGTTTACTGTTTTTTTATCTTCCGTTTGCGGCAAGTGGCTGTAGGTAATGGTTTACGAAATTGTGGAAAACTTTTACTGCTTAAATTCAATGATTTAATCTTTATAGCTTTGGGGGGCGGGTGCAATTTTCTATTTTTGTGAACCCGTGCCCGTATGCGATTTTTTATCATTGGACTGATGTTTCATACTGTAAGTATTTGATTGTAAGACTTTTTAATTAATGATGTGATTGCGCAAGGCATTTTTTAAACTTAAAACTGATTATGGGAATTTTTGATAAAAGAATAAGCTACAAACCATTTGAGTATCCGGAAGTCCTACAGTTTGTAGAGGCGATTAACAAATCTTTTTGGGTACATTCTGAAGTGGATTTCACCGCCGATGTGCAGGATTTTCAGTCGCAGCTGGAGCCGCATGAAAAGAATGCCGTGAAAAACGCGCTTTTAGCGATCGCGCAGATTGAAGTTTCGGTGAAAACTTTCTGGGGAAATCTTTACAACCATTTGCCGAAACCTGAGCTTAACGGTTTAGGTTCTACGTTTGCCGAATGCGAATTTCGACATTCCGAAGCGTACTCTCGATTGCTTGAGGTGTTGGGATATAATGATGAATTCAACCATGTCGTGGAAATTCCTGCCATCAAAAAACGCATTGATTTCCTTTCAAATGTGCTGAAACACGCCAATTCCACAACGCCGAAAGAATATGTTTCGTCGCTGTTGCTTTTCAGTATCCTGATCGAAAACGTGTCGCTGTTCTCACAGTTTGCGATTATTCTGTCCTTTACGCGGTTCAAAGGTTACATGAAGAATGTTTCGAACATCATCGCCTGGACTTCCGTGGATGAGCAGATTCACGCCAACGCCGGAATTTATCTGATCAACAAGATCCGCGAAGAGCAGCCGGAGCTTTTAACAAATTCGGATATCGAAGATATTTACACGCTTGTTGACCATTCAATCGAGCTTGAAGCCGAAATCCTCGACTGGATTTTCGAGATGGGCGAAATCGACAACGTGTCGAAAGAAAGTCTGCTCAACTTCATGAAATACCGGGTGGACGACAGTCTGAAGAAAATCGGCATGGCGACACGCTACAATGTTTCCACGGAAGATTACAAGCCGATGATTTGGTTTGAAGAAGAAGTTTTCGCCAATTCAATGGACGATTTCTTCGCGAAAAGACCGGTAGATTATACCAAGCACGACAAGAGTATTACGGAGAACGATTTGTTTTAATACTTTTATTTGGGCGCCTTTTTCCGCCTTCCGCTCCCGCTTTTCTATAATTTTTTCTGCAAAAAAAATTATAGAAAGAGCTCCGCTCAAGTCGGGGCGCGGCCTCGGAGTAATTTTAATCTAATCGCAATTAGACAAGCAAGTTCCATTTTGATTAAGACCTTTTAAAAATGATAAACGTTAAAGTAAAATATAAAGTCGCAGCAGAATTTTCGGAGAGAAACAGAGAAAATATCGAATTTTTCCTGGAATCTTTCCGTGAGCTGGATCATACGAAATTCCGCTATCAGATTTTTGTGGAAGAGGATGGTCTTACGTTTTACCATCAGTCCGCGTATGTTGATGAAGAAATTCAAAGACAACTGTTGGCGATGCCGATGTTTCTCGAATTCCAGCGTCAGCGCGACCAAAACCTAGAGGGTGAGGTGGAAATGAAGATCCTGAAGTTTCAGGGAAGTGCGGGAAGTTTTGATAATGTTTTCGGGAATTTTGATGCGCCTGAAAGCTAAGAAAGAATAAGACAGGGTCGCGCGAGCGAAGCGAGCGCCAAAAAGTGTTTTTGTAGAACGCCGGGGAAATAAAAATTAATGGATTGCTTCGTCCCTCGCAATGACGAACCGCCCGAGCGATTAATCGACAAACAGAGCAAAGCAGCGAAGCGGCGAAATATTGGTAGCAACAAATTGATACGCAGAGAAAGCCGCGAAGCGGCGGAATGTTGGTAGAAAATGATGTAGATAAACGAAGAAAAGCCGCGAAGCGGCGACATGTTCGTAGCAAGCGATTTAGAAAAACGGAGAGAGCCGCGAAGCGGCGAAATATTGGTAGCGATGAATTGGTAGATAGAGAAAGCCGCGGAGCGCCGAAAAGAGTTTTGTAGAACGCCGGGGAAATAAAAATTAATGGATTGCTTCGTCCCGCGCAATGACGAACCGCCCGAAATCCTAGCCCCGATCGCAGCGGCATCCTTTTTTGGTGGCTGAGGCTCTCGAAGCCACCAAAAAAGATATAGCGGAGAGCGGGACGTGTCTTTCAGAGGATTCCGAAACCCCGTTGCTCCTAAAAAAAATAAAAAATAGAGCGCAGATGCGACGATGCATCTTGCCTAAAAACATACTGTAATGGAAGAAAATACAAACATCTGGTGGCTCAACGAGGAGTCCGAACAAATGCTGAACCGCGGGTACCTACTGAAAGGCGAAACAGTGAAAGGCGCCATAGAAAGAATTACCACCGCCGCGGCGAAAAGATTATATAAACCCGAGCTTCAACCTGCGTTCGAGGAGATGATCACCAAAGGATGGATCAGTTTTTCGTCCCCGGTTTGGGCGAACATGGGCACGCAGCGCGGCTTGCCGATTTCGTGTTTCAACGTTCACGTTCCGGATAATATTGAAGGAATTACGCACAAACTGGGCGAAGTGATTATGCAAACCAAGATCGGAGGTGGAACTTCGGGCTATTTCGGCGAACTCAGAAACCGTGGAACTGCCGTAACCGACAACGGAAAATCTTCGGGTGCCGTTTCGTTCATGAAACTCTACGATACCGCCATGGATGTGGTGTCGCAGGGTGGCGTGCGTCGGGGCGCATTTGCTGCATATCTGGATATCGATCATGGTGATATCGAGGAATTTCTGTCGATAAAAGATATCGGAAGTCCGATCCAGAACCTGTTTACCGGAATCTGCGTTCCGGATTACTGGATGCAGGATATGATCGACGGCGATATCGACAAGCGTAAAATCTGGGCCCGCGTGCTTGAAAGCCGTCAGCAGAAAGGTTTGCCGTACATCCTATTCTCCGATAACGTGAACCGCAACAAGCCGCAGGTGTACAAAGACCTGGGCATGACAATCAATGCGAGTAACCTTTGCTCCGAGATCATGCTGCCTTCTTCGCAGGAAGAATCATTCATCTGCTGCCTGTCTTCAATGAACCTTGAACTGTACGACGAATGGAAAGACACGAACGCCGTTAAACTTGCGATTTATTTCCTCGATGCGGTCCTGTCGGAATTCATCGAAAAAACTGAAGGAAACTACTATCTGACAGGTGCCAGAAACTTTGCGATGCGTCACCGTGCGCTTGGTTTGGGCGTTTTGGGTTACCATTCTTATCTGCAGAAAAACATGATTCCGTTTGAAAGTTTCGAAGCGACACAATTTAATGCAAGGGCGTTCAGACAGATCAAAGAACAGTCTTTAGCTGCGTCGCAGGAACTTGCAAATATTTATGGCGAACCGGAATTACTGAAAGGCTATGGAATGCGAAATACGACCACAATGGCGATTGCGCCAACGACTTCCAGTTCCGCGATTTTGGGCCAGACTTCTCCCGGTATCGAGCCTTTTGCTTCGAATTATTACAAAGCCGGTCTCGCAAAAGGCAACTTTATGCGTAAGAACAAATATCTGGCGAAACTTCTTCAGGAAAAAGGCCTGGATAATGAAGAAACGTGGAGAACGATTATGTTGAACCACGGTTCTGTACAGCATTTGGCTGAACTTACCGACGAGGAAAAAGCAGTATTCAAGACTTTCCGCGAGATTTCTCCGATGGAGATTATTTCTCAGGCGGCGCAGCGTCAGCAGTACATTGATCAGGCACAGTCGCTGAACCTTCAAATCCCGTCGACAATGCCGGTGAAAGACGTGAATTATCTTTACATCGAGGCCTGGAAAAAAGGCGTGAAGACTTTATACTATCAAAGAAGTTCTTCGGTTTCAAAAGAAATGATGGTAAATTTCGTGACTTGCTCGAGTTGTGAAGCGTAAGCAATCATTATTAATTTAACGTCCTGAAAAAATGATACAGGATTAAACAAATAAAAATTTTTTTATTAAGGTAGCATCTCACTAACTGTGTAAGTTGAAAAGTTATTCTGAAAATTTTGAGCCCTCAAAGCTCAGGAAATTTTCGGAAACCTAGCGAAGTGGTTCGGCGCAGCCAAATAACTTTTTACTATTTTTAAACCATTATACAGTTATGATCGACAAAGAAGAATTATTGAACAACAAAGAGTTTTATAAATCATTTAAAAGCGGAGAAGATTTAACCGCCTTCTTCAAACAAATGCACAAGAGTGCCGTAGAGCACATGCTGAACGCTGAACTGGATGCCCATCTGGACAACGAAAAGCATGAAAAAACTAAAGAAGGAAATTATCGTAATGGGCACGGAACCAAAAAGATAAAATCCTCTTTTGGAGAATCTGAAATCAAGGTTCCCAGAGACCGAAACGGTGATTTTGAGCCTGCTTTAGTTCCTAAAAGACATAATATAATTGAAGGTCTGGAAAATGTGATCATCTCTTTTTATGCAAAAGGGATGAGCGTAAGCGACATCGAAGAACAGGTTCGGGAAATGTATGATTTTGAGGTGTCTACTTCCACCATATCCCGCATCACCAGTGCAGTAGCAAGTGAAATGGTAAGCTGGCAGAACCGTCCTCTGGACGATCTCTATCTGATTGTGTGGATGGACGGAATTGTTTTTAAAGTCCGTGAAAACTCTAAAGTCATCAATAAAACCATCTATTTGGCGGTGGGCCTGAACCGCGAGGGCAGAAAGGAAGTTTTGGGCATGTGGCTGGGAAAGAATGAAAGTTGCAGTTTCTGGATGAGCGTACTAACGGATCTCAAAGCCCGTGGCATAGAGGACATTCTGATTACTGCTACCGACAATCTCAATGGGTTTACTCAAACCATCCGATCCGTTTTTCCACAATCCCAAACTCAAATCTGCGTAGTCCATCAGATTAGAAATGCCTGTAAATATGTGGTTTGGAAGGACAGAAAAGCCTTTACAGCAGATATGAAACACATCTATACTGCGCCAAACAAACAGGCGGCAGAAGCTGCCCTACTGGATTTTGCAGAAAAATGGGAGTCTAAATATTCTTACGCCATCAGATCCTGGAAGGAAAATTGGGATGAACTCACCGTGTTCTTCGATTTTCCTTTGGAAATCCGCAAGATCATCTATACCACCAACTTAATTGAAAATCTGAACGGAAAAATAAGAAAATACACCAAAAACAAAATGTCATTCCCAACGGATGATGCCGTGCTGAAATCGGTTTATTTGGCCTTGAGAGAAGCCACCAAAAAGTGGACAATGCCCATCCAAAATTGGGGGATTGTTCTAAACCAATTTATGCTTATTTTTGAAGAAAGGCTCAGATTATAAAATCCAAGCCTCAACTTTTTAACTTACACACTTTAAGGGATAGTGTCCTTTTAATCGCACAATCATTGAATTGAAATATAAGAATAAGCCGGAAGTAACCCACGCATCGGAACTTTTAATCGCACAAACATTGAATTGAAATTTTTTTGGCTTATGTTCTGTGAGATCATACTGGGCTTTTAATCGCACAATCATTGAGTTGAAATACAGCTCGAAGCGGATAAAGAAGAACTTTTGGAAGCGTCTTTTAATCGCATAATCATTGAATTGAAATTAGGCGAAGGCGCTGGCCAGCTGTGCCGTGGTGCGCTTTTAATCGCACAATCATTGAATTGAAATCTGCAACAAAGGCAAACCCAGTTCAAGCCGCTTAGCTTTTAACCGCACAATCATTGAATTGAAATAATTTTCGGCACTTGTCTAAAAGACTCCAGGACGCTTTTAATCGCACAATCATTAAATTGAAATCATTGCGAAACTTTCAGGCACAAACCTTACCGAGTCTTTTAATCGCACAATCATTGAATAGTTATTTCAGAATTTATTTATTAACCTGTATAGTTATTTTAGGACGGGGTCAAGGACGGGTCCCACAGCAGTCACCTTGCCGGATACTTCATAGATACTTCATGGATAGTTCATGAAAACAAAAATTGAAATTGAATAAATCTTTACCTGTTTTGTCGCTAACATAAATTGGTATATTTCAACTTTGATGTTTTCCCGGAGCAATTTAATTCTTATACTTTGAAAGATGACCGCCATCTCTTCAAATCAAAAACGCCCCGAACATCGGAGCGTTTTCTTATTAGTAACAGTTGTCTAAAACTTATTCTCAACCTCCGCCGCCTTCAGAAGGAAAGTGTGCATATCCGTATTTTTCATAAACGGTTTCATCTGTTCGCTGCCGGGTCCAAACATCGCCACTTCGCTGTAGTCCGCCGAGTGATCCATGCTGATCCAGCCTACTGAGGTGTAATCCTGCTGAATTTGAGACAGTAATTTGAACGGAAGATGCCGCGGATTGTACATGCCGTCTTCCATTTTTGCTTTGGCATAATAGGATTGGATTTCTTTGGCCTGCTCATCGGTAATCGCGATTCCGGCATTGGCCTGCGCGATACGGTCTTTGATGGTGCTGAGGCTGTCGTTGCCGTTGATTCCCTGCAGGATCCATTCGTTGGTTTGCGAGAATTTTTGGATGCGGTCGAAATTTTCGTTGACCTTTCGGCCATAGATAAGTCCGGGATTGGCATTGCCGTGGTCTGTCGTTAAAACTACCAGCGTGTTGCCGTCTTTTTTAGCGAAATCAATCGCCACTTTCACGGCATCATCGAACGCGAGCTGATCGTAGATGAGGCCTGAAATATCGTTTCCGTGCGCCGCCCAGTCGACTTTTCCGGCTTCAACCTGCATCACGAATCCGTTTTTGTCATCCTTCATGTGTCCGATGGCTTTTGAAGTCATTTCTGCCAGCGTCGGGATGTTGTTTTTCATAAAAGTGCTGCTGAGGTGATCGGTAGAATAGGGCAAACCATCTTCATCAAAGGTGGCAAGGAGAGGTTTGTTAGCAGGTGTAGCATTCATTTCAGCCTTATTGCGTGCCACGGAATAGCCTTTTTTCCTGAAAACTGAATAAACGTCTTTCTTGTCTTCGCGCTGCGCCGCATCGAAATATTTATGTCCACCGCCCATGATGACATCAAATCCTAATTCAGAATAAGTCATGGCAATATCCTGCTGAGAATTCCGGCTTTTGCTGTAAACCGAAAATCCCGCTGGTGTGGCATGTGTCACCGGAACCGTGGTCACCAAACCGATCTTTTTGCCTGCTTTTTTGAATTTCTGAAGGATGGGCAAATGCTCTTCACCATTGACGCCTATGTTCAGGCTGCCGTTATTCACGCGGTGCCCGCCACCCCATGAGGAGCTTGCTGCCGCCGAATCTGTCACTACCGAATTGGCCGAAGCCATATCCATCAGTCCGCGCTGTACCAGATTTTGCTCGTATAAAGAAAGCCACTGCGAAGGCCGTCCCAGTTTGCGGCGGCTGTACATATCGGCCATCTGCAGGGTGCCGATGCTCATGCCATCGCTGACCATAAATATGATATTCTTCGCTTTCTTACCGCCAAATTCTTCTTTAAATATATTCGCTTTCGCACTAAAAGGTGTGAGAAGCAGTCCGCCTAAGGCCAGAGAACCGCTTTTCAATAAATCGCGTCTTTTCATTAATCCTATTTTGTTCAAATTTAAGCAAAGATGAGCGAACAGGACGGCAATTTTCACGAAAACCGCGGGGCTGCTTTGTAATTTCCCTTAAATTTGTCGGTATTAAAATATAATTAAAATGTCCGGTAAAATTCCAGTTCTGTTTTTCGTATTCCTGTCTTTTTTCAGCATAAACGCACAGAAAAATCAATCTAAACCAGCTCCTAAGCCTAAACTGGTCGTTGGCCTTGTAGTTGACCAAATGCGGTGGGATTTCCTGTACCGCTACGAGTCCAAGTATGGTAACGGCGGCTTCAAAAGGCTAATGAGGGAAGGGTACAACCTTAATAATGTGATGATTGATTATGTGCCCACAGTCACCGCGCTCGGGCATACCGCCATCTATACTGGTTCGGTACCAGCCATACATGGTATCGCGGGTAATGACTGGACGGATCGGAAAACCGGTAAGAATGTGTACTGCACCACCGATACGGAAGTAAAGGGGATTGGTGCAAGTTCTGAAAAGATTGGCGCGCACTCACCGCATAATCTGTGGAGTACCACCATTACCGACCAATTGGGCATCTCTACGAATTTCCGTTCCAAAGTGGTAGGCGTTTCTTTGAAGGACCGCGCTTCCATCTTGCCTGCCGGTCATAATCCTACCGGAGCTTTTTGGTTCGATGAGGGGACGGGGCATTTCATCACAAGTTCGTATTATATGAGTGACCTGCCACAGTGGCTGAAGAATTTTAATGCACAGAACTGGGGCGAAAAACTGGTGGCTGACGGTTGGGATACCTCATTACCAATTGATAGGTATACCGAAAGTACGGCCGATGATGTGCCGTGGGAAAACCTGTTGGGCAGCGCCAAAACACCAACATTCCCCTACAGAAGTCTGGCCGCGGATTACGCGAAGAAAAAAGGCATCATCCGGACAACACCTTTTGGCAACACCCTTACGCTTAAGGTAGCGGAGGCCGCGATTGATGGCTATCAGATGGGCAAGAACGCCGATACCGACTTTCTCGCAGTAAACATTGCCTCGACTGATTATGTGGGACATTCATTTGGCCCGAATTCCATCGAAGTGCAGGATACGTATTTACGTTTAGACAAAGACCTCGAAAACTTTTTCATCATGCTTGATAAAAAAGTAGGGAAGGGCAATTATCTGGTGTTTCTGTCAGCAGACCATGGGGGCGCGCATTCTTTAGGTTATATGGAAGCGAACAAAATGCTGACAGGCCTCTTTGACGACGGTTTACAGAAAAATCTTGAAGAAGAACTGGAAGCAAAGTTTGCACATGAAAAAATCATTTGGGGAATCGACAATTACCAGATTTTCCTCAACCGTGATCTGATCGAAAAAAACAACCTTGATGAAGAAGACATCAAAGAATTTCTGATCAAACGCCTGAACCGTGACAAACGTGTTTTATACGCGGTAGATTTGGCAGAGGTAGCCAGCGCCGCCATTCCAGAACCTATAAAATCACGTATTATCAATGGGTACAACTGGCAGCGGAGCGGCGACATCCAGATCATCTCACACGATGGCATGTTGCCGAATTACGCGAAAAAAGGAACCACGCACAGCGTATGGAACTCATACGATTCTCACATTCCACTGATATTTATGGGCGCTGGTGTTAAGCAGGGCCAAAGCTCAAAGCCCTACCACATGACTGACATTGCGCCGACACTCGCGCAAATACTGAAAATTGAAAACCCGAGTGGCAGCATTGGTCAGCCAATCGCGGAAGTTTTAGCGGATTAAGTCTGCGAGAGCGCTATTTGTAAGCCTGTTCAAAGAAAAGACTCCTTTTGCTGTCAATTTTTTTTATGGTGAGGTCGTGTAATTATAATCTCGTGACGATTGAGATGAATAGTGATGACGATGCGGAAAGTGTTGGTCCTTTTTAACAAAGGTTTGATTGTAAGCATACAAATACAAACCATACTGTTGAAATAATGTTAATGAGATAGGCTCAAAGCCAGAAGCGATCAGCCACAAAAGGCGCTCCCCGAGGGAGCGCCTTTGTTTTTTGTAAACTTGAATATCTTAGGTTAGCGCTGTGGTGGATACTGCGCCATGATCTCAGCCACAATTTCCGGGATCTGTTTTTGTTTAGACTTTGGTGAATCTACCGAAATGCCGCTTCCGGTACCTTGCCAAACAAGTTTTTGGGTTCTTGCGTCAATCAGGTCAAGAGTCAGCGCGCCCTGGTTGTAGTTGGAAGTCCAGGTTCTGTTCATCCCAACGCCCCAACCGAATGGTCCGCCCCAGCCGTACATGCCGTAGGGCCTTGTACTTTGGATGTCCTGAATTTTTTTGTGGTTTGCTTTTACATTGACGATGAGATCCGGATTTTCCGACACGCTTAAACCTTTCGATTGAAGCTGTTTCGAGACCTCGTTCAGCACGCGGTCTTTATCAATGTCGTTCAGTTTTAAATCATCAATACGCAGTTTATAGGTTTTGTACGTATTGAAATTAGCGGTTTCAGCATAATCGGATTTTACCTGAAAAGGACTGCATGAGCTTAAACCTAGCGAAACGGAAGCTATAAGCAGCAGGATATATTTCTTATACATGGCGTTAAATTTAATTTATTGAAAGATAATGTTTTATTTGTTTTTTTGGTTCACTTTAATAAATCGGTCTGTTCTCTTGTCATAACCGTATGGGCAGTGCCGGCAGCCGCTCTTGCAGCAATAACCGCGTTTAAGGTGATATTTCTCTGTAAATACACGGTAGCCCTGCTCATTGTAATAAAAGTCTTCGTGTTCTTGGATGTTCTTTTGGCTCATGGGTTAAATGTTAACTACCAAATATTTTATCTTTGTGAAATGGTTGTTGTCTGGCAGTTACTCCTCAAAAATACAAAAATTTCAGCGATCACCCTTTTTCCGCTAATCATCCTGCGCCGGCCTGCATTGCGGCAGGATGCTGTCCTCATCAACCACGAAAGAATCCACCTGCGGCAGCAGCTGGAACTTTTGGTGGTTTTCTTTTACATCATATATGTGGTGGAATATTATTACTGGTATCTCAAACTGAAAAATCCCTATGAAGCCTATAAAGCCATTTCATTTGAACGTGAAGCCTATGCGATGGAAAAAAATCTGGATTATCTGAAAACCAGAAAATGGTGGAGTTTCCT
The DNA here is from genome assembly GCF_003692615.1 of Chryseobacterium sp. 6424. Lineage (NCBI taxonomy): Bacteria > Pseudomonadati > Bacteroidota > Flavobacteriia > Flavobacteriales > Weeksellaceae > Chryseobacterium > Chryseobacterium sp. 6424. The sequence goes on from NZ_CP023540.1 coordinate 603,027, forward strand.
GAAATTCAGGCGGAAATAGCATTAAATTCAAGTTAAAATATAGGAACATGCCGGAACGAATCCTGAATTATATGTACCTTTATCTTTTAAAATCCTGAAAAGATGGCAAAATACGTAATGACAAAAACTTCGGACAACGAATTCCGTTGGGTCTTGAAAGCCGGGAATGGCGAACCCCTGCTGACGAGCGAAACCTTTACTACAAAGCAAAACTGCCGTGCCAGTATCGAAAGCAGTAAGAAAAACCTAGGGGATGATTCTTTCAAAAAGCTGGATTCTGTAAGACACCAACCATACTTTACACAAGTGGCAGGTAATCACCAGCCATTGGCCACGAGCGAAATGTATGCCTCTGCCCAATCCCGCGACAATGGGATTGAAAGTGTAAGGAAAAATGCCCCAGACGCGCAGATCGAAGATCTTACCTGAGAACATCAAACGTATTTTAAAAGATTATTCAGGGAGTGTTTCCTGAAGCACACCGTTACGTCACTAACCCAAAACAAGATACCATCCAACCCGTATTGTTGAGTTTCCTTATGCAGATTCCTGATATTCAAATTCCTGTTATAGAGATACCGACTGGTAATAAAATCCGCCTCTTCATCAAAAGGGAAGACCTAATTCATCCCGAAATCTCAGGCAATAAATACTGGAAACTGTTTTGCAACCTCAATACTTATCTGGAAAAAAAGCCATACAATCCTTTTTTGGTTACATTCGGTGGCGCTTTCTCGAACCATATTGCCGCAATAGCCGCAGTGGGCCGACAGTTGAACATTCCCACTTTAGGCATCATCCGTGGGGAAGAGCTTCACGATAAATGGCAACAAAACCAAACGCTGAACACCGCTGCCCATAACGGGATGCGTTTTCGGTTCGTCACTCGCGATGTTTACAGAAACAAGGGAACGCTGTCGCAGCAACTTCAAGAAGAATTCCCGCACGCGCTGCTGATTCCCGAGGGCGGCACCAACACTTTGGCTGTAAAGGGCATACAGCACATGCTCGGCGAACAAACAAAAAGTTTTGATTATCTTTGCGCTCCGGTAGGCACAGGCGGCACAGTGGCAGGCATCTCGAAATTTGCGCTGGATCATCAGCAGGTACTGGGTTTTACCGCAGTAAATGATACATCACTCGCAGAAACCATAACTTTGCTTTCGGGCAGAAAAAATGTGGAGCTTATAGAAGCGCATCTTGGGGCGTATGGTAAAATAACCGATGAAAATATCCGTTTTATCAATACGTTTTATCAAAAGCACCAAGTGCCGCTCGATCCTGTTTACACCGGTAAGATGATGATGAAGATATGCAGTTTGGCACACAGCGGTTTTTTCCCGGATGGCAGTAAAGTGCTGGCATTTCATACCGGTGGCCTACAGGGGATTGCCGGTGCCAACCAACGCCTGGCGGCAGCCAACCGACCGCAGATCAACTTCGGTACTTACTAAAATTAAATATGTATGAAGAAGACAATCCTGTTATTTTCCTTAATTATTTTAGCAAAAATACACGCACAAAAGTGGAAAAATGATGAACAGTACATCCAAAGATTTGCAGCCTATGCCGTAGAGGAAATGGAAAAATATAAAATTCCGGCCTCTATCACGCTTGCTCAGGGACTTTTAGAAACCGGCGGCGGACAAAGCCGGCTCGCGCAGCAAGGCAACAATCATTTCGGGATCAAATGTAAGGAAGATTGGACGGGAAAAACCATGAAACATACGGATGACGCACCGAATGAGTGCTTCCGGGTGTACAATGATCCGCGGGAGTCCTATGAAGACCACTCCAAGTTCCTGGCCTACCGAAAATATTATACCAACCTTTTCAAGCTCGATATCAAGGATTACAAGGCTTGGGCGCACGGTCTGAAAAAAGCAGGCTATGCCACCAATCCCCGTTACGCGTACATCCTGATCGATAAGATCGAGAAAAACAGACTCTATGAATTCGATAATACCAATTCAAAGGAAGTCCTTTACACCGTGCTGAAACTGTACCCAGCCCTTCGCGACGATAAAATCTTCATGGCGAAACTTGATCAGAGCAAAGCTTCCTCGAAACCCATCACAGTTACGGTACCTTACGAACAGACATCTTACGCTAAGCAACAGCAAAAAGTAGAGAAAATAAAGACCCGTGCGGAAGTACTGAATACGCTGCTGGTAAAAAACCACCCGAACGGAGGCAAGAAATTCGTCATCATTCCTGATGATGTAGAATTGAGCGTGATCTCACAAAAATTCGGGATCTCCGAGAGCAAACTGATGCGGTGGAATGAACTCGACGGAACCAGCCTCCGTAAGAACGACGTGATTTTCCTCGAAGGAAAAGCCTCTAGCGGAAATGTGGCCACATACAAAACAAAAGTTGGCGAATCCATGCACGAGATCTCTCAGAAATTCGGCATCAGACTCAGCAAACTGTACGATAAAAACCGCATGGCCTACGGCGAACAGCCCAAAAGCGGCCAACTTATTTACCTGAAGGACCGCAAACCGCGCAGCTAACAAACAAATAATACCCTAATGTTATATCAAAGAAGTTCGGCCTTGTTCGATGAGGCATACAAATATATCCCGGGCGGTGTAAATTCGCCGGTACGCGCATTCAAATCCGTTGGTGGCGTGCCCATTTTCATGAAATCTGCCAAAGGCGCCTACATGACCGATGCCGACGATAATACCTATATCGATTACATCAATTCGTGGGGTCCCGCGATTTTGGGACACACGCATCCCGAGGTTTTGGAATCCATCAAGAAACAGGCTGAAAACGGATTTTCCTACGGAACTCCTTCTGAACTTGAGACCGAAATCGCAAAACTTATCGTTGAAAACGTTCCGAATATCGACCAGATCCGGATGGTTTCTTCCGGCACTGAAGCGTGTATGAGCGCAATTCGCCTGGCCAGAGGCTTTACGGGCAGGGATAAATTCATCAAGTTTGAAGGTTGCTATCATGGGCACTCCGATTCATTTTTAATTAAAGCCGGAAGTGGTGCGGCTACGTTTGGCAACCCAAATTCGCCCGGAGTAACCGCCGGAACCGCGAAAGATACGTTGCTCGCGAGATATAATGATATTGAGCAAGTGGCGGATCTGTTCAGACATAATGAAGGGCAAATCGCTGCAGTGATCGTAGAACCCGTGGCCGGAAACATGGGCTGCGTATTGCCGGAAAACAATTTCCTGCAGAATTTAAGAAGACTTTGCGACGAGAATGGCGCGTTGCTGATTTTTGATGAAGTGATGACAGGTTTCCGACTTGGATTCGGTGGCGCGCAGGAAGTTTACAATGTGAAAGCCGATTTGGTAACTTACGGAAAAGTCATCGGTGGCGGCCTGCCGGTGGGTGCTTTTGCAGGTAGGAACGAGATTATGGATCATCTGGCGCCGAAAGGTGCGGTGTATCAGGCCGGTACATTAAGCGGAAATCCGTTGGCGATGCGTGCCGGACTCACCACTCTGGAGCTCATCAGAAAAGATGAAAACTTCTACCGAAACATCAATAAAACCACTGAAACCCTCGATTTTGAAATCGGAAAAATATTGAATTCAAAGAACATTCAGCATCGGATCAACAGAAAAGGCTCGATGATGAGTATCTTTTTCCACATCAGATCTGTTTCGAATTTTGATGAAGCGGCGCAGGCCAATCACGCGCTGTTTAATAATTTCTTTCATTTTCTGCTTAAAAACGGAATTTACCTTCCACCAAGCGGCTATGAAACGTGGTTTATCTCCGATGCGATCAAACAAAAAGAAATTGAGAGAACTTTGGAAGTCATTAGAAAATTTGAGTACTCGTGATAGGTCAAATAATACAGTAAAATAAACTTCAGCTAGTTCTAGAAGGCGACAGGGAATATAAATATTGAAAGAGATTTTAAATCTTAAGGTGTTCTGTTATTATACAGTAAAACATTTGTTTAATAGTGCTTTTTCTCAATACATTTTTCTATAAATTCACTTGGAGTAATATTGAATTGAGTACAGATTTTTGCATAAGCACAAAATCTATTTTCTTAATTCTACCATTCTCTATTTTAGAGAGTTTACTTTGGAAGATGTTTAGCGTGTCAGCTAATTGTTCTTGTGATATCATTTTGCTTTCTCTTATTTTTTTTATTTTGAATCCAATATCCATACTGCTCATTATCATTTATTTTCAGTTAGTGCAAAATCTTTGTTAAAGTATCTTGTATACATACATGCTAAAGATTTAATAAATTTTACGATAATCCGAAAATAAATATTTTCGATGTGTTATACAAATTAAAAAATGAAGGATATATTCAGATTATTCCAAATGGAATAGAATGGATAAAAATTTCTTCTCATTTTAGCAACAATAAAAACAAAGTGTTTTTTATATCACAAAATTTATTAATTTAAAAACTTAATTTTATGAAAAAGTTAAATTTAATTCAAATGGAAAATTTGCAGGGTTCTGTAAATTGTTCTGAAGATACATTTTGGTGGATAGTAGGTGCGGGCACTGCTTTGACACTAGCTACTGGAGGTGTTGGGGCTTGGGCTTTAGCTGGGGGAATATATGGTTGTGTAATTGCTAATTCAAAATAAATTATTATGAAAACATTATCTTTACAACAGATGGAATCAATTAATGGTGAGTCGGGTTTTAGTTCATTTTGTGCTGGTTTTGCAGCAGGTCAAGTTGGTGTTGCAGTTGCTGTCAAAATTGGATTAATTGCTGCTCCACCAGTCGGTGCAACAGTTGGTGCTGTTGTATTAGCTATAGATGCTGCTTGTGCTTTGGAATGGTTTTTTTAATTTCTTTAATATGGTAAGAATTATTGTAATTGTATTTTACGTTATTTCATTACTTATTATGGTGCTCGATTTTTTGAAAGTCATTGATGTGCCTAAGTATATAAAACTTATTTATATACTGATTGCAATTATTGCTACAATTGATATTTTTTATTTGTCAAAAAGAAATAAATAACTCATTTTTTTTTACAAAAAAAGTAAGTTGTCAATAGTTGACAACTTTTTCTTTATGAAAAATTTTATTATATATTTTATAGTTACCCCCGAAAATCGGACAGTAAGTTTAGTTGAAAAAAAACAATTAAATTTACGATATGTCACAGCGAAGAAAATTCAATTCAGGATTTAAATTTAAAGTAGTGGTGGAAGCTTTGAGCGAGCGATACACTATGCAGGAACTCGGCCGAAAGCACGATCTGCACCCCAACCAGATCTCTTCATGGAAGAAAGAGTTCTTGCAAAAATGCGCCGATGTTTTTGGTAAGGAGGCTGCTGCAGAAGATAAAAAAGAGGATGTCGACAAGCTTTATAAGGTTATCGGTCAGCAGAAAATGGAGATTGATTTTTTAAAAAAAGCCTTGTCATGAAACAGTGCCGCCGAGCCCGTAAAGCTCATATTGACAAGGCCAATGCGCTCAGCGTTAAAAAGCAGTGTGAGGTGTTGCAGATATCGCGCAGCTCCCATTATTACAGGAAAGTTCCGCAAAGCAGTCTGAACCTGAATCTGATGCGGCTGATCGATGAAGAGTTCCTGAACCGTCCCTGGAAAGGAGTTCCCAGGATGACCAACTGGCTACAGCAGGATATGGGGTATACCATCAACAAAAAGCGTGTGGAAAGGCTTTACCGGGTGATGGGTCTGAGTGCTTCGGCACCTGGCCCTGCCACCTCCAAAAAAGGCAAAGGCAAGAAACACAAGATCTTCCCATATCTTTTGAGAAATTTAAACATTACGGCTTCCAATCAAGTTTGGGCAATGGATATCACCTATATTCCTGTGCAGGGCGGCTATCTTTATCTTTGTGCGGTAATCGATCTGTACAGCAGGTTTGTGGTAGGATGGAGCCTGAGCAACACGATGACTTCCGAATGGTGCCGCGATACCGTGGAGACGGCCATTGGAAAATACGGCAAGCCTGAAATCTTCAATACCGATCAGGGCAGTCAGTTCACTGCAGATCTCTTCACAGAATTTATTACCAAACAGGGAATAGCCCTAAGCATGGACGGCAAAGGACGCGCTCTGGATAATATTTTTATTGAAAGACTCTGGCGAAGTGTGAAATACGAGAATGTATACCTATATGCTTATCAGGATGGACGAGCGTGCTACGGCGGCCTGAAACAGTATTTTCAATATTACAACAACGAGAGAAGGCATCAAAGTCTTGCATACGAAGTACCTGCGGAAGTCTACGACCGTACAAAAAAGGAAGCAGCATAAATGAACTTTCACACAGTTTTACACATTCCCACACTACACGGAAAAATCTTTGAAGGGATTTTTCCTATGTGGAAATTTGCAAAACTGCTACCCTTAAAAACAAATAAAATCAAACTTAACTTTTAAGATTTACTGTCCAAACTTTGGGGGAAACTATATTTAGCTGTCGTCTTATGTTATATTATCTTAACTTATCTTGATAGACATTTCATTGCAACTGACAGCAAAATTTTCGATTTTCTTTCTCAAGACTATCCCAGTCAAGTGGTACAAAACTATATGGAAAGCCAAAAAAAATGGTGGTGGGTTTCTTATGCGGTAACGCCTTTGCTTATAGGGATAAAGGTTTTATTAGTGGCATTTTGCCTAAACTTTATCCAGCTTTTTGATTTGACCAGCTTGGAAAAAATTAAATTTTCAGATTTTATTTTTATTGTCCTTTTGGCTGAATTTGTCTTCGTTATTGCGGGTTTATATAAGTTTGTAAATTTCTACTGGTTACAAACCGATTATAATTTGGAAGATTTGCAGACTTATTACCCCATTTCGCTTATTAATCTAAGAGAATATCTATCTACTGAGAAATGGTTGGCCTACCCTTTACAATTGGTTAATCTTTTTGAACTTTTTTATTGGGGGTTTTTAGCTTGGGGAATTACCGAATTATCTGACAATAAAGTGAAGTTTGGAAAATCCTTTGGATTGGTTGCTTTAACTTATGGGATAGGGTTGCTATTTTGGGTTGGAGTGGTGAGTTTTTTAATTCTAAATGCGCAATACTGATGATGAACAAAAAAGCACTTAAGATATTTGCAATTATTATTCCTGTCGTTTTTATAGGAATGATGATTTATTTGTTCATAGGTTTTCAAAACAAAAAGAAGAATGTGGAAGGTTTGCAAAATATTCCTGCTTTTTCTGTTCAGGACATTAACGGAACTACCTTAACAGAGAAAAATATTCCCGAAGGAAATAAAGTATTGGTGTATTTTAATCCCGAATGTGAGTATTGTCAAATGGAAATGCATGAACTATCACAGATTAATGAAAAACATAAAGACATCAATTGGATTATGTTTACCGATAAACCTTTAATGGAAATACAGCAATTTGCGCAAAAATATCATTTGGATAAAGCCGAAAATATAAAATGGTGCAACGATCCCAAAGCCGAAGTTTATCTAAAATTTGCGATGACAGGAATTCCTTATTTTCTTGGGTACAATGCAGAGAATAAATTGGTTCACCGAAGCACGGGAGCAACAAAAATTGAAAAAGTTTTAGCGGATTTTGATGGAAAATAGAAAGCTTATCCTAAAAACTTTTTCGCTTCAAAAAGATTTAACGGATTGCGGTGTGGGATGCCTGCAATCTTTGATGCGTTACTACGGCGGTGATGTGTCTTTAGAAACTTTAAGGGAAAAGAGTGGCACGGCAAAAACAGGAACCACACTTTTAGGGCTTTACCAATGTGCTAATGAGATAGGTTTTGAAGCCGAAGGCTGCGAAGCGGATTTAAACGCTTTGATAGAACACGGCGAGCCTGTTATTTTACACGTAATCTTAGAAAATAAACACGAACATTATGTGGTCTGCTATCACACAATTAATTCTCAAAATAATCAATTTCTTATTGGTAATCCTGCCAAAGGAATAGAAATCTGGTCGCTAGAATACTTAGAGGAGGTTTGGAAATCTAAAACCTGTCTTACCCTGAAACCAAAGGAAAACTTTGTAAAGGTTTCCGAAACCAAGAAAAAAAAGATAAAATGGCTGAAGGAGCTCCTTAGCAAAGATAAAGAAGCGGTTTATACAATTATCGTTCTTGGTGCTATGTTTACACTTTTGGGAATGGCAATGTCTATCTTTTCACAAAAGTTAATTGATGATATTTTACCTAAAAGAAAAATCAACGTTTTGATGCTGAGCATCGCGTTTCTTGGCTTTTTGCTTCTCGGCAGAGTTGGAATCCAGGCCTTACGAGAATTGTATATCATAAAACAAAGCAAGGCATTTAATCAGCGGATAAACCATAAGTTTTATTCATCGTTGCTTCATTTGCCCAAATTATTTTTTGATACCCGAAAAGTTGGTGATTTTGTAGCAAGACTCAACGATACCCAAAGAATACAGAATGTTATTAGAATTTTAATAACTAATACCGCAACGGATGTTTTGGGCGTTCTGATTTCTATTGGTTTTTTATTTTACTATTCCTGGAAACTGGCTTTGTTTTGCTTGTTGGTTTCGCCTTTGGTTTTCTACTTGATTTTTAGGTTTAACAAAAGAATTATTGAATCCCAAAGAAATGTTATGGAGGCTTATAGTGGAAATGAAGCAAATTACATTGACAGCATTAGAGGAATTGACGTAGTAAAAGGATTCTCTAAACAAAATCTTTTCTCAAAAGAAACGAAGTCTTTTATGAGAATTTTCAGAATAAAATTTTTGAATTAGGTAAACTCAACTTGAAAATTACTTTGTATTCGGGAATTGCTTTAGTCTTTATTCTACTGGGCATTTTGGCTTTTTCTTCTTACAATGTTTTAATTGGCGAAACGATGGTAGGAGAACTGATGGCAATTATAGGCATTGCAAGTTCTCTTTTGGGTTCGATTACCAACTTAGCCCTGGCAAGCATTCCCATTCAAGAAGCACGAGTAGCATTTGACAGAATGTTCGAATATTCATCTTTAGAAAAAGAAAAAACAGAAGGCGAAACAATTACTGAACTCAATTCTGTTGAAATAACGAATATAGATTTTAGATTTAATGGAGGAAGCCGGCTTTTGAATAATGTTTCTTCGAAACTTGAAAAAGGTAAAGTTGTTTGTCTTCTAGGAGAAAGCGGAAGTGGAAAAACAACCCTTACAGAAATTTTGCAAAAAAACTATTTTACTGAAAGTGGAAAAATAACCATAATTGACAAAATTGATTTGCAAAATGTCTCTTTAGAAAATTGGCGAAATTTAATAAGTGTTGTTCCTCAAAGTATTCAACTTTTTAATGGAAATGTTTTGGAGAATATTATTTTGGATGATAAAATTGATGAAAACAAGTTGCAAAATATAGTATCATTAGGTTTTGATAAGTTCATTAATTCTTTGCCACAAGGAGTTATAACTGTGGTTGGCGAAGAAGGAATTAATTTATCTGGCGGACAAAAACAATTATTGGGATGGATGCGAGCTTTGTATCACAATCCAAAATTTTTAATTTTGGATGAGCCGACTTCTTCTTTGGATTTGATAAACCGAAATTTTATTTATGACCTTATTAAAAAACTGAAAAAGGATTCAGTAATTTTTATCATTAGTCACCATTCTGAAGATGTGGCAAAAATCGCGGATGAAATTTTTGTTTTGGAGAACACGCAAATATCTAGAAAAGAATTTGCATTTTCATAGTTGATGCTAATATAGTTACCCCCAAAGTTTGGACAGTAAATCTTAAAAGTTAAGTTTGATTTTATTTGTTTTTAAGGGTAGCAGTTTTGCAAATTTCCACATAGGAAAAATCCCTTCAAAGATTTTTCCGTGTAGTGTGGGAATGTGTAAAACTGTGTGAAAGTTCATTTATGCTGCTTCCTTTTTTGTACGGTTATAGACTTGCGCGGGCACTTCGTATGCAAGGCTCTGATGTCGTCTCTCCATGTTGTAATATTGAAAATACTGTTTCAGGCCGTCATAGCACGCTCGTCCATCCTGATAAGCATACAGATAAACATTCTCGTATTTCACACTTCGCCAGAGTCTTTCAATAAAAATATTATCCAACGCCCGTCCTTTGCCATCCATGCTTAGGGCTATTCCCTGTTTGGTGATAAATTCGGTGAAGAGATCTGCAGTGAACTGACTGCCCTGATCGGTATTGAAGATTTCAGGCTTGCCGTATTTTCCAATGGCCGTCTCCACGGTATCGCGGCACCATTCCGAAGTCATCGTGTTGCTCAGGCTCCATCCTACCACAAACCTGCTGTACAGATCGATTACCGCACAAAGATAAAGATAGCCGCCCTGGACAGGAATATAGGTGATATCCATCGCCCAAACCTGATTGGAAGCCGTAATGTTTAAATTTCTCAAAAGGTATGGGAAGATCTTGTGTTTTTTGCCTTTTCCTTTTTTTGAAGTAGCAGGGCCAGGTGCCGAAGCACTCAGACCCATCACCCGGTAAAGCCTTTCCACACGCTTTTTGTTGATAGCATACCCCATATCCTGCTGTAGCCAGTTGGTCATTCTGGGAACTCCTTTCCAGGGACGGTTCAGGAACTCTTCATCGATCAGCCGCATCAGATTCAGGTTCAGGTTACTCTGCGGAACTTTCCTGTAATAGTGGGAGCTGCGCGATATCTGCAATACTTCGCACTGTTTCGTGACGCTAAGTGCATTGGCCTTGTCAATATGAGCTTTACGGGCTCGGCGGCACTGTTTCATGACAAGGCTTTTTTTAAAAAATCAATCTCCATTTTCTGCTGACCGATAACCTTATAAAGCTTGTCGACATCCTCTTTTTTATCTTCTGCAGCAGCCTCCTTACCAAAAACATCGGCGCATTTTTGCAGGAACTCTTTCTTCCATGAAGAGATCTGGTTGGGGTGCAGATCGTGCTTTCGGCCGAGTTCCTGCATAGTGTATCGCTCGCTCAAAGCTTCCACCACTACTTTAAATTTAAATCCTGAATTGAATTTTCTTCGCTGTGACATATCGTAAATTTAATTGTTTTTTTTCAACTAAACTTACTGTCCGATTTTCGGGGGTAACTATAGCCAACTGCGACAGTTGGCTTTTCTATTATTGGTATGTGGTGTTAAGGTCGGGCTCTTTCATATTGCGGCGGGAAAAAGCAGTGATCATGGTTTTTAAAGGAACCCCGAACCGGCAGGTAAGGATTTCTGAGAATTTCGCGCGCGACAAAAATTAAATCCGCCTGCTGATTCTGAAAGATTTCCTCTGCTTGCTTCGCGGTTTTGATTAAACCAACTGCGCCGGTGGCAATTCCGGCATCTTTCTTAACGGCCGCAGCTAACGGAACCTGATAGCCGTCAAACAAATTGATTTTCGCGCCGTGAATGTTTCCTCCACTTGAAACATCGATGAGGTCGACGCCTTTTTCTTTTAAAATTTTGGCCAATTTTACACTGTCTTTAATATTCCAGCCGCCTTCCGTATACTCGGTTCCTGAAATTCTTACAAACAATGGATGGTTTTCATCCAGAAGCTCATTCACCGCTTCTACGATTTCGAGCAGTAAACGGGTTCTGTTTTCAAAACTTCCGCCATACTCGTCGGTTCTTATGTTTGATAACGGCGACAGGAATTGGTGAATTAAATAACCGTGTGCGGCATGGATTTCAATTAAATCAAAACCCGCCTCAAGCGATCTTTGTGCAGCAGCTTTGAAACTTTTAACCAAATCTTTGATTTCATCAGTTGAAAGTTCATGTGGAATTCTTTCAGATTCAAGGAACGGAATCGGCGAAGGTGCTACGGTTTCCCAGCCATCTTCTTCCACTGAGGTCTGCTTTCCGTTCCAGGTGGAAGCTTTTCTTCCTGCGTGCGCCAGCTGAATGCCGATCTTACTTTCCGACTGACCATGAACGATATCAACAACTTTTTTTAACTGTTGCGCCTGCTCATCATTCCAAATACCCATGCACTTGCTGGTAATCCTGCCTTCCAGAACAACGCCGGTGGCCTCAACAATGATAAGTCCGGTTCCGCCCTGGGCGCGGCTGCCATAGTGCAACAGATGGAAATCGTTTGCGAGTCCGTTTTCGCAGGAGTACATACACATTGGGGACATTACCCAACGGTTTTTGAGTTCTAAATTTCTGAATTTTATGGGTGTGTAAAGCATATTAAATTATTTCTGATGCCAAAATTAATGAATTAAAGGGAGGTTTAATTCATAAATAAAAAAATAGGTCTCCACATAGGAAACCTATTTCTTGTATATAGAAGAATATTTATACTGGTAGTGGATTCATTTCACGATCCCAGAATCGGTGAAGGATAATAGAACCTGCAAAAAGATCCAGATCTCCATCCGTCACAATTCCATCGGCAGGAATCGTGAGGTTAGGAATGGCTTTTTGTAATAGATCGGTTCCGTTATCATTCGCTGCAAGTGGTTTACAGTGCTTATATGCTTCTGCTACGAAGTGTTTCGCGCCGGCATGTTCCATTAAAGTGCGAACGCTGTCACCCCCCGGAACGTACACTGCATCGAACATTACTGATGAAGCAGTAAGTAAACTGTCATCCACAGGATATTGGTCACCGGAAGCAGTCGTTACAAAACCGTGTCGTGGCGCGATAATCTGTACAAGCGCATCCATTTCACAAAGTACTTTTTTCACCCGTGTAAAGGCTTCGTCTTCAACACCATCCGCGGTTAAGATAGCGATTCTTCTGGCTTTGATGTTGGTGGGAAGTTTATTGGCCATACTTACAGATGGGGCTTCGGTTATCGGCAACTCTGCGCGGAATGAGTGATAATCCTCGAGTTTACCATCTGCCGGAATGCTGTCGGTGATTGGTTGTGGTAATCTTTCAGGTACCAGTCCCAGATGGTCACCCACTTTATTGGCAAGTTCCTGATCTACCTCCAGCAACATATTTACCATACGCTGACGGATGGGCACAAGCTTCACCTTACCTAACTCAAATGAAAACGCGTTTTGTACATGGCGCTTTTCATGATCCGTCAAACTGTTGTAAAATAAGGTAGGCTGACTGAAATGGTCGAAGAAGCTTTTGCTGCGGTTACGGATTTTTCTTGAATCAATGCGTTCCTCAAAAGAAGCAAATCCACCTTCCTTAATCATGGCCTGGAATGGACAGCCCTGCGCCATCGAATTTGGATGGTATGATACTTTGCCTTTGGGGATCTGCATGCGGTGCATCCCATCGCGCTGGTTATTGGTAACATCCGGAATGGAGCGGTTAATAGGGATTTCATGGAAGTTAGGTCCACCTAATCTTAAAAGCTGAGTATCTGTATAGGAGAAAAGACGTCCTTGCAGTAACGGGTCATTCGTAAAATCAATACCGGGAACGATATGGCCGGGGTGGAAGGCGACCTGTTCTGTTTCTGCAAAGAAGTTATCCGGATTGCGGTCTAGCGTCATTTTACCGATGATTTCTACCGGTACCATCTCTTCCGGAATCATTTTGGTAGCATCTAATAGATCGAACGGAAATTTATGTTCATCTTCCTGCGGAATAATCTGTACGCCAAGCTCCCATTCAGGATACATCCCGTTTTCTATGGCATCCCACAAATCTCTGCGGTGGAAATCGGTGTCTTTACCCGCAAGTCTTTGTGCTTCATCCCAGGCTAATCCAAGTACACCCTGCAAAGGCTTCCAGTGGAAACGTACAAAATGCGACTCGCCCTGCTCATTGATGAAACGGAAGGTATGAATACCAAAACCTTCCATTGCGCGATACGTTCTTGGTATCGCGCGGTCGCTCATCAGCCACATGATATTATGCATGGCTTCTGGCATTAGTGAAATAAAATCCCAGAAAGTATCATGTGCGGAGGCAGCCTGAGGGATTTCATTATCTGGCTCAGGTTTTAAGGCGTGTACCAAATCAGGAAACTTAATCGCGTCTTGGATAAAAAATACAGGTGTATTGTTGCCTACAAGGTCATAATTACCTTCCTGGGTATAGAATTTTACAGCAAATCCACGGATGTCGCGTGGTAAATCAGTAGAACCACGGCTGCCTTGCACTGTAGAAAAGCGTACAAAAACAGGCGTTTTGATGCTGGTGTCGTTCAGGAATTTCGCTTTGGTATATTTTTCCATTGATTTGTACAGCTGGAAGTAGCCGTGGGCTGCAGAGCCACGCGCATGTACAATTCTTTCGGGAATACGTTCATGGTCAAAATGCGTCATCTTTTCCCGAAAGATAAAATCTTCAAGAAGGGACGGGCCGCGCTCTCCGCCAAGCAGTGAGTTTTGGTCATCGTTGATCTTTACGCCGTGATTGGTGGTCATAAATTCTCCGTGATCACTGTTCTTATATTTGCCGAGCTGTTCTATTTTGGGGTTGGCACCATTATCAAATGGTTCCTGTTCGTTTACTTTCATAATGTTAAGTGCTTGTTGTAAGGTTAAACGGCCTTGAAGTCTTTAGACTGATGCATGCCACCAGCTGCCTGTGAATTCAGTTCGGTATCTGCGATGATGGTCAGCAGACAGTCGGATTTTTTTTCTTCACCCAGGGTACGCAACAGCAGATCCAGCACTTCTCGTTCGTTTAGTACTTTAGCATGCGCAGCTAGGGTGCCGTAAGAAGCGATCTCGTAATGTTCAACCTTTTGTGAGCTTCCGATGATGGCGGCATCACGTACCGGGCCCGGTTCGGCACTTGCCACACAGTCGCGCCCTTCCGCCAAGATGCCTTCTATGGCCAGGCACTTTTTACCTTCGGCTTTCATTCCCATCGCTTCAAAAGCTTTCTCCAGCCGCAGCACCTGCATCTGGGTTTGCGCGATGTGATCTTTTATAGCGGTTTTCAGTTTTTGGCTGGTGGCTTTTTCATACATTTCGGGCAGTGCTTTTGTAAGGGCATTTTCTGCGTAATAAATGTCTTTAAGCCCATCAATGAAGAGCTGCTGAAGATTCATGGCCGAATCCTTAGATTCGTCTGTCGTTTTGTTTTTGTTTGCGTCCATTTTGTGATTGGTTTATATGGTTAATAATGGTGTTTTAACCGGAAAAAGAGTCTTTAATGCCATCATAATCAACATGAAATAAGCGGAAAAGACCGCCTAGCCGAATCAATTATTAAACCAAATAAACATTAAAAGTTGTTAAAATTCCGGTAAAAGATGATAATCATCAGGCGTTATCGTTTTGATGGCTTTTAAAGCGAGAATCCGATAAAAAGAAGTATATTTACTCCCCAATTTTTCGAAATGCAAAAAGAATTAAAGATTATTTTCAATACGATACCGAATTATGCCGCACTGGATGAAACGGAGAAAAAGTTGTTTGATGCGGCTAAGAAAATCCGTGAAATCGCGTACGCACCTTATTCAAACTTCCAAGTGGGGTGTGCCATGTTGCTGGAAAACGGGGAAATCGTAACGGGCAGCAATCAGGAAAATGCCGCATATCCTTCAGGGCTTTGTGCTGAGCGAACGACTATTTTTTGGGTTGGGGCCAATTATCCGGATGTCAAGATAAAGAAACTTTTCGTCATCGGTGCTCCTAAAGACGCCATCAGTTCCACCCCAATTCCACCTTGTGGGTCGTGTCGGCAATCTATCCTGGAATATGAATCGAAACAGGCCGAAACTATTGAGATCTATTTCGCTTCGTTAGATGGCGAGATTTATAAAACACGTTCCATACGCGATTTACTGCCATTCTCGTTTGACGCTTCTTACCTTTAATGTCATGAAAATTGCGGCTATAGATATCGGAAGTAATGCGGCCAGGCTGCTCATCAATGAGGTTACGGAACTTCAGGAAGGCAAGCCGGTATTCACCAAACTCAATCTTTTGAGAATACCGCTGCGCCTTGGTATGGACGTTTTTGCGAAAGGAGAAATAGGCACGGAACGCCGGGAAATGATGGTTAACACCATGAAAATCTTCGCCGATATGATGAAAATCTATCAGGTGGAGCATTACCGCGCCTGTGCTACCAGCGCGATGCGTGATGCCAGGAACGGTAACGAGATTATTTCTGAAGTTAAAAATACCTCAGGAATCGATATTGAAATCATTAGCGGTGATGAAGAAGCCACGCTTATTTATGAAAACCACATCGCTGAGGGGCTGGGGAAAGAGGCAGCTTATCTGTACATTGATGTGGGCGGCGGCTCTACCGAACTTACTTATTATGAAAATGGTGAGATGAGCTACAAACATTCCTTTAACATCGGTACCATCAGGTTGCTTAATGGTTTGGTAAGCGATGATGATTGGAAGGAGCTGAAAGAGGAGATACGAAAACACATACACAGCAAAAATTCGGTGGTGGCGATAGGTTCGGGTGGGAATATCAACAAAATATTCTCCATGAGCAAGACCAAAGACGGAAAACCGATGTCTGCCGACCTGTTGAAAAAGTATCACAAAGAACTCAGCGAACTTACCATCGCCGAACGGATGAGCAAATATAACCTGCGGGAAGACCGCGCGGATGTGCTGGTGCCGGCCCTCGAAATCTTTAATAATGTGATGAAGTGGGGCGACATAGATGAGATCTACGTACCGAAAATCTCAGTAGCAGATGGGCTGGTGCATAATATTTACAGCAGACTGAAGGGTGAGTGATCATTTCTTCCCCAATTCTATAACCTCTAGATTTTCAACTCGGTCACAGTTGATCTCGAACCGCAGCATCGTCCGCATCTTATGCCAACCTTCTTTCCCACAAGCGCCGGGATTCAGGTGAAGCAGTTGGTTTTTCTCATCATACATCG
The DNA here is from genome assembly GCF_003692615.1 of Chryseobacterium sp. 6424. Lineage (NCBI taxonomy): Bacteria > Pseudomonadati > Bacteroidota > Flavobacteriia > Flavobacteriales > Weeksellaceae > Chryseobacterium > Chryseobacterium sp. 6424. The sequence goes on from NZ_CP023540.1 coordinate 619,725, forward strand.
CTTTTAGGATGTGCGAATGACCTGTAATGAAAAGTTTAGGAGCCTTTCCTACGATTTCTTTTTTGGCGAGCGGACTGTAGCGGCCAGGATAACCGCCGATATGTATCATCATCACCTCCGTTTCTTCGCAGCGAAAGCGCAACACCTCAGGGAAGATTTTACGGATTTCGCTGCCGTCAATATTCCCGTACACCCCGCGCAGCGTAGTGATTTGCCCCAATGTTTCGACCACTGAGGGATTCCCAAAATCTCCGCAATGCCAGATTTCATCGGCGTTCTTGGCGTAATCCAGTATTCGGTCATCCAGGTATGAATGTGTGTCGGAGAGCAGCAGGATCTTTTTCATAAGTCAGCAAATTACTTTTTTTTCTTCAATTCTTAATAAAAATACAGAAATTTGCACGTATGCGATATTTCATTGAATTTTCTTACAGCGGTAAAAATTATTTCGGTTACCAGATTCAGCCTAATGAAATTACGGTGCAAGAGGAGCTTGAGAAAGCACTTTCCACCATCCTGCGAGAAGAGATTAAAACCACTGGTGCAGGCCGTACCGATACGGGCGTACATGCGAAAAAGATCTTCGCGCACTTTGATTATGGGCACGATCTTGATGCGCAGCTGCCATACCGGCTCAACAGTTTTTTGCCACCTGATATCTCAGTGAAACGCATTTTTAAGGTGAAAGATGATTTTCATGCCCGTTTTGATGCGACCTACCGAACTTATGAATATTATATTTCTCAGGAGAAGAACCCCTTCACGCAAGATGCGGCCTGGCAGATGTGGAAGCGCACGCTGGAGGTAGGAAAAATGAATGAAGCCTGCCAAATCCTTTTCGAATATAATGACTTTACAAGCTTCGCAAAACTGCATACGGATAATAAGACCAACCTCTGTAAAATCTATAAAGCTTGCTGGCAACAAAATGGTGCCGAACTGAAATTTACCATCTCCGCCGATCGCTTTCTTCGGAATATGGTACGGTCAATCGTTGGTACGATGGTAGAAATAGGAAACGGGAAAATACCACCCAGTGACCTCAGAAGGATAATTGAAGCAAAGAACCGAAATGCCGCTGGTACTTCTGCACCTGCACAAGGCCTGTTTTTGGTAGATGTTGGGTATGAGTTTTAGTTGAAGGCACTGGCGTTTTACCGGGCAGCAATAAACTTTTCCCTATTTTTGTAGGATTTTTAAAACAGAACATGAAGAAACAATCAACGTGGGATATTATTAAAAGGCTGTTTACCATCGGCATGAAATTCCGGTCATGGTTTGTTTTTACACTCCTCATCTCGGTGATACTTTCGGTGATTTCCACCTACCGGCCTTATCTCACGATGCAGATTGTGGATACTGATATCATTAGGCTGGGCGACCGGGAGCAGATGATGCGGCATATATACATCTTGATTGGGCTGGTATTTGGCGAAACGATCCTGAATTTCTTTCTGGTGTACTTCTCTAATTTTATTTCACAGAATGTTATCCGCGACATCCGCGAGCGTTTGTACCATAAATTGATTTATTTCCGCACTTCGTTTTTTGATAAAACTGCTATCGGGCAGTTGGTGACGCGCGCGGTAGGCGATGTAGAAACCATTGCAACGGTTTATACAGACGGTTTTCTAATGGTTTTCGGTGACATCTTGAGGATTGTTTTTGTATTAATCATGATGTTTCAGGTAGATGTGCACTTAAGTTACATCACATTGATTATTTTACCGCTGATGCTGGTTATTACCCGTTTTTTCCAGAAAAAGCTGCGCAAGGCTTTCGGTGACGAGCGTACCTGGACCTCCAACCAAAACTCTTTCGTACAGGAAAGACTTAGCGGGATGCCCATCATCCAGGTATTCAATCGCCAACAGGCGGAGTTTAAGAAGTTTGATTCCATTAATATCACACTGAAAGGCGCGCTTTTGCGTACAGTTTTTATCTTTTCGTTGTTTTTTCCGGTTGTAGAACTCATTTCGTCGCTGTTTATTGGTTTCATCCTGTTTTATGGCGGGTACATCACTATTTCGGCTGGGGTGGTTATTGCATTTATCCAATATATCTCTATGCTCATCCGGCCACTGAGGCAGATTGCCGACCGCTTTAATAATATCCAGCGTGGCATTGTAGGTGCAGAGCGTGTCTTAGGAGTGATGGATGAGGATTTCGCGCTGCCAAATGAAGGTAAATTAATGAAAGACCATTTTGAAGGCGCCATCGAATTTCACAATGTGCATTTTTCTTACGATGATAAACAGGAAGTCCTGAAAGGTATCAGTTTCAAAGTAAAGCCGGGTGAAACCGTAGCCATTGTAGGGGCCACCGGAGCCGGGAAATCTACGATTATTAGCCTGATTACCCGGCTGTATGATATTAATTCAGGGAAAATCCTGCTGGATGGGCAAGACCTGAAGGCGTATGAATTATATAACCTCCGAAGCCATATTGGTGTGGTGTTGCAGGATGTTTTTCTGTTCCACGGGACTATATTCGAGAATCTTTCATTCGGCGACGACTCCATTACGCTAGAGAAGATAAAGAATGTCGCTAAGGATATTGAAGTAGATGATTTTATTGAGCGCCTTCCTGGTGGTTATGACTATGTGGTGCGCGAGCGCGGCTCATCCATTTCGCTGGGCCAACGGCAGCTGCTTTCCTTTTTACGTGCCTATCTTTCAGATCCTAAAATTTTAATTCTGGATGAGGCTACTTCTTCCATTGATCATGAAAGTGAAAAACTAATCCAGCGTGCGACTGAAAAAATCACCAAAGGAAGAACGTCGATCATCATTGCGCACCGGCTTTCAACCATTGAAAAGGCAGATAAAATTATCGTGATGGAACATGGGAGAATCGTAGAAGAAGGCAAACACCTTGAACTGCTTGATAAAAATGGCTATTACGCCACTCTCTACAAAGCCCAGCTAAAGCGTGAAGTTAAAGAAAGCGAGAAATAACAGCATACAAAAGCGGACTACCCTTTGGATAGTCCGCTCTTTATTTTGGATGTATTTAGTTTCCAACTACAGTTTTTACGGTGACAAACTCTTTCAGTGCGTGCAGGGAAAGTTCTGTCCCATAACCGGATGCTTTGGCGCCACCAAACGGTAGCCTGGGATCCGAACTGGTTTCTTTATTTAGGCTTACAGTGCCGGATTGTAGGTTTTCTACGAAGTAGGCCTGTCTGGTTTCATCTTTCGTCCATACCGCATTACCAAGCCCGAACGGGATGTCATTGGCCAGTTGTAGCGCTTCCTCGTCATTTTCAGCGATCATCACCATGCCTAAAGGCCCGAAGAGTTCTTCCTGAAGGATGGGATTTCCAGCCTGAACTTTGATAAGTCCCGGTTTGAAACTGTTTTCAGAGAGTCTTTCGAGGGGTAAAATAACTTCGGCGCCGTTTTCCAAAGCTTTTTCGTACTGTTGCTGTAGTTCATCGGCAAGGTCAGGACGTGCCATACCGCTGAGGTTGGTATCTTTATTAAAAGGATCGCCTGCAACATACCTTTGAAATTCTTCTTTAAAAATAGGCATGAACGCATCTTCGATGCTTTTCTGTATGATAAACCGTTTTCCGGCATTACAGGCCTGTCCGCAGTTTTGTAATCTGGCTTTCGCTGCGCTTTTAGCGGCTTTTTTAAAATCAGCATCATCCAAAACAATAAAAGCATCGCTACCGCCAAGTTCTAGTAATGATTTTTTGATGTTCTTGCCTGCATTCGCTGCCACTTCTGCTCCGGCTTTTTCGCTGCCGGTTAAACTCACCGCTTTGATGATAGGGTGGGCAAGCAGCTCTTTTACTTCACTGTGGCCAATTTCAAGATTCTGGAAGATGCCTTTCGGGAAACCTGCTTCCGCAAATACTTCTTCAATCATTCTGCCGGTACCAAAACAAATGGAGGCATGCTTCAGTACCACCGTGTTCCCCGCCAAAATGGCCGGAACCGCAAACCGAAGCACTTGCCAGAAAGGGAAGTTCCAGGGCATTACTCCCAGAATGACACCCATGGGCATATAATGTACTTCTGATACCCGATATTCTGTTGAGATTTTTTCTGGCTGTAAAACATTTGGCGCATCTGCATAATAACGCGCCATGAGGGCACACTTTTCGACCTCGGAGATGGATTGTGAGATCGGTTTATTCATTTCCTTGGTGATGTTCTCAGCGTATTTTTCTTTGTTCTTATCCAGCAAATCAGCGAGTTTGCCGATGAGGTTTTGCTTTTCATTGAAAGCGACAGTTCGCCACTCTTCAAAGGTAGCCTGTGCTGTCTGTAGTTTATCTTGTATATTCATATCCTATATCTATTATTGTTCGTTGAGAAAACATACGTATTACAAAGGTATAAAATTGATGCTGCATGCGGGTATGGTTTTTATTTAGGGCTGAATGAAATTGTAAATTTCTTCGTCACTATGGTAAATTTTAGTTAATTTTGGAATTATAAAATTTATACAATGAACACACCATCAGAATTAAAGTACACCAAAGATCATGAATGGATCAGGATTGAAGGAAATGTAGCCACCATCGGCATTACCGACTTTGCGCAGGGCGAATTAGGGGACATCGTTTTTGTTGATGTAGATTCCGTGGACGAAGAGCTCTCCGCCGGCGATGTATTTGGCAGTGTAGAGGCAGTAAAAACCGTATCAGATCTTTATCTGCCAGTTTCTGGAAAGGTGATTGAATTTAATGAAGAACTTGAAGGGCAGCCTGAACTGTTGAATACCGATCCGTATGGCAATGGGTGGATCATTAAACTGGAAGTAGCCGAAGGTGCAGACCTTGGGGAACTGATTACTGCAGAGGAATATCAGGCGTCACTTGGATAAGATCTCCCGAATATTCAGGAAAATCCTGTGGGTTTACTGGGTATTTCTTACCTATATGTTGCTGCGCCCAAGCGTAGAGAGCGCCGACTATCCGTTTATGTTCAGCGGAATTGATAAGGTTCTACATTTAGTCATATTTGCCATGTTGGGATTCTGCTTTTGTGCAGCATTCCCTAGGGTAAAATTCTGGACATTCTTTCAGCTGATGATTATCTACTCGCTACTAACTGAAATTTTGCAGGGAACGATGGGATTAGGCCGCTCACTTGAAACATTGGATCTGTTAGCCGATACCATAGGCTTTCTACTAGGATATCTAATGTTTATTAAACTTAAAAGAACTATCTCATAATAACCACCTTTTCCGGGTGGTTTTTTTGTTTGCGAGGTTGGGTGGTTAATTTTTCCTGTTCTGGTTCAGGGAGTTGTGGGATAAGTGGGAAAATAATGGTCTGATGATTTGGAATGGGAGATAAATGGCGTATCTTTGCAGTCCCAAATGAGGGGAAGCGCAGTAGTAGAATTAGAGAGACCGGAAGTTGTTTATAGATTTTTGGAAGGCGTTAAAAGATGCTTGAAAAAAAACTTCAGAAAACATTTTGCAGATTCAAGATTAGTTGTATCTTTGCAATCCCAAATCGAGAGAAGCGGGGAGCGGAGTAGAAGATTAAGGATTGGATTCAGTGGAGAATAAGGCTTACGAAAAAAAGTTTTAAATTTTTCTCCAAAACATTTGGTCAATTAAAAAATAGTTTATACTTTTGCACTCGCAAATCAGAACAAACGACAGATAAAAAGTTCTGGTGTAAGCGAAAAGAAAAGAGATCATTGACATACAAATAACAACCAAAAAAGTAAGGAAAAACTAAAGCGTCAATACTTTAAGTAGAGTCAGAACAAACATACAATGGAGAGTTTGATCCTGGCTCAGGATGAACGCTAGCGGGAGGCCTAACACATGCAAGCCGAGCGGTAGAAGTCCTTCGGGACTTTGAGAGCGGCGTACGGGTGCGTAACACGTGTGCAACCTGCCTTTATCTGGGGGATAGCCTTTCGAAAGGAAGATTAACACCCCATAATATAATGATTGGCATCAATTATTATTGAAAACTCCGGTGGATAGAGATGGGCACGCGCAAGATTAGATAGTTGGTGAGGTAACGGCTCACCAAGTCGATGATCTTTAGGGGTCCTGAGAGGGAGATCCCCCACACTGGTACTGAGACACGGACCAGACTCCTACGGGAGGCAGCAGTGAGGAATATTGGACAATGGGTGAGAGCCTGATCCAGCCATCCCGCGTGAAGGAAGACGGTCCTATGGATTGTAAACTTCTTTTGTACAGGAATAAACCTACTTACGTGTAAGTAGCTGAAGGTACTGTACGAATAAGCACCGGCTAACTCCGTGCCAGCAGCCGCGGTAATACGGAGGGTGCAAGCGTTATCCGGATTTATTGGGTTTAAAGGGTCCGTAGGCGGGCCTGTAAGTCAGTGGTGAAATCTCATAGCTTAACTATGAAACTGCCATTGATACTGCAGGTCTTGAGTAAATTTGAAGTGGCTGGAATAAGTAGTGTAGCGGTGAAATGCATAGATATTACTTAGAACACCAATTGCGAAGGCAGGTCACTAAGATTTAACTGACGCTGATGGACGAAAGCGTGGGTAGCGAACAGGATTAGATACCCTGGTAGTCCACGCCGTAAACGATGCTAACTCGTTTTTGGATCTTCGGGTTCAGAGACCAAGCGAAAGTGATAAGTTAGCCACCTGGGGAGTACGTTCGCAAGAATGAAACTCAAAGGAATTGACGGGGGCCCGCACAAGCGGTGGATTATGTGGTTTAATTCGATGATACGCGAGGAACCTTACCAAGACTTAAATGGGAATTGACAGATCTGGAAACAGATTCTCCTTCGGGCAATTTTCAAGGTGCTGCATGGTTGTCGTCAGCTCGTGCCGTGAGGTGTTAGGTTAAGTCCTGCAACGAGCGCAACCCCTGTCACTAGTTGCTAACATTCAGTTGAGGACTCTAGTGAGACTGCCTACGCAAGTAGAGAGGAAGGTGGGGATGACGTCAAATCATCACGGCCCTTACGTCTTGGGCCACACACGTAATACAATGGCCGGTACAGAGGGCAGCTACACAGCGATGTGATGCAAATCTCGAAAGCCGGTCTCAGTTCGGATTGGAGTCTGCAACTCGACTCTATGAAGCTGGAATCGCTAGTAATCGCGCATCAGCCATGGCGCGGTGAATACGTTCCCGGGCCTTGTACACACCGCCCGTCAAGCCATGGAAGTTTGGGGTACCTGAAGTCGGTGACCGTAAAAGGAGCTGCCTAGGGTAAAACAAGTAACTAGGGCTAAGTCGTAACAAGGTAGCCGTACCGGAAGGTGCGGCTGGAACATCTCATTTTAGAGCGTCTTATAGACGTTAAACAAATACAAAGATACTTTTACGTATCGCTGTACTTTACTTAAAGATGCTTTAGTTTTTTACTTTTGGTTGATATTTAAAAATACACCCACTAGAAAATTAGTATTAGGGAGGAGATACAAGAGCCAGGAGGCAAGAATCAAGACAGTAGAAGTCTTGTATCTAGCATCTTGAATCTAAAAGTCTTAACAAGACAGTCTCGTAGCTCAGCTGGTTAGAGCGCTACACTGATAATGTAGAGGTCGGCAGTTCGAGCCTGCCCGAGACTACTAATTAAAAAGATTGGGAGATACAAGAACCAAGAACCAAGATTTGTTAAAGTCTTGACTCTAGGCTCTAGGTTCTCAAAATCTAACTAGCGGGGAATTAGCTCAGCTGGCTAGAGCGCCTGCCTTGCACGCAGGAGGTCAAGGGTTCGACTCCCTTATTCTCCACAGTATTAGCGGCCTGATTTAAAGGTTACAGATAGAGCCAAAAACAATATCTGTTCATCAGGACATTAATAAGACATAAGATCATTGACATTAACGGTAAGAACATCACAAAGAGAAAACCGAGCACTTACGGGTGCGGAGTTTAAAAATAGGTTGATAATTGAATTATCGACAAAACAACTAAACTAATTTATATTAGGAAAGAAATCGTTAAGGGCGTATGGCGGATGCCTAGGCTTTCAGAGGCGAAGAAGGACGTGGTAAGCTGCGAAAAGCTGCGGGGATCGGCACACACGAATTGATCCGCAGATGTCCGAATGGGGCAACCCGTCTGGTTGAAGACCAGTCATCCCGATTTATCGGGAAGCAAACCCGGAGAACTGAAACATCTAAGTACCCGGAGGAAAAGAAATCGAAGAGATTCCGTAAGTAGTGGCGAGCGAAAGCGGATTAGCCCAAAAGTCATTATATGTTTAATAGAATGTTCTGGAAAGAACAGCCATAGAGGGTGATAGCCCCGTAGATGAAAGGCATATTTTGATGATAAATGAGTAGGGCGGGACACGTGAAATCCTGTCTGAATATGGGGGGACCATCCTCCAAGGCTAAATACTCCTGAAAGACCGATAGTGAACAAGTACTGTGAAGGAAAGGTGAAAAGCACTTCGAATAGAAGGGTGAAAGAGAACCTGAAACCGTACGCCTACAAGCGGTCGGAGCAGATTTATTCTGTGACGGCGTGCCTTTTGCATAATGAGCCTACGAGTTAATTTTACTAGCGAGCTTAAGCACTTCAGGTGCGGAGGCGGAGCGAAAGCGAGTCTGAATAGGGCGCATAGTTAGTAGGATTAGACGCGAAACCTTGTGATCTACCCATGGGCAGGTTGAAGCTTTGGTAACACAAAGTGGAGGACCGAACCGGTTGACGTTGAAAAGTCTTCGGATGACTTGTGGGTAGGGGTGAAAGGCCAATCAAACTGGGAGATAGCTCGTACTCCCCGAAATGCATTTAGGTGCAGCGTCGATGTAAAGTTTATTAGAGGTAGAGCTACTGATTGGATGCGGGGGAGTCAAATCCTACCAATTCCTGACAAACTCCGAATGCTAATAAATGTTCGTCGGCAGTGAGGGCATGGGTGCTAAGGTCCATGTCCGAAAGGGAAAGAACCCGGACCAACAGCTAAGGTCCCCAAATCTATACTAAGTTGAAACAACGCGGTTGAACTGCATTGACAGCTAGGATGTTGGCTTGGAAGCAGCCATTCATTTAAAGAGTGCGTAACAGCTCACTAGTCGAGCGGTTCGGCATGGATAATAATCGGGCATAAGTATAGTACCGAAGCTATGGATTTATAACTTTAGAGTTATATCTGGTAGGGGAGCATTCTGTTTGCACAGAAGCAGTATCGTGAGGTATTGTGGAGCGGACAGAAAAGAAAATGTAGGCATAAGTAACGATAAAGCGGGCGAGAAACCCGCTCACCGAAAGACTAAGGTTTCCTCAGCCATGCTAATCAGCTGAGGGTTAGTCGGGACCTAACGCGAACCCGAAAGGGGAAGTGGATGGACAATGGGTTAATATTCCCATACTTGCTCACACTAAAAAGGGGACGGATTTACGTACTTGCTGGAGACTGACGGAATAGTCAAGGCCTAGCCTTCGGGCGAAGCTGCTGCAGGGAAATAGATTCCAAGAAAAGCCGAAGTGAAGCAACCCGTACCAAAACCGACACAGGTAGTCGAGGAGAGAATCCTAAGGTGCTAGAGTGAATCATGGTTAAGGAACTAGGCAAAATAGTCTCGTAACTTCGGAAGAAGAGACGCCATCAGCAATGGTGGCCGCAGTGAAGAGGCCCAGGCGACTGTTTATCAAAAACACAGGACTCTGCTAAATCGAAAGATGCTGTATAGGGTCTGACACCTGCCCGGTGCTGGAAGGTTAAGGAAGGTTGTTAGCGTAAGCGAAGCAATTAACTGAAGCCCCAGTAAACGGCGGCCGTAACTATAACGGTCCTAAGGTAGCGAAATTCCTTGTCGGGTAAGTTCCGACCTGCACGAATGGTGTAACGATCTGGGCACTGTCTCAACCATGAGCTCTGTGAAATTGTAGTATCGGTGAAGATGCCGATTACCCGCAATGGGACGAAAAGACCCTGTGAACCTTTACTATAACTTCGTATTGACTTTGAATAAACAATGTGTAGGATAGGTGGGAGACTTTGAAGCGGGCACGCCAGTGTCTGTGGAGTCAACGTTGAAATACCACCCTTTGTTTATTTGGAGCCTAACTCCGACTTGTCGGAGGACATTGCGTGGTGGGTAGTTTGACTGGGGTGGTCGCCTCCAAAAGAGTAACGGAGGCTTTCAAAGGTACCCTCAGCACGCTTGGTAACCGTGCGTAGAGTGTAATGGCATAAGGGTGCTTGACTGTGAGACCTACAAGTCGATCAGGTGCGAAAGCAGGACATAGTGATCCGGTGGTTCCGTATGGAAGGGCCATCGCTCATAGGATAAAAGGTACTCCGGGGATAACAGGCTAGTCTCCCCCAAGAGCTCACATCGACGGGGAGGTTCGGCACCTCGATGTCGGCTCGTCACATCCTGGGGCTGGAGAAGGTCCCAAGGGTTGGGCTGTTCGCCCATTAAAGTGGCACGCGAGCTGGGTTCAGAACGTCGTGAGACAGTTCGGTCTCTATCTATTGCGGGCGTTAGATGTTTGAGAGGGCTTGAATCTAGTACGAGAGGACCGATTTGAACAAACCTCTGGTGTATCAGTTGTACCGCCAGGTGCACCGCTGAGTAGCTACGTTTGGTAAGGATAAGCACTGAAAGCATATAAGTGCGAAACCTGCCTCAAGATGAGACATCTTTTAAGGGTCGTTGGAGATGACAACGTTGATAGGCTACAGGTGTAAAGTCAGTAATGTCATAGCCGAGTAGTACTAATTACCCGTAGATTTATAGCTTAATATACCCAATATCCACGTAAGTGCATTAAAGGTTTACTCTTTGTGAGCGTTTTTATCGATAACAATAGAACCAAGATATCAGAACCAAGAACCAAGATTAAAGTCTTGCATCTTGAATCTAGCATCTTGACTCTAAATAACATATTTAGGGTGGTTTTAGCAGAGGGGCTCACCTGTTCCCATTCCGAACACAGAAGTTAAGCCCTCTAGCGCCGATGGTACTGCGAAAGCGGGAGAGTAGGTCGCCGCCAGTCTTTTTAAACCTCAATCATTTATTTGATTGAGGTTTTTTTATGCCTAAATAGTTTGGATTCATATTCATGTAAACTATAATTTTTCTATAGAACTGTATACCTTACAACCGCAACTGATATTTAATGATTCTACAATTATATAGATTAATAAATTCTTTACTCAGTTGTTACACAAAAAACAAAAAAGACCTTCCATTGCAGAAGGCGAAGACTAAAAAACATTAAAAGCTATTCTCTTTGCTTGGGAGATGGCGGTGATGTTAGGTTTTTCTCTTTTAATATATCCTTTTCGATTTTTTTAGCCAGTTCAGTTCCCCATTCTCGCCCAATCTCCATACTTTCTTGGTAGATAACCGGCATTTTTATTATTATTTTTTGCCCTGTCGTCGTTTTATAAAAAGCAATAACATCACTAATCTCGCTTTCGGAAAAATGTTTTAGATATACAGGTATAATTTGGTCAATCACTTGGTCAAAATTGGCCAGTTTCATGGCTTTCTGCCAATATTCTGTCGGCACATCAGGGTATGTCGATTGATAATAGCTTAATATTTGCTCAAAAGTGCTTTCCATCATTTGGGTGGTACCTGTGATTGAAAGTAACTCCTTTACTTTTTGTTCCTTGGTTTGCTGTGCATTTGCGACATTTCCTATCAAGCAGCATGCGGCAACAATGACAATTTTTATCATCACTTTATTTTACTATAAATTTCTTGTCTCTAATTAACGCTGCAATCGCCAACATGTCCTCGCCAATCAACCGGTCGTCTTCTAACTTTGAAACTTTGGTACGAATCAATGTGTAGGCATCTTCTACATAATTCGAACATTTTGCAGGTCGTCTGAACTCTAACCCTTGGGCAGCAAACATTAGTTCGACAGCCAAGATATTTTCGAGGTTTCCTAATACTTGATTGAATTTTCTACCCGAAATACTTCCCATCGACACATGATCTTCTTGGCCTAAACTTGTTGGTATGGAATCTGCCGAAGCCGGAAAACATAGCGTTTTATTCTCTGTCACCAATGCTGCTGATGTATATTGCGGAATCATAAAACCTGAATTAAGCCCTGTACTTTCTGTCAGAAGTCTTGGAAGTCCGAATTTACCTTCTAGCAAAAGATAGCTCCGCCTGTCCGAAATATTTCCGAGTTCGGCTGCAGCTAAAGTCGCATAATCAAGAGGTAAGGCTAAGGGTTGCCCATGAAAATTACCGCCTGAGATGGATTCTTCTTCACTCAGTACAATAGGATTGTCGGTGACAGAATTAATTTCAGTTTCGGCAAGTTCTTTCAGATGTTCATAGGCGTTTCTGCTGGCGCCGTGCACTTGTGGTACACATCGCATGGAGTAAGGGTCTTGTACGCGGTCGCATGATTCGTGCGCCTGCAGGTTTTCAGAATTTTCCAGGAATTTGCGCATTCTTTCAGCAACTAACAGACTTCCTTTAAAAGGCCGTATTTGGTGAAGCTCTGCTTTAAAAGGACTTGCGGATCCACGGTAGGCTTCAAGACTCATGGCCGCGGTTAAATCTGCCAGGTCGAGTAAATATTCAAATTTTAATAACCCCAAAACAGCGTGTGCAAGTATAAACTGCGTACCATTAATTAACCCTAAACCTTCCTTGGGACCGAGCTTCAATGGTGTTATCCCAAAGTTTTGCAAGACTTCAGCAGTATCTTTGATGGCGTTTCCTGCCCAAACTTTCCCTAAACCTATAAGTGGTAAAACTAAATGGGCCAGCGGTGCCAGATCACCAGATGCACCTACAGAACCCTGCTCTGGAACTACGGGAATAATGTCATTCTCCAACATCCAGATCATCCGTTCGATCACTTCTAGGGAAACCCCCGAGAAACCTCTGGATAATGCATGAATCTTCGTGACCATCATTACTTTTGATAGGTCTTTCGATATGGGTTTGCCTACACCCACAGCATGAGATATTATTAAGTTATACTGTAATGTAGCGGTTTCTTCTGCTGAGATTTTAACATCACACAATGGGCCGAAGCCTGTATTGATGCCATAGACTGTTCGGGCAGATTCTACAATGTTCTGCACATTGTCCTGCGATTTTTGTATGCGGGCAATTGCACGATCATCAAGGCGAGCTATCCTAGGATTTGAGATTATTTCTTCGATGTCTTTTATGGTGAAGAAATCTGTACCGTAAACCATATCTTAATTTTTCCTTAAAAATAAGGAAATTTCGGGTGCTTACGGATAATATTTATCACCAGATGACCGGTACGTTTTCGAAAACTACAGGCTGCGGATTTGATATTTGGTCAATCGGGTACAGATAAAGGATTAAAGCCTTAATTACAGGGAAATACGCATCGGTTTTCTTGAAAAGTATACCGCCTTTATACGGCACATTCTGCAAAATATCATTAGTCACAACCTTCCCATTTGGCGCAAGATATAAGTGTGTAGTCTGGTATTGGTTGCCTTGCATATCAACCATCACCGCACGCTCACACTGTAAGATCCGCCGTGGACTGTCGGCTGTATTCTTGTAATTAAATGAAATGGCAATATTACCATCTTTGCGTGAGCCTATGACCTGTGTAATATCAATATCTAAATCTTCGAAAGTAGCCTTACGCACGGCTTTTGTAGAATTAAGTACATTTTTGTAATACTGTACCTGACGGCTGAGTTCAAATATCTCGAGTCGGTTTTGGTTCAGTTTTTGGCTCAGTTGGGCATAGTCGGCGTTCTGTGAATAAAATAGCTGCGCCAATACCAGAGATATCAGCAGAATTTTGATTTTCATGTTCGTTGGTTTATCAGTTTTTAACAGTTTTTAACTGTATTAAACTTCGACAAATGTAAAGACATAAGCATCTTCCCGCACGGTATTTTCACCCTAAAATATCTAATTAAAAATATGGATTAACAATGTATCTCACAGCATTTATTCTCCCACTTCAAACAAAAGCAAATTCTTTATTTTTGTCTTATGAATCCTGATCTTGAGTTACAGCTAAAGACACTTCCTTCGGAACCCGGAGTGTACCGTTATTACGATAAAAACGGGCAGCTACTGTATGTAGGTAAAGCAAAACACCTTAAAAAAAGAGTGCTGTCTTATTTCAATAAGAACTTATCTGGCTACCGAACGCGTATCATGGTTGGGAAAATACATCGTTTGGAGACGACTATCGTGCCAAGTGAATACGACGCGTTGCTGCTGGAAAACAACCTGATTAAGGAACACCAGCCATTCTATAACGTAATGTTGAAAGATGACAAATCTTACCCATGGATTTGCATTAAGAATGAAGATTTCCCGCGCATTTTTCTTACCCGGACCAGGATCAAGGATGGCTCTGAATACTACGGCCCTTACGCAAAAGTAAAACCCGCTAAAGTACTGTTGGATACCATCAAACACCTTTATAAACTCCGAACCTGCAACCTGAATTTGGCACCGGCAAAAATAGCCGAGGGAAAATACAAAGTATGCCTCGAATTTCACATCAAAAACTGCCAGGGCCCGTGCGAAATGCTGGAGTCTAAGGAAGAATATGACCAGAAAATTGATGCGATACGCGGTATTATCAAAGGTGATTTCCGAAAAGCCAGAAATTATCTGGAAAACCAAATGATGAAGTTTGCCCAAAACCTACAGTTTGAAGATGCGCACCTTATAAAAGAACGTATTGACCTGCTTGAGAACTATCAGCACAAACATACTGTAGTAAATCCGAACATTGATGATGTAGATGTCTTCGGCATGACCAGTGATGAAAGTGCGGCTTACATTAATTACTTTAAGATACAGAATGGCAGTATTATACAGAGCTTCACCACCGAAATTAAAAAAGTGCTCGAAGAGAGTGATGAAGATATCCTCGAAGAAGCCATGATTGAAATCCGACAGAAATTCGGTTCAGATTCACGTGAAATCCTGATTCCGTTTCACCTCTCGCTCGAGATCCCGAATGTCAAATTGATTGTTCCTAAGGTTGGTGATAAAAAAAGAATCGTAGAACTCTCTGAAAAAAATGCCAAAGAATACCGCATCGAAAAACTGAAAGCAGTACAGATTATTGACCCTGAACGTCATACCAACCGGATCATGGCAGAGATGCAAAGACTGCTGAGAATGCCCGTGGAACCCCGCCATATCGAAGGTTTCGATAACTCAAACATCCAAGGAACAAACCCCGTTTCAGCGTGTGTCGTCTTTAAAAATGGCAAACCCAGCAAGGCCGACTACCGAATCTTCCATCCAAAGACCGTGGTTGGTGCCAATGATTTTGCCACGATGGAAGAGGTCATCCACCGGCGGTATAAACGACTTTTGGATGAAAATGAACCTCTCCCGCAACTTATCTTGATTGATGGGGGAAAAGGCCAACTCTCATCCGCCGTAAAAAGTTTGAAACTGCTGGGACTTTACGGGAAAATCACGATTATCGGTATCGCCAAACGTCTTGAGGAAATTTACTTCCCAGAGGACCCGGTCCCGTTATATCTTGACAAAAAATCAGAGACCTTAAAAATCCTTCAGCGAGTTCGGGACGAATCGCACCGTTTTGGCGTCAAACATCACCGCGCGCGGCGTAAAAATTCAACTATTAAGACTGAACTTGAAGAAATACCAGGTATTGGTGAAAAAGCAGTCGATTTATTATTGAAAAAATTAAAATCAGTAAAAAGAGTGAAAGAAGCCTCGCGCGAAACTTTAGAGGAAATCTTAGGTAAAAGCCGCGGTGGTTTGGTTTGGGAATATTTTAATACGCCCTAATCACAGTTTCCTGAAGATTTCTTTACGGAAAGTACCATCGGGAAATGGCATATCAACCACAACTGAACCATCTTCGGTGTAACCCAATGTATGCTGCCCATCACGTAATCGTACATGATACACCTCTTTTTTACTTGAATTTTTAAATGTAGCGAAAGGGGTAGATTGGTTGGCTTCTGCAAGGATGAATTGGTCTTCAGAGATGAAAATCTGGTTAAACTTCATATTTCCGTTACTGAAAATGGCCGGTGCCCCTGTTTCAATCGCTTTCTTTGCTGTGATGGCTTCATTGCCCGCAGCCGAGATTTGGATATTGTTTTGTGCTAACCCATTGGACTGTGGTATTGGTTTTAAGGCAAAACCCAGTGCTTCGCGGTAGCCAGGTTCGTAGTCTTTGATGCTTGATGTTCCTTCCTGGTAACCAATAGTTTGGTCCTTACAGTCCTTAAAATCAACACGCACCTTATTCTTAAAGAAACTGCTGGTGTTTTTTAGTTCTGCTTTTAAAATCTGACAAGGATTTTTTTGGGCATTTTCGGGCCAAAGGCTTACATCATCCGGTAGCAGGAGATATTTTCTTTCCTGAAGTTTTGTTTGTAGAAGGTTTATTAAACCATATTCATTGTTTTTGAAATCTCCGGTACGCGATATTTTAATATAGCTGAAGTCGGAAATGCTTTGCGCTGATAAGGCACAGAAAATGAATAGAAAGCCAAGGTGTATTATATTTTTCATCATTGATGGTTTTTAATAAGTTAATTTCTGAAGTCTCCCATATCAAGTTTAAGAGAGAAAAAATTTGAGAAAAAATTAGAGCCACCAATCCCCGAATTGGTAATCGCGTAATCCAGCGTTAAGCCCTGATATTTGATGCCGATACCGCCGCTTGGCTGAAAAGATACCTTCCTCTTAAGATCTTCAATGTCAGTAATCGACTGAAAACGATTGACGCCGATCCTCACGAATATCAGGTCCTGAAATCTGAGTTCGGCTCCGGCGTATGGCGTAATACTCGCGAAATCTGTCGAGATCAGTGCGGCTGTTTTTGCAAAATCTATGTTAAGGCCCGCCTCTGGTGTAAACGCAAGATCGCGGTTGATGTCAAAATTCCGGCTAAGGCCTACATTCAGTTTTGGCATACTGATTTCAAGTTTATCTGCAGGCGCTGGATTAAATTCTTCACCGTTCACGATGGTAGAAAGCTCCTCTTGGTTGATGGTCCAGAAATTTACCGTGGTAGTCGCATCACGAAGCATGGCACCATAACTCCAGCCATTATCGGCATTGTAGAGGACACCCGCGTCAAACCCAAATCCATAGCCACTCGCAAATTTGCCTACATTTCTATAGACCATTTTAGCATTGACGCCTACAGCTAGCCGGTGATTGCCGCCCGGCCGGAATGCGTAAGAAATAAGCGCTGCATAATCGGACTGGGAGAAGCTGGTGATTTTATCATAATCAATATTTCCCTCAGCATCAATTAATTGTGTGGTATTCAGTATGTTGTCGACCCCGAGGCGTATGAGCGAGATGGCGAATACACCGTTTTTGTTATCAAGGGGTTTGGCAAAAGCCAGATAATCGTATTTCGCGATAGATTCAAAATATTCCGCGTGCATGGCTGCACCCTGCCAGTCGCGGTCGATTGCTGCGAGCCCTGCAGGATTCCACATGGGCGAATAAACATCTGCCTGGCTGGATGTTACGGCGCCACCCATGGCAAGCCCGCGCGCGCCGGCTCCGATATTCAGAAACTCGTTGGAGTATTTCCGAACGATCTGGGCCTCGGTATTTAGTCCGTAAAGCATCAGTAGGCAAAGTATTACTTTTTTCATCAGATTTCCAGTTTTTTGGCTTGTGTGTTTTTCCTTGCTTTAATGACGCCGTTGACCACAATGGCCAAAATCATTATTAAAGATGCTATGTAAAATACAGGATTCATCTGCTCGGATTCGCCAAAGATAAAAAAAGCGAGAATAATCCCATAGACAGGCTCCAGATTAATGGTAAGAATAAGCGTGAATGGCGAAATGTATTTCATCAGACTCACCGACTCTAACATCGGGTAGGCGGTAAAGACACCTGCAAGCAGAATGATTAACGCCAGATCACGGTAACTTATTTCGCCCACACTCCAGATTTGCCCGGTAAATAAATAGAATATGCTTAAAATGAGAAACCCTGAAAATATTTCATAGAAAATGATGTTGGAAGAACTGGTCTTACCATAAATCTTACCGTTATAGACCTGGAAGATCGTCCCGAATAGGGCCGTAAGAATTCCGAAGAAAATCCCTTCCTTATAATGAAACTCTGTTTTGAAGATCAGTCCCATACAAATGACGATGATGATGCCCATGATGACCTCTGAGACATCAATCCGGCGTTTAAAAACAACAGGCTCCAGAATAGAGCTGAAAAGGGTGGAAAGCGACAGGCAGCTTAGCGCGATCGACACATTTGATACCTTGATGCTATAGAAAAAGAACAACCAGTGAAAGCCCATAAAACCGCCAATGGCCACCAGTTGCAGCAACAGCTTTTTAGGAACCCGCAAACTCCCCCGACGTATAAACCTGATGAACATAAACAGAAAAACAGACGCAAAAAGCATCCTGTAAAATACCAGTAACTGTGCATTGGTATGAATGAGCTTACCCAACACAGCGGTGAATCCCCACAGAAAAACAATTATATGCAGCCTGAAAAGAGCAGAGTTTTTATACACAGTAATTTTTTAATAACTGCAAATCTACAAATCAGATCTGGTTTTTATGATAATTATCCTCACCTGAACTTCAGCATAACAAAAACCCCAAAAATCTTTTACAACTTTTGGGGCCTTCAAATAATAAACTATTAAAAAAATAAACTAGGAACCGAATTTCTTAATTGCGCAAGAAACGTTTTCGGAATTCTACTTATCTTAACGATACTTACTACCAAATATTATGCTCAAGGCAATATTTTTATGTTAAAAAATGATAAATAAAATTCTGTTGCTCAAAGCCTTACCTTACACACCCTTTTACCAAAAAATATTTCTTTAAATATACTATCTTTAAGCAAATTTTTTTAACCCATGGATTTGGAATTTAACAAACGTGAAGACCATAATAAACTCAAACTTTCCGGCATCAACCGTCTTCTATCCGAAATAAAAAAAGGTGGAGGCGAAAAACGCCTGCAAAAGCAACGTGATGAAGGCAAGCTCACCGCCCGTGAGCGTATTGAATATCTACTCGATAAAAATTCAAAATCCATTGAAATCGGTGCATTTGCCGGCTTTGGCATGTACAGCGAGCATGGCGGCTGCCCCAGTGGTGGCGTAGTAGTGGTGATGGGTTACGTTTCCGGTCGACAGTGCTTGGTAGTTGCCAATGACGCTTCGGTAAAAGCCGGTGCGTGGTTCCCTATTACCGGTAAAAAAAATCTGCGCGCCCAGGAAATCGCCATGGAAAATAAATTGCCGATCATCTATCTGGTAGATTCCGCCGGTGTGTATCTACCGATGCAAGATGAGATCTTCCCGGACAAAGAGCATTTCGGCCGCATCTTCCGCAACAATGCAAAAATGAGCTCGATGGGGATCATTCAGATTTCTGCCATCATGGGTAGTTGTGTAGCCGGTGGTGCATACTTGCCTATTATGAGTGATGAAGCGATGATCGTGGATAAAACAGGCTCAATTTTTCTGGCAGGCAGCTATCTGGTAAAAGCCGCCATCGGCGAAAATATTGATAACGAAACCTTGGGTGGAGCCACTACCCATTGTGAAATTTCAGGTGTTACCGATTATAAAGCCAAAGATGATAAAGATGCCTTAGACCGCATCAAAAAAATAATGAAAACAGTCGGCAGCTATGAAAAAGCAGGTTTCGACCGTATTGAAAGCCGCCCGCCTGCTGAAAACATCGACCATATTTTCGGCCATATGCCAGCATCGCGTGCAGACCAATATGATACTTATAACATTATCAGGTGCCTCGTGGATAATTCAGAGTTTGAGGAATATAAACCTGATTATGGCAAAACCATCATCTGTGCTACCGCCAGAATTGATGGCTGGAGTGTGGGGATAGTTGCCAACCAGCGGAAGATGGTGAAAAGCGGTAAAGGAGAAATGCAGTTCGGAGGTGTTATCTATTCCGACTCTGCCGATAAAGCCACGCGTTTTATAGCCAATTGTAACCAAAGAAAAATCCCCCTCGTTTTTTTGCAGGATGTCACAGGCTTCATGGTCGGCTCCAAATCTGAACATGGCGGTATTATAAAAGACGGAGCGAAGATGGTGAATGCCGTTGCGAATTCTGTCGTTCCCAAATTTACTGTTATTACCGGCAATTCTTATGGTGCCGGCAATTATGCTATGTGTGGCAAAGCCTATGATCCGCGCCTGATTGTAGCCTGGCCATGGGCAGAACTTGCCGTAATGGGCGGCAGCCAGGCGGCCAAAGTGTTGGCTCAAATACAAGAATCTACCTTGAAAAAGCAGGGTAAGGAAATTACCGAAGAAGAACATCAGCACATATTAAAGTCTATTTCAGAGAAATATCAAAAACAGACAGAACCTGCTTACGCAGCCGCAAGACTGTGGACAGATGCCATTATCAGTCCCGTTGATACCCGCACCTGGATTTCTATGGGTATTGAAGCGGCAGATCATGCACCTATTACAGAAAAATTTAATTTAGGTGTAATTCAGGTTTAATGAAAATGAAGAGATATTTACTGCTGCTGTTGTTTGCTTATCAAATAGCTGCGGCCCAGTGTTATGTTGATGGCAGCCCTACTTTATATATCGGTGAAACGCAGGGGTACTCCGTCGAGAATAACAGCGCGCTGTGCCCAGACTGTCACCACTGGTCAGCGGGCAGCCCGACAGTAAGTTTAATAAAACCTTTAAACAAAAAGTCCGTGAAAATCACCGGCGCTTCAGAAGGAACAGCGGTGGTATATGTAAAAATGCAAACCGCCAAAGGCGAAGCACGTTGTAGCAAAAACATCAGTGTTTTGCCGGCAGTTGAAAAAAAGACCGAGGATTGCGACGTAAATTTCAGTGGTTTTTTTGAGAAAAAAGTGACGGACGGTAAACTAACCTTCATTCATGAGGATATAGCAGGCTACCGCTACCGCTGGATGGCTGAGTTTGATAATGATCTTACTGAAATTTCAGAAAATCCTCATCCGGTTTTTAATATCGGCAAAGGGAGGGAGATCCGTAAAATATCTGTTCAGATCCTGGCTGACAGTTGTCTGCGCATATACAGCAAAACGTATGAAGCGGGTTTTTGGACGTATTTTTAATGATCCTCAGGGATAATTAACCGATTCTTACACTCGTCATACTCAAGCTTCCACCGATAACCTCATCATTAAACAGAGATAGGTCATCAGATTTTTCCTTTAAACCAAGGGTATAGATCAGTGGAAGGTAATGGTCGGGCGATGGTACCGCTGCCTGTAAAGCTGCGCCCTGCTTTTCATAATCTATCAAATGCTGAAAATTGCCGTCGAGCAGCCAATTATTGGTCTTTTCGTGTGCCTCATGCGCCCAATCATAACCATAGCCGATGGTATTGATGTTGCGGAAATCCACCATACGAAGATTATGGATAATATTGCCGCTGCCAATAATCAGGATGCCTTTTTCACGTAGTTTATACAGCCTTTTAGCCAGGTCGAAATGATATTGGGGCGGCTTCGTATAATCAATGCTTAGCTGGATTACGGGGATGTCGGCCTGCGGATATAGATGTTTAATCACACTCCATGCGCCATGGTCTAGGCCCCAATTATGGTTTTCCTCAACAGTAACCGGTGCCAACAGTTGTGCGGTTTCACGCGCAAGCCCCGGACTGCCGGGCGCAGGATATTCTACCGCAAAAAGCTCTTCCGGGAAACCATAAAAATCGTGGATGGTACGTGGCATTTCCATGGCTGTTACAAAAGTACCTTTCGTAAACCAATGTGCTGATACGCATAAAATGGCGTTGGGTGTCGGTAAATCGCGGGAGAGGTTTCTGAAGCCTCTCACAAACTCATTTTCCTCAATAGCGTTCATCGGGGAGCCGTGTCCTAAAAATAGTACTGGCATTTTCGGTGTGGCCGAGAAGTGGTCTGAAATATTTTCTAGATCTTTAAGTTTCATCTTTGATATTTTTAAATTGAAAAGTTCACCAGAATACTGTATTCGGGTGAACTTTAAACAAAAAAACTATTAACTATTATGCTTGTTTTACAAACTGAAGTTCACCGGCAATCTTCACCTCATCAGATACCATTACACCGCCTGCTTCCAGCGTTGCGTTCCAGTTAAGGCCAAAGTCGCTTCTTTTGATTTTCCCTTCAAACGAGAAACCGGCCTTGGTCTGTCCCCAAGGATCTACGTTGATGCCACCGAAATCCACATCAAGCACCACTGGCTTAGAAACCCCGTTGATGGTAAGTGTACCGGTTACATCGTTGCTTAGGGAAGTGGCTTTGAAAGTGATTTCTGGGTGAGTTTCCGCGTTGAAGAATTCCGCGGACTTCAAATGTGTGTCGCGGTCTGTATTATTGGTATTGATAGAGTTAGTATCAATTTTTGCGGTTACCTTTACGTTTTTAAAGGTGTCATCCTCACTTTCCAGTTCTATGTTGAAGGTTTTGAATTCGCCTTTTACGTTAGAGATCATCATGTGTCTTACTTTAAAGGTAATTTCACTGTGTGTAGGGTCTAAGTTCCATTTCATTGCCATAATAATATTGTTTTTGGTTAATGATTAAATTTAATACTGCAAAGATAGGTGTTCTGTAAAGCTACCGCATTGATGTAAGGTAATAATTGCCTTATGAAAAATTCTGTTTGGGCTTTTGTAAAAATATTCATAAATTGTGACTTTAATGGCAATTTTATTAAAGTTTAACGCATCCTGTCATTATCCTTCTTGAAATTTTGAATTAATGAAAGTCTTTGTAACGATTTACTAAAAACCTCGACATACCTAAAATAAAAATAATTTACATGAAAAAGATGACGATAGGCGTACTCGCATTCTCAGGACTTGTACTCCTGAACTCTTGCGGTACCATTAACTCCGCAGAAAGCAAAAGCACCGAAACCACTGTACAGACAGAAACCAAAGCAGAACCCATAAAAGAAGAAGGGCTGAATTTGGCTTACATGGATACTTCCGTACGTCCACAAGACGATTTTTTCAGCTATGTGAATGGTAACTGGGTGAAAACCGCAGAAATCCCTTCAGATAAAGCATCATGGGGAAGT
The DNA here is from genome assembly GCF_003692615.1 of Chryseobacterium sp. 6424. Taxonomy (NCBI): domain Bacteria; kingdom Pseudomonadati; phylum Bacteroidota; class Flavobacteriia; order Flavobacteriales; family Weeksellaceae; genus Chryseobacterium; species Chryseobacterium sp. 6424. Next base: position 642,696 of record NZ_CP023540.1, read on the forward strand.
TTCAATGCACTTCGTGAGGATGTGGATGTGGCGTCACTAGAAATCCTCAACAAAATTTTGGGCGAAACTTATCCGGCCGGTTCGGAAGGGCAAAAAATCCAGGCGCTTTACGGCACATTCATGAACTGGGAGAAACGAAATGCTGACGGCATCAACCCGATAAAGGCTGACCTTGCCAAAATCGACCAAGTAAAAACCATTGCCGACCTTCAGAAATATCTCATTGAAGCAACCAAAACTGGCGACAATCCGTTGTATGCATGGCGTGTAGGTCCGGATTTGAAAAATTCCAACATGAACGCGGTTTATTTCGGTGGGCCGAGCCTTGGCCTTGGCAGAGATTACTATCAGAAACAGAACGATGCCAATACCAAAACCCTCGAGGAATATAAAAATTATGTAGCACAACTGTTCACAGTTCTTGGATATAAAAACCCAGACCAGACCGCACAGCAGGTAGTCGCTTTTGAAAAGCAACTGGCCGCCAACCTACTCACCAATGAGCAGAACCGCGATGCCAACCTGCGTTATAATCCTAAAACAGTAGCTGAACTGAAAACTTTGGTAAAGAACGTAGATCTACAGAACTATCTGAACAAGGCAGGGGTAAATACCGATAAAGTGATCGTAAGCGAAATTAAGTATCTTCAGACGATGGATACATGGATGAATGCACGCACGCTTCCTCTCATTAAAGATTACATGAAAGCACGTTTGGTATCCGGCAACGCCACAAGTTTAGACCAGCGTTTGGATGATATCAACTTCAACTTTTACTCCAAATATCTGCAAGGACAGAAAGAACAGCGTGCGATGGATAAGCGCGGACTGGGCGTGATCAACGGGACTTTAGGTGAAGCCTTCGGTAAACTGTACGTGGAAAAATATTTCCCGGCCGGCGCAAAGGAACAGATGGAAACCTACATCAGCTACCTGAAAAAAGCCTTCCAGCATCACATTGCGAACCTCGACTGGATGTCTGATGAGACCAAAGTGAAAGCACAGGATAAACTCTCGAAATTCAGTGTGAAAATTGCCTATCCCGACACTTGGAAGGATTACTCTAAATTAACCCTCGTCGCGCCAGAGCAGGGCGGAACGTATTATGCAAACTTGCAAAACGTCTCGAAATGGCAGTATGAGAAAAACCTCGATAAAGTAGGTAAACCGGTAGATAAAACAGAGTGGGGAATGGCTCCGCAGACCGTAAACGCGTATTACAGCGGTTCCAATAACGAAATCGTGTTCCCGGCAGCCATCCTTCAGCCGCCGTTCTTCAATTTCAAAGCAGATCCTGCTGTGAATTTCGGTGGAATCGGTGCTGTAATCGGCCACGAAATATCCCACGGATTTGATGATTCGGGCTCTCGCTTTGATGGGGACGGAAACCTAAACAACTGGTGGACAGATGCTGACCGCAAGAACTTCGACCTGAAAGTAGGCAAACTGGCAGATCAGTACAGCCAATACGAACCTGTGAAAGGCAGTTTCATCAACGGGAAATTCACCAGTGGTGAAAACATCGGCGATCTTGGTGGTGTAGCTGTAGCCTACACAGCCCTCCAAATGTATCTTAAAGATCATGGGAATCCAGGCCCAATCAGTGGCTTTACACAAGACCAACGATTCTTTATGAGTTGGGCAACTGTATGGAGAACCAAATCTACCGAGCAGTACATGGTGAATCAGGTGAAGACAGATCCGCACTCTCCAGGCTATTTCCGTGCATTCGGGCCGTTGGTAAATCAAGATTCGTTCTACAAGGCTTTCGATGTGAAACCGGGCGATAAGCTTTACAAAGCACCGGAAGAAAGAATCAAGATCTGGTAGCAAATTCCAAATCACTCAGTTTTTTTACTGGGTGATTTTTTTTGGGCGTGTCCCTCGCAGCCGCCTTGGCCGCCGCCCGGGCCGCGCTTTCCGCTCTATCCTCTGCCTGCTGCCGCAGGCAGAGGGATGCCGCTGCAATCGCTCACGCGGTGCCGTGCCAGATTACAAGCCCCGATCAGTGAACTCAGCAATCTTGAAGCCTGCCGCGCACAGCCTTGACAAGGTTTAACGGATTCCGGAGGAATCCTATCTGTGTAGAACAATGATCTGATATTTCCAGGCGCGCTCCGTAGGAGCGCTATCAATCAGCTATAGCAAGCAAAATAGCGTTCCTACGGAACGCCCTTATTTAACATCACAAGAAACTCTGCACCACCTTGTCAAGGTTCCAAACTTTTACAAGGTTAGACAGGCAAGACCAAACTAAAAAAAACTACGAAAAAAAATCAAAACCGATAACCCAAACTCAGCCCCGCGTCACCCAGTATCGGTAACAAAGCTTCCGGATGTATCAGATCTACACCCAAATCGCCGTATACATCTACCGAAAACCTGTCCCGGATCATGAATTTATACCCAAGACCTGCCAAAATGCCCGCTTCCTCGTACATGCCTACACGGTGTCTCACGTTCGGGTCCGAAGGCGGAAAATATTCATCCCGATTATAGATCGCCGAAAGTTGCAGATACAGTTTACTGAAATTCTGTCTTTTCAGCGGATAATACCTTCCGAAACCTTTCAGGAACAGACGGTTTTGTGTGTCATCAGACAATTTTACTAATCCCGTTCCGGCATGTACACCGGCTGAAAAGTGGTGTGCAATCCTGTATTCGTAACTTACGTCAACTATTTTCAGCAAATTTATTTTCGCTTCATTATTTTGCGCGATTATTGCAGAGGAGCAGAAGACAAAAAGGAAAGCGTAAATCTTCATCATTTTTTTATTTGGGTTAAATTTAATTTAAATTTCAATGCAAAGACTGAAAACCAATATCACAATTGAGCGTAATATTCTTATAGAAAATCCTGTAACCCGAAATTTTCTGGCAGACGCTTTCTATCCCGAGTCTTCTGAAAACTTACCGCTCATCATTTTTGCTCACGGTTACAAAGGCTACAAAGATTGGGGTGCTTGGGACCTTATGGCCGAAAAGTTCGCCGAAGCAGGCTTCTTCTTTGTGAAATTCAATTTTTCACATAACGGAACTACTGTAGAACAACCTACCGAGTTTGCTGATTTAGATGCTTTCGGAAATAATAATTTCAGCAAAGAAATGCTTGATTACGATGAGGTCCTGAACTGCTTCAGTACGCGCCCAAACATCAATTCCGAAAAAATAGTATTGATTGGCCATAGTCGCGGCGCCGGAATTTCAGTGATAAAAGCTTTTGAGGATGATCGGGTGAAAACTTTGATCTCATTAGCGGGTGTGAGTCATTTTGGATACCGTTTCCCGAGCGGTGAACGGTTGGATAAGTGGCGCGAAACCGGAGTGATGTACTCTGAAAATGCCCGTACAAAGCAGCAAATGCCGCATTATTACCAGTTCTATGAAGATTATAAAGCGAATGAAAATCGGTTTTCTGTACAATATGCGGCGCAACATCTTGAAAAACCATTTCTGATTGTGCAGGGAACTGAGGATGACGCCGTAAAGGATAAGGAAGCTTACTTACTGCATGAATGGTGTAAGAGTTCAGAACTGCGGCTGATAGAAGGTGCGAATCATACCTTCGGTGCGAAAGAACCTTGGGTAGAGACTGATCTGCCTGCCGACCTAGAGGCTACGGTAGAGATGTGTATTGATTTTCTACGGCAAGAAGTCATGTAATATGATGCTTCATTCATAAAAAAAACTATTTTTCACCTTATAAAAATTTTACCTATGGATCTATTTACCGGTATCGACTGGCCCAATTTTACAGACCCGCAAATCTGGGTTAGCTTGCTGACACTTACCTTCCTTGAAATTGTATTGGGTGTGGATAATATTATCTTCATCTCCATCATTTCAGACAAATTGCCTAAAGAAAAACAACGTTTTGCGC